>JAPLUN010000010.1 GCA_026397715.1 Verrucomicrobiota bacterium
GCGGCGTATCGAGCGGCAGCCGGTATTTGTCCGGCTGCGCGTGGTTGTAGGCGCGGGTTGGATGGTTGATAAAGCTGGCATCCCCATGCCCTACATTTTGCACCGCGTGAAACACTCCGGCCGGAATGCGCACGAGGCCGCGCTTCCGGTCACTGAAGTTCAGGACATTCAATTTCTGATAGGTGGGGGAATCCGGCCGGTCGTCGTAGAGAGCCACACGAAACGAACCGATGGCCATAAACAGCCGGTCGGTCTGCAGGAGGTGTTTGACCCAGCCCTTCGTCTGGCCAGGCCGGATGCTGGCGAAGTAGGCGTAAACCATGGGGCCGTCATCAAAGTCCCACGCAGTGCTGTACACCTCGCACAGATCACCACGTTCATCGGGATGAGTGACAGCAAGACGCACTTTGACGCCATCGATCAGGGTTTGGACCAGCTGGCCTTGCGGCGTGACGGTTTGCCGGTCAGGCGTGGCGGAAAGTTCAGATTTCATGGATGAAAATTAGGATTTGGGTGAGAGACCCTTGTACTTACGGCGGCGGTCAAACACCGTTTTCTTGTAACCTCGGAACATTTTGCCGAAGAAGTCCGCCCTAGCACGGAACCAAAGACCTATTAAAGTGCCTGCGGCCTGAAAAGGATGGGTGGCCAGCTCTATAAGCTCTGCTTGTTCAATGTTCTCTCCGGCTTCCAATCTTTTCGTCCACGCCGCCTGCTCATGACAGGGTTTGTCACGATAGACATTCTTTCGTTCAGCCGCAGGCAGTTTCAATACGGTGAGCCGGGGCACAAAGCGAAACACGCCTCCGGCCTCATGCATTCGGACCAGCAAGTCCGCTTCAGGATCCATGGTGATCTCGCGGTAAGACCGCCACCCGCCCACCTTTTGCGCCAGGCTTTTGCGATGCATCACACCGGAAGGAGGAATCCACATGCCGGGCTGATAGCGCTGGGGATTGTGCGGCATCAAGGCTCGCTTTTGATCTGGCAGGATGAATGAGAGAGCTCCCCATGCCACGTCTGCCCCTGCGTCCATGGCGGCCACTAGTGATTCCAGATGGTGCGGCAGCCAGAGATCATCATGCCCCAAATAGGCGATGTATTCGCCCCGTGCGCGCTGGATGCCATCATTGTTCGGCCCGCCTTGCTGCCCATAATTGGTCGCCCGATTGTACCAGTGCACACGCGGGTCCTGAATGGCAGTCACCACTTTTTCAGAGTCGTCCGTGCAGGCGTCTCCCACCACCCACAGTTCAAAATCCGTCCGCGTCTGGCGCAAGATACTGCCAATGGAGTATGGCAGGACCGAACTCCAGTTGTAGGTGGCCATTACGACAGTGACTTTGGGTTCTGTATTCACTATCGCGCCCTGATACGCGAACGCCCGGTGTGCGTCAACTTCCCCTGCCCCTATTCTCGCAGCCGGACAACAACACACAGCATCCATGCAAATCCGCTCGAAAGACATGGATGGCCTGTGCTATAGGCATGCCTCATGGCTCTCACCCGCATTTACCTGATTCGTCACGGCGCAACCATTCTGACTGCCGAGGATCGCTTTGCCGGTGCCACCAATGTGCCACTGTCGGATGAAGGCCGCGCCCAGGCGGGCCGCCTTGCCGAACGTCTGAAAGGCTTGCCGGTGGCAGCGGTTTACGCCTCACCTCTTGACCGCACGATGGAAACTGCCCGCATTCTGGCGGCACCGCACCAACTGGAGGTCCATCCACGTGACGGCCTGCGTGAGATCTCGCATGGCCACTGGGAACAACTGACGCGTGCCGAGGTGGAGCAGCAGTTTCCTGCCGAAGCCTCTGCGTGGGATGAAGATCCCTTCACCTTTGCACCCGAAGGCGGCGAGAGCGGTCTCGCGGTGACCGCACGGGCATTACCGGCCCTGATGGAGATGGTCAGGCAGCACGAAGGCGAATCATTGATCGTCGTTTCACACAAGGCGACGATCCGCCTGCTGCTCAGCTCCCTGCTCGGATTCGATCCGCGACGCTATCGGGACAATCTGGATCAAAACCCGGCGGCATTGAATGTCGTGGACTTCAAAGATCCAGTGCGTGCGCGCTTGATGCTCTTCAACGACACCTCGCATTACTCCGAGGACACGTTGATCAAGCCTGACACACCCAAGGCTTGTCTGTCGACCTGGTGGGCGAAATGAACCGCGCTGTTATTTTTTCGGAGCCGTGGCTTTGAATTTCGTTAGCAGTTGCTGAACTTTTTTTCGCAGTGCCAGTGCTTCCTCACTTTTGCGGTCCATGCCCTGGAGCTTGGCGTTCAGCGTCTTGATTTCGGCGGCCAGCACACGGCGATCATCGGCGTCCTGGCTCGCCTGCGTAAGTGGTGGGACGGCTTCAACATCATTCCAGTCGTCAGTGCGGAAGACGGAGGCGGGCAGGTCGTCGCTGTTCACGAGATTGGCGCCTTCAGGATTCGCAGCCCAGGCATAGCGCACGGCCACCGGCTGCCGCACTTCGGCGCTGCTCACCACCACAGTGTCCTTGCTATCGATTTTCGCATCCGCCCAGTGCCAGACACGGTCTGCACCGGCGATTTCGAAACGCTTCAGGGCGGTTCCATCACGTGATTTCAATCCTTTGCCAGCATGATCAAAGGTCACACGAACAGCTCCATCTTTGACTTCACTCGATTTGTAAAGCGGACTGCTGTACACCAGATCGCGCCCGTAATCTTTTGCCAGCGCCCAGCGTGCGAGCCGGTACCCCGGTGTCATTTTATCCTTCGGATGAATGTCACTTACTTCACCCACATCATTGATGACGGCCATGCCGGTCTTGGGCGTGGAAGCAAGGATGTGGCGCATGCGGTCCTGCAGCAGCGCCCAAGGATCCGGCGTTCCGGGCGCAGTGGAAGGAGCGTGGAAATTTGCGAGCTGTACGAAGTAGAATGAGAAGTCATCACCCCAGCGCTTGCGCCAGTCGCGGATCATGAGCGGCAGCGTCTGGTCATACGGCACGGCTCCGGCCTTTGCATTGCCTTCGCCCTGATACCAAATGGCACCGCGAAGAGAATATCCGGCGAAGGGATGGATCATCGCATTGAACAGCACCCCAGGCCTGCCCTCAGTCTCCAGCGGCGGCTTGGGTGCGGCTGGTTTCTTTGGGAGGCGCTTGCGTTCCTCCGCAGGCTTTCCTTTGGCCGCAGCCATCGTATCCTGCCATTTCTTCAAACTGGCCTCGTAGGTAGCCTGAGCCCTGGCAGGGTCATACGCGGCGGCCTCAGTCATCAATTTGTCCACCATCTCCTTCGTTCCCGGCAGGGTGCTCAGCGCCTCGAGGCTGGTGAATGTTTCCACCGGCTTGCCACCCCAGCACGTTTTAAGCACGCCGACAGGCACGCCAAGCTCCTGATGCAGTTTCAGCGCGAAAAAGAAGGCGACGGCCGAAAAGCCCGGCACCGTTTCCGGAGTGCATAGCGCCCACTCGCCTGCGATGTCAGCCTGCGGTTTTTCTGCGGTCACGAGAGGCGCATTGAACATGCGCAGGCCCGGGTGGCTGGCCTTGGTCATCAGCTCCGCGTAGGCAGGCGAACGGTTTATGGTGTAAAACATGTTTGATTGCCCCGAAGCGAGCCATACCTCGCCGACGAGCACATCCTTGATCGTTGCAATGTCGGCACCTGCTTTGACCGTCAGTTCCGCGCCCGTAGCATCGGCTGCGCCTGTCGGGATTGCTGCATGCCAATGACCTTGTTCATCGGCCGTGGCAGTGGCGGTCTTGCCTTTAAAACTCACCGTCACCTCGGATTTCGGTGTCGCCGTGCCCCAGATCGCCGCTGCTCGCTCGCGCTGCAACACCATGTGATCGCTGAAAAAATGCGGCAGCGAGAGCTCGGCCAGCAATCTGGCAGGCAGGCCCAGGCAAAGAGCGACGGCAAAGAGAAGCGAGAGAGATTTCATGGTGATTGAGTGGCGTGAGAACGATCTGAAAGCCCCGGCCTATCGCGAAGATCGTTGCGAATTCGCGCGGCATCCCCACAGTTCCGCATCCATGAACGATGACCTTCTGCGTGACACCGAACGCTTCCTGCATGAGCAGATCCCGCTCACGCAAGCCATGGGCGTGAGAATTGAAAGCTACGACGACACACAGCTTGTGGTGACGGCACCGCTGGAGCCGAATCACAATCATCTCGGCACCGCCTTCGGCGGCAGCCTCAGCGCACTGACCACCCTGACCGGCTATGCCATGCTCTGGCTGCAACTGGGCGACCGCAATGCACACATCGTGATCCGCGAAAGCAATATCCGCTACAAGCGCCCGGTGGGAGGAATGCTCCGTGCCGTTTGTATGAGACCGGATGATACCACACTGGCAGCGTTCAAATCAGTCTTTCAAAGCACCGGCAAAGCGCATCTCAAACTCCAGGTGCAGGTCATCCACGCAGAGCAAATATGCGTGCTGTTTGAGGGGGGCTTCGTTGCGCTCCGATAACACTCACAAACAGAGCGCGGGCACACGTTTTCACTTGGCCTTCGCCGCGCCCATGTCCACGAGTTCAACTCGGCGGTTCTTCGCACGGCCTTCCTCGGTGGCATTCGTTGCCACAGGAGAAGCGAAGGAAATTCCCACCGGAAACAGCCGCTCTTTGGAAATGCCTTTGTCCGCCAGATTCGCCACCACAGAATCAGCGCGCTTCTGTGACAGGCTGCGATTGTACTCAAAGCTGCCTTCCGTATCCGTGTGACCAACGACGAGCACGCGCAGGTCCGCCTTTTCTTCCAGCAGTTTGGCTATCTCCGCCAGCGTGGCTTCGGAGTCCGGACGAATGGTGGCTTTGTCGGTGTCAAACTGGATGCCATAGAGGGCCACCTTGCCATTGAGGGCAATCTGGCTGGCCATTTCTGCCGCCTTCACCAGCACCATCTTCTGCTCCATCGGTTTCACTTCACAGATGTCCACACGCACAAGGGTGCTCTTCTCAGGAACCTTCAGCGAGGCAGCGGTCCAGGAGGCTTCAAATGACCAGACGGAGCAGAACACATCCCCTTCAGGACGTGAGAGGCGGGTGGCGAGGTAGTGCGACTTCGTCTTGTCCGGTCCCTGCATCGCCATGATCTGCGGATGATCCTGGTTTGTGTTCTCCGGCGTCATGCCATAGACTTCCATTGCCAGATTGTTGCCTTTGTTTTTCTCGATCTCCTCACCCGAGGCACGGAAGAGGATCTCGAATCCTTTTTCCTTAAGTTCATTTTCATACTGGCGCTCGCCCTCCAGTGTACCGATGCCTGCAGGCAGATTGTAAAACAGCGTGGTCTTGCGCCCTTCGACCTCCACATTCTTGAAGGGCTTCATCTTTCCTTCGTTGTAATCGAAGACGATGCACTCCATCGCCATCTTCAGCGCATCGTAGTTCTTCTGTTCATACGACACCAGTGTGGAGCCTTCGTAGCGCTTGAGCAACGGATGGTCTTTGCCACCCTTCACATCCGCAGCCTTTGAAACCTCCAAGCACAAACCAAGGACAAAAACGGCAGTGAGAAAAACAGGCTTCAGGATTTTCATATGTGGGAAAATGAGCTCACCGCGCCGCCACGCAAGCAAACTCCTTGAATACAATGCCGAATCTTGAGAGGTGCCGGTCTTGCTTCGCTTTGAAGCATGGCAAGCTGCTTGCATCCGAGCTTGCAAGAAGTGCGCAGGCCTGCCGTTCAAATTTCCCCATGATTCGAACGACACTCCTCTCCCTTCTTCTCGGCACGGCCTCCCTGGCTGTGGCTGGTCAAACCCTGCCCGAAAGCGCCAAAGTCGGCCAGTTCTATGCCGGCTGCCAAGCCTACACCTTCAAGTCGTTTGATTTGATGACGGCTCTCGAAAAAATCGCCGCCGCTGGTGGCAAGACGGTGGAGTTTTTCCCCGGCCATCTGCTTTCCAAGGCCGATCCGAAGTCCAAGTTCGATCACAATACCACGGCGGAGCAGCGTGCTCCGGTGAAGGCCAAGCTCAAGGAATTGGGCCTCACGCCCGTGGGCTATGGCGTGGTGCGCCTGCCAAACAACGAGGAGGAATGCCGCAAGATTTTCGACTTCTGCAAAGACATGGGAGTCGGCCTGGTCGTCAGCGAACCTGCCGACGATGCCTTCGACCTCATTGAAAAACTGGTGAAGGAATACGACATCAAGATGGGGATCCACAACCACCCCAAGAAGCCGCTTGATCGCAGCTATCGCTACTGGGATCCCGAGTACGTGCTCAGCTTGGTGAAGGACCGCGATGCCCGCATGGGCTCCTGTGCCGACATCGGCCACTGGGTGCGTTCCGGCGTGAAACCAACTGACGCCATCAAGATTCTCAAAGGCCGCATCTTTGACAGCCACGTCAAAGACCTCGAAGCCTTCGGCGTGCGTGAAGCCAAGGACATGATCTGGGGCACCGGCCAGTCTGACATCCCTGCGGTGCTGAACCTCTATGCCGAGCAGGGCTTCATGGGCCCGCTGGATGTCGAATGGGAAAAGGACTGGGAAACCAGCCTGCCTGACGTGACCAAGTGCCTGGAGTTCGTGAAGAACTTCAAGCCCACGACGACGAAGTAATCGTCATTTTTTAACTTCATTCCGCAGCGGCGCAGGATCACACATCCTGCGCCGCTTTGTTTGGCAGCCGTTCAAGGCGTGATGACACGCACATCATCTATCTGCAGTTTCTTTCCCTGACCGATGAGAAACACCAGGCGCGACTTTGCTACATCAAACACCGTGCCCTGAGCCGAAAGCTTCTGCGTGTCATTCACCACCACGGTCACTTCGTTGCCTTTCAAAGACACATCCAGTTTGATCCAAGTCCCCGGCTGCGCCTGCAGCGGCACGCTGGCCAGTCTTTCGGTGCGATAGAATTGCGGATCGGCCAGCTGCTCCACCGTGGGCGGTGGAACTTTTTTCCCTTCCTTTGCAAGTGCGGCGCGCAGTTTGCCCTGCTGAATATGCGACTCCGGCGTGCCGCGATCCTGCGCGAGGGCCAGGGTGTTGCCATAGATGGACACGCGCAACAAATGTGCGGAGCCGCCGAAAGCGGATTCACCATCGATGAGCATCAGGCAGTTGCCCTTTTCGTCGAGCTTCACCTTGCAGCTCACGGCAAGGTCTCGTCCGGTCAGAGGCGCGAAAACCGCAGGCCCGTGATCATCATCCTTCGCGCACACGCCTTGCAGCGCGCCCTCCACCACGGTCCAGGAGTTGGCACGTCCGCCAGTGGTCCACCCCTTGGGCAGGCCGGCAGCGGTGAAATCTTCGTGAATCAGTTCACCCGCGAAGGTGGAGGAGCAAAACGCAAGGACTAGCAAATGAGAGCGCATTAAAACGAAACGGTCTGACTCCGGAGGCTGTTGCGATCAGCGTGTGAATTAACATCACAAGCAGCATCCAGCATTGACCGCACAACGTCCGCCACCATGATTCTCACCATGCAAATTCGCACCCTCCTCATCTCACTCTTCCTCTTCTGCCTTGGCGCAACTCTCACCCGTGCCGATCAGTTTGTGCTGTTTGATGTGACCTTCACATTCACTCAGGAAGACGCTTTGAATTCGAAGCCCAATCAGTCGCACTATTATGTCAAAGGCGACATGCTGAATGCTGCGCGCCCCAAGGACTGGACGGCACCCGTGGATTACCGCAATGGCACCGTGCATGTGCGGCTTGAAGTTCTTGAAAAGCCTGCAGGTGATCAACCTACTACATGGAGCGTCTGCTACATTCCCTACAAGGGCCAAAACCACGGCTACGGCTGCATCGGCACCGGCGCTTATAAGACCACCGGCGTGCATGAGAAGGACCTCGACATGACCACCTTCTGGCAAAACAACGACATCCTCTGGGACCAGGGCATCAAGGAAATGCACCTCGTCATCAAAGACGATCACAACCTCCACGCTCACAAACGCCCTGATCCCGAAAAGTTCTTTCCCACCAAAGTTCGCATGACGCTTATCCAGGTCTCGAAGGGTACGAAGTATGATCCTTCGAAAGTGCCAGGACTGGCGGCAGTGAAACCCAACTGACCCGGTGCTATGCCATGCCCGCCTGGCGCCGCATTTGCCATGATTTGCGCCAGAGCATTACTAGCGGCAGGAACCAGAAAATATTGAACAGGACCGCGTATTTCATCGCCTGGCGGGTGAACTGGAAAAACACACTCTGGTTCATCACCGCCCTGGCAGCAGCATCATTCACATGCTGCGCCACAGCCACGTCGCCCAGTGCATAATGACGAGCGGCAACCAAAGCGCCCTGCACCGCCTCCCAGCCGACGGCACAGCCGCCGTAGGCGTTCCAGCCGAGCGCGCAGCCACCAATGGCCCATACACCGACTCCGAGGCCACCCCAGCAAGCCACGCCTGTCGCCAGTCCGCCCAATGAGACCAGTCCCAATGAACAGGCCCCCAGACTGATGGGCGCGATGGTGCAGGCACCAAAAGCCCCGATCACACCGATGGCAAAGTCCCCCACCGCGAACCATGCCTTCACGGGGCGGACAAGCTCACCGCGTTTCCGGCCCAATCGCATGTGCACAAAGGGCAGTCCCAGCAGCGTCAATTTGCTGCGATACTCGAGCTCTGGCACGCCCCATTTTCCGACGGACAGACTTGGTGCTTCTTTGACCGCCGCTTCCTGGGATGCCACTTTCCGGTTTTGCCGAAGAGCCCATACCAAACCACCTGCACATAACAACAGACATCCAGCGATCATGCCCGTCAGCAGTGTGACGTATGTTGCAGGATGGTGCAGAGCCAGCCATTGGCCGTTATATATGAGCGCCACCGTGAATGCGCAGAAAAACAGGATACCCCCCAGCTGAACCAAGAATAACTTCTTGATCATCCGCTGCACCTGCACGGACCGTGCACTGTCCATGCTCACCTTGTAGCCGATGCCTGCGGCCACAAAAGCAAGCAGTGGACTCAGCACTCCGTTCACCAAAAGGACAAGGAAGGTCTTGCCGCCTGCGCCACCTTTGACTAGCGTCACTCCGGCCGTGGCGGCGGATGCAGACGTGGTGGCCAGCGGCAGCGCCGCGAGCACGCCGCAGGTGAAGGCTGCGGTGGGCATGGTCTGACGCAGTGAGTTTCCCAGCCTGCGCTCCACATGCTCCGCCAGCATCGCACGGCCACGCGCCAGCCTCTGCTTCACCGCGTCTTCAGACAGTCCCAGCGACTCCGCCACCGCTCCCACGGATTCCTGCTGGCGATAATACAGCACCATGGGTTCTCGATAATTCGATGGCAGGGTCTGCAGCGCGCCCCAGAGCATCGCCGTTTCCTGTTCATTGATTGCGCACTCATCGGGCGAAAGTTCGCCTGATGCCGGATGCATCACCTCATCCAGCTCAGTCGCCATTGCTGTGGGCGTGCGCTGCTGCCGGCGCAGGAAATTATGGATGACATGACGCGCGATGCCGCAGAGCCAGCCGCGAAGATTGCCCTTATCACGCAGATTGCGCAGCTGCTGCCAGGCGGTGATGAAGGTTTCCTGGGCCAGGTCTTCGCTCACATGCACATTGCCGCAGGCGCTGTAGGCCAGCCCGCAGACGAGGGATTGGTGCCGCTCCACGATGCGGCTGAAGGCCCGTGTGTCGCCCAGCAGGCTGAGTTCCACGAGTTGGGTGTCGTCTGTAGTTCCAGGGATGAGTGTTGCAGTATTCATGTCATCCTCCAGTGGTCGCCGCCGCATGCGCGGTGACAAAAAATAGACACTTTTTCGCCAATGCGTCAAATCACAGACTGATCATGCAGCCAGTCAATCCGGCGCTGCAGCCTTGTCTGCCGCTCCTCATTTGGATTCGGGTAGAGGATCGGATACCAGGCGGTCATTACAGCCGCGCGGCCGATGAGGCTTTGCTGCAAGGCGCAGGCGTCAATGCTCCCGCCTGCCTCGCAATACGCATCACATATCGCCTTCACCGTGGCGTGGTCCTCTTCCAAAATCTGCGCATTCCAGATGATGGAGGCCACATCCCATTCGATGGGCCCCGCGAAGGTGTCTTCCCAGTCCGTCCACAGCAAGCCGCGCGTAGTGTTCATGAGGTTGCCTATGTGGGCATCTCCATGCAGAGCCTGATGCGGATAGCGGCTGAGAACCTCGATGGAGCGCGTGAGGTGATCCCTCAGCATCTGCTGCGTGGCTGTAGGAAACAGGTCACGATCCTGCAAAATCGCGAGGCTTTCCGTGAGGATCGCCAGCTTTGGAAGAGGCACCGCAAAACGGCGCATGATGTCGTGGCATTGGTGCAGCGTTCGGCCGATCTGGCGAGGATCAGGCTCAGCATCCACCCGAGTGACGAACTGCCAAAAATTCATCGGATAACCCAGATTCTCATGGGGTCCCGGCGGGAGATCAGCATGCAGCGGGATCACCGGTGCGCCGTTCTCCGTCAGATGGTGGGCGATGGCATTCTCCCGCGCAAACCACTCCGTGCCCTGCCGAGGCCCGTCCACATCCTGCACCACGCGTGCCACCAGCGTCTCCGTGAGGCGCAGCACCAGCGTGCTGCCGTTTTGAAGTATGTCGCAGCGGTCCGGCGTGATGCCGTGGGTGATGGCTGTTTCCGTAGCGGCGCGAATGGGAAGTTCGGTGTCGGTCATAAGGATGAAAGCGCCAAGACTCAACCCACCCACTCGCACGATTTCACGCATGCGCCTGCGAGCGTCGCTGCCCAGCGCACGCGCCAACCGGCGATCTCCGTGGCATACTCTCGCGCTTCGTCGTCGTGGTAAGCAGGCTGTGGCTGCAGGGCGAGCGACTGGTCAATGATCACACGCACGTCATCCGGCACATGGCTGTCGCAGTCCCAGCGTACGGGCAGCCGCTGCGGTGCTTCATCCGCGAAACCGCTGCGCGCATCAGGCAGCGAATCTGCAAAGCGCACGTAGGGTTTGATGTCGAGAATGGGCGTGCCATCGACAAGATCGACGCCTGAGACAAACAGGCGTGGCGCTGCATCACCTTCGAGTTCCACGCGATCCAGCTTCACCACGCTGAGGGTCAGCCGGTTTGGCCTAAAGGGCGAGCGCGTGGCAAACACCCCGCGCCGTTCATTGCCCCCGAGACGTGGCGGGCGCACGGTGAGCGATGTCGGCTCTTCGGTTACCAGATGAAACTGCGTGATGAGCCACAGGTGGCTGAACTGTTCGATGCCACGCACCGCTTCCATGCGCCGATACGCCGGCTCAAACTCCACCACACCCCATGCGCTGGGCACCAGCCCGGACTGCCGTGGCACTCCGAACTTATCGGTGTAGCACGTGCGCAGCGTAGCGATGATGTTCATCGAGATCATGCCGCAACTAGGACAAGGCCGCTGATGCAGCAAGGTGGGATTTGGAAGAAGCGGGCACGTGGCGGCAACTTTCCTTGGAAAACCCCTCCTGGCACGAGCCTGCTACTCCAGCAATTTAACTTCGCTTGGCGGCAGCTTCGCGTCTTTGGAGAGTTCTGGAAAGAGCTGCCAAAGCAGATCTGGATTCTTGCTCACGCTTGCATTGTCAAGAAACGTCCACTTCCCGCCCTCCAGCACACAGATGAAAAAAGCCACGCTGCTGACCCGCCTGCCCTGAGCGACCATCACCGATTTGCGAGGCAGGAAGCAAAGCTCGCCATCCTTGACCTTCCAGCACTCGGTGGGCTCGCCATACGCGTTTGACTCAAACTTGATGTCCTTCATCAACACCATCGCCTGTCGCGTGAGCTGCTCAAACTGCTCCTGGGGAATGATTTTCGTGATGACCTTGCAGGTGCCCTGGATGATGACGTCCGCATCACCGTTCTCAAAACCCTTCTGCAGCGCTTCCGCAGCGGTCATAAGGGCGGCACTCTCAGCATCTGTCAATTTGCGCGATGCAGCAGATGCCTCGGCGTGCATGTTGGTCATCTGTGCAGCCACCAGCAGACATCCGACCATGCAGCGGAACATCCTGAAGAAAGAAGCGGTATTCATCACACCATACGAGCGGGTCGACGAGGGCACGTCAACACCGGAATGACTTATACCACAATCAGTTAAAAACGGGTCTGTTCCTCAGCCGGAGATAGCGTTTACTTGAGAGCGGATCCAGCCGTCGCCAACCAGGGAGCGCACCCGCTGGGGTTCGCTCCACAGAGGCTTGATCTCCCTCTCAATGGCC
>JAPLUN010000605.1 GCA_026397715.1 Verrucomicrobiota bacterium
GTAGCCGGCATGCGGCACGGTGCCGTAGCGGCGGAGATCAGCGTACCACGAGTAGTTTTCAGGCTCCAGCCCCTGCTTGGCCATGAGGGCTTCGAGGACGTCAAGGCGCTCCTCGCGCTGGCTGCCACCGACGATCTCGCCGATGCCGGGGACGAGCAGGTCCATCGCGGCTGCTGTTTTGCCATCGTCGTTCTGGCGCATGTAAAATGGTTTGATCTCCTTGGGGTAGTTGAAGATGGTGACGGGGCCTTTGACGTGCTCTTCAGCGAGATAACGCTCATGCTCGGTCTGCAGTCCCTCGCCCCAGACGACGGGATTTTCAAAGCTGCGTCCGCTCTTGAGCAGGATCTCCACGGCATCGGTATAGCTGATGCGCTCGAAGGGTTTCGCCAGGGTCTGCTTGAGCCGCTCGATGAGTCCTTTGTCGATGAACTTGTTGAAGAACTCCAGCTCGTCCGGGCACTCGTCAAACATGGCCTGCACGAGGTAGCGCACCTGCTCCTCCGCCAGCGTCATGTCGGCTGCGAGGTCGTAGAAGGCCATCTCGGGCTCGATCATCCAGAACTCCGCCGCGTGGCGCGTGGTGTTGCTGTTCTCCGCGCGGAAGGTGGGACCAAAGGTGTAGATGTTGCCAAGCGCGCAGGCAAAAGCCTCGCCCTGAAGCTGGCCGCTGACGGTGAGGTAGGTCGGACGCCCAAAGAAATCCTGCTCGGGCTTCGTCGGCGTGTTCGGCTTCAGCGTCGTCACCTGAAACATCTCCCCCGCCCCTTCGCAGTCACTGCTGGTGATGATCGGCGTGTGCACGTAGAAGAATCCGCGCTCCTGAAAGAAGCGATGCACGGCGTAGGCCATCTTGCTGCGCACGCGGAAGACACTGCCAAACAGATTCGTGCGCGGCCGCAGGTGCGCGATGGTGCGCAGGAACTCCGGCGTATGCCCCTTCTTTTGCAGCGGATACGTCGCATCCGCCTCACCCAGCAGGCGCAGTTCCTTCGCCTGCATCTCCCACTTCTGCCCGGCCGCAGGCGAAGCAATCAGATCGCCCGTCACTTCCACAGAAGCACCCGTCAAAATGCGCGGCAGCAGATCCGCCGAAGGCAGCGCCGCATCCACCACCACCTGCAGCCCCTTGAAGCAGGAGCCGTCAGAAATCTCCAGGAAGGAGCAGGCTTTGGAGTCGCGCTTCGTGCGTACCCAGCCGCGGGCAATGATGCCAGGCCGTGCGGATTCGGAATGAATGAGGGAATTAATGGTGTCGAGCGGCATGAGCGGAAAGCTAACGAGTGTCGGGCTGCGGGCAAGTGGGAGGGATCAGGATGATCGGCGTCGGCAAGATTTTCACCAGCAGTCTTGCTCCCCGAGTGCCGACCATGTACTGATCGTTCCTACCCTTTACAGACCATGAATACCGTCCCCTTGCAGTTTCTAGTCGGTGTCACGCGACTGGTGGCGATCTACTTCGGCTTGAAAACGCTGGAGGGCCTTGCGGCCTCGGCAGCCTACTATGCAACGGTCAAATTTTATGCATCGAGTGCAGTGGCCCAGCAGATGCCCTCGGAGTGGGGCATGTATCTGCCCGGCCTGATCACCTCGCTCATTCTTGCGATTGGAACCTGGTTTGCTGCACCTTTGATTTGTCGTCTGGCCCTTCCCTCCAAAGAAGCACCTGCGGGAGAACCGGAGGCAATGGTGACTTGGAATGAAGTCATGATCTTTCTGACAGGAGCGCTTTTTGTGGGCTGGGGAATGTCGCGATTAGGAGATGGCTTGGTCCCGATTTTGACACTCAAGGCCCAAGGGGTGAACAAAGAGCTGTCGATGATCGAACAAATCGGTTTTTTCACCACTGCAACCATCATGGGACTCGGCTTGATCATGATGCTTCGCTTTGCCGGCATCTATCGCTGGATGCACACGCGCAAAGCTCTGGATGCTTGATCCGGCAAGGATCACGCCCCCACCTGGGAAAAAAAGCATGCTGAGTCCTACTTCCCGAAATACCCCTTCACCTTGACCTTGCGGCCATAGATCTTCTCGCCGCCGGCCACGTAGAGAATGTCGTGATCTTTGCCAGCAAACTCAACGCTGACGACTTTCCCATTCGCTTCCGGTTTGGCGATGATCCCAGCCAGACGCCCCGCGGTATCAAAAACCTGCACACCGAGTTCGGTGGTGACAAAGGTGCGGCCTGCGGCTTCCGTCGTCGAGCCATCCCCTGCAGCGGACTCTTTGCCCACAGGCAGCCACATCGTCATGTAGGGCGCGCCGCCGGTCAGCGTGCCGTCGTCTTCGATCCGCCAGGCCCAGACGTGCTTGCCCCCGTATTCCGAAGCAAACAGCGTGCGCTCATCCGTGGAAATCGTGATGCCATTCGGCTTCACCACATGCCCCTCATCGGCGATGATATGCTTCTTTTCCTTGGTGATGAGATGGATGCGCTGTGTCGGCGTCTCCGTGAAATACAGGTTTCCCGTTTTGCTGACAACGAGGTCGTTGCACTTCACATCCGTGAGCAGCACCTCCACTTCGCCCTTCAGCGTGATGGCGATGATGCGCCCCTCCTTGTTGTGACAGGCATAGAAGCGACCATCCGGGCCGATCTGCAGCCCGCTGATCCCAGGCAGATTATCGAGAAACAAATCCACCTTCCCCGTGGCGGCATCCAGCTTGTAGATGCCCTTGCCACCCTTCACATCAGTGAAGAACAGATTGCCCGCCGCGTCGCAGCACAGGCCGTCGGTAAAGACATACCCACCCGCGACCTCCCGCCATGGCTCACCTTCGATCAGGTAGTCATGCAGCGAGGTGTCCTGGGCAAACAGCGAGGAGGAAAGGAGGCAGAGGGAAAGGAGCGTGCGTTTCATGATGGCTCTGAATTCAAATGGGATGTTCAAAGTTCACACTCATTTCTTCCACAGCCAGCGCAGCGTGTCGGGCAGCATGGCACCGCCGTGCTTGCCGTTGTGCGTGCCTTCACCGAGGACGAACTGAAAATCATAACCCGCAAACTTCAGCGAGGCGGCCATGTCCTGATTCGCCAGGGGCCAGTTGCCGAACTGGTTGTCGAGATCGTTCTTGCCGTCCTGCAGGAAGACCTTGAGCGGCTTTTTCTCCGCCTTGCGGATCAGTGCAGGATAAACATAGCCGCCACGAATGTTGGTGAAGGAACCGATGTGGCTGATCACCTTGCGGAAGGCATCGGGGCGCTCCCAGGCCACAGTGAAGGCGCAGATGCCGCCGCTGCTGTTGCCACAGATGCCACGGCCCTCTGGGTCGTCGGTCAGCTTGTAGGTCTTGGCCACTTCAGGCAGGATTTCTTCGATCAGGAAACGGGCGTGCAGATCACCCAGGGAATCGTATTCAAAGCTGCGGTTGCTGCGCGGCTTCTCCTTTGGGTTGGTCGTGGGAAACACACCGGGATTGATGAAGATGGCGATCGTTACCGGCATTTCACCTTTGGCGATAAGATTGTCGAACACCACCGGTACGCGAAACTGGCCATCGTTCTTCACGAAACCGCCGCCATCGCAGAACACCATCACATTCGCAGGCGTCTCGGCCTTGTATTGCGCGGGCACATACACCCACCAGTCACGGGTCGTGCCCGGATAAATTTTCGAATTCGTCCACGCCGGCATCTGCATCACCTTCCCCTGCGGCACGCCTTCCTTGACCTGCGAATCAGGTCCGAGGACATACTGGTCATCCTGCGGAGCAGAATGGGCAAGCGAGACAAAGAGCAACGAGGCAGCGGCAAAGGGGAGAAACTTCATGGGACGAATCCGAACGACAGGACAAAGGGACATCTTGCAGCCATGCGCTGACATGATGCCACAGAGACTCCGCAGGCAGTCTTTTGGTGTGGGGGTATTTGAAAACTTCGATCAATGCTGTTGACGCTAATTGAAATCTCCGGATGAAACCGAGTATAACCTCAATTCATTTTTTATGCTTAATGAGTCAGACCGTTTAGTTTTAACCCCGGCAGCAGCGCTTCAGTTCAAGCGGAACTCACCCTCGCAATGGGCGGTCGCCGGGGCCATTGCCGTGTCTTTGCTGCTTTGCTCCTGCAAAGAGAAAGACGCCCTGCAAAAGGAACAGGCTGACCTGCAGCTCGCGCTCAATCAAGCCAGGGCTGAACTGGACACCTATCAGGCTAAAATAAACTCTGTCTTGCCAAACGTACCCGCCGCAGCCATCGCGCTGGAAGAACAGCTGAAAGCCTCCGAAAAAGCCAACAAGGAACTCACTCAGGCCGTCACCGAGCTTAACAGCAAAGCCACACGCCTGCAGGATGCGGTCACAACATTACGCCCCAAAGTCGAGGCTTATAAGGCAAAGTATCTGCGCTGATTTCATTCTCACCATCTCCAGCTCATCATGACTTTTGTAAAAATCCTCCTGTTCCTGGCTGCAGTCGGCGGCGCATTTTACGGCGCTGACTGCTACCACAAAATCGAGAAGGCCAAAACAGAGTTGCAGGAGCTCAGACCTGAGCTCTCCCAAGCCCAGGAAGCCCTCGCTTACAGCAAGGATACATGGCAAAAATATGAAGCTCTCAAGATCAAAGCAGATCAGGCAGCCGCCACCACAGCCGCTCTCAAACAAGAGCAGGAAAACGGGGAGAAAAACCTGAAAGCTGCCTTGGAGCAGTTCACAGTCCTGGGCACATCCATGAACAATGCCGCAAACAAAGTTCGAACCAATGAAGCCAGCATGGCTTTCCCTGAAATCAAGCTCACCGATGGCAGGGTTTTAAAGGATGCCAAAGTTCGGAAGGTCGAAGA
>JAPLUN010000073.1 GCA_026397715.1 Verrucomicrobiota bacterium
TGAGGGGGCGTGGCTTTGAGCGAGGGTTCATGAGGGAAGTCTTGGGTCCGAATTTTGAGATGAAATAATATTATAATAGAATGTGGTATTGAGTGTCTGTGTTTGTCTGCGGGGGACAGGCATGCACCTCATCTCCTTGCCTGAATCGTGGCGGCATGTGCCCGCCACGCTGCTGCTGCAGGTGGAGCGCCCCGGCCTGATGCCGAAGCAGCCAGCGCTCTTCGTGGCGTGAGGGTTCAAGTTCCTCAATTGTGGCTGGATGTGGGTAGGAGGCATGCGTGTCCGGTGTGATGCGTGCTCGGGAGGAAATCAGGGTGTGCCAGGATGCGAGGCTCACTTATCATCGTCACAGGTCCTGGGCTCAGGCTTGCTCAGTTGATGCACCAGCCGCAGGCACTTCTGGGTGCTGGGATGCTCACTGCCCAGCAGCTTCATGTGGCCTGCATAGGCGAGCCGGGCATAGGAGAGGGCCTCCGGGTGCTTCTGCTGTTCATGCAGGCGCCTTGCCAGGTTGTAGCAGGTGGCCAGTGTTTCTGGATTCTCCGGGCCAAGCACCCGCTCCTGCAAGGTCAGAACGGCGCGGGTCTCCTGCGCGGCGTCCTTCGCCCGGCCCAGCATGGCCAGTACTCCGGCCCTGTTCGCGCGGCTCCTCAATGTGGCCGGATTTTCCGGTCCGAGGGTGCGTGTTTGAATGGCGGCCACACGGCTCAGTTCCTCCTCCTACTCGGCATATTTTTCCTCTTCGTCGAACACCGCCGCCAGAAGGTTGCGGCTGTCCAGAGTGTCCGGGTGTTCTGGGCCGAGCACCCGCACCTGGACGGCGACCACACCACGCAGCATGGCCTCTGCCTCCGCATGTTTTCCCTGATTCATCAGCAGCATCGCCAGATTATAACGGATGCTCAGGGTGTCTTCAGCCTCGGCGCCGTGCAGTCGCTCATGAATGCGCAGCAGCTGACTGAATTCCTTTTCGGCCTCCGCCTGTTTTCCTTGGTCGAGCAAGACGCTGCCCAAAGTCTGGCGTGTGCTCAAGGTCTCATCATCCTCCGGACCGAGCACTCGTGTCATGATGGGGATGAGGCTGCGGCACGCTTGCTCGGCTTCGTCGAGCTTGCCCTGGTTCCACGTGGCATAAACAAGCCACTTCTGGCACTCCAGCGTCTTCCGATCTTCCGAACCCAGGATGCGCTGCAGGATCGGGAGCAAGACGCGCATCTCGGATGCTGCGGTGGCATCCTTGTGTCGTTTGATCTCCATCATCACGAGATCCCTTCGGGCCAGCACTGTGTCACGATGCTCGGCCCCCAGCGCCTGCGTGCGTGCCGCCACCAGCGCCTGCAGGGCCTGTTCTGCCTCAGGGTATTTGCCTGCTTTGCGCAGAGCCAGCGCGGCGTCATGGGCCTTCTGGCTGATGTCTGGCGCGGGATCTTCTGCAACACAGCTAATGGTGGCAAGAAGCAGAAGGGTGGCGAGCGCGAAGAACTGCTTCATGGAAGAAGGGTTGGATTCTCCATGATGAGTGGCGGGCGGATGGGTGACAAGCGGATTGTGACAGCGCTGCTGACGGCCTTCAGGCAACGAAGCTGGCGTTCAGCGAGTTGAAGAATGGGAACTGCTGCAACCATGCTGGTTTAAGCCTGTCCCAGCAATGGGATGATGTGCCTGCCTGGATGGGAGGCGGCGCGCCATGCGTTTGTATCTTTGAGATCTCATTCCCCAGGCCACTTCAATTTTTTTCCCAGACCTTTAAAATCCTTGTCCCAGTAAATATCAAATGGAGCCTCCAGCGGCTTTTGTTCAGGCATTGCGACAGCTCCTTCAGCCCCGCCTGAACTCTTCAGATTTTCCATGGAATGTTCGCGCTTAAAGGGCCCGGAAGCTGGCGCAGACGGAGGAGTGTTGTTTGGTTCCAATCCTAACTCGGACGGTGTTTTTGGCATTCGCGGGGTCTTGGGAAACTCCTGGGAGGCGTACCTGATTTCGCTGGCTCTTTCAGGGGTGGTCTGGCTTTGCAGGTCACGAGGCGTATTCTTCAGATCCATCCGTCGCTTTTGCTCCTCCAGCTTTCTCTGCTCGTCCGCGCTCTCTGCGTAGGCGTCCAGCTTGGGTTCTGGCTTCTTGTCCTCAGACGCGCGCATGTGGCTGTGGTGGGCGTGTTTCAGGGGGAGCCTGCCCCAGGGGCTGCGGGGGCTGAAAATGAGGGGGCGGTGCTTTGAGCGCGGGTTCATGAGGGAAGTCTTGGGTCTGGTTTTTGAGATGCAAGTGGAGAGATATTAGAATCTGGTGGTATGTGGTTTTGAGAAGCCTGAAAATTGACCACGGAATACACGGAAGCCTGAGTCTGATTCAGTTTCCGTGCATTCTGTGTATTTCGTGGTTGATTCAATCCGGCGAATCACTTGGAGACTGTGCAACCAGAGATCGGTGCTCCATGTTGGCGCACTGGCCGAACTCAGAACCCGAGGAGCTTCTTCACGTGGTGGAAGTCGTAATCGCCGTAGAGGCTGCCGGGAGGCAGGAGGTGGCGGTTGTGCTGGTGTTTGGGGGCGCTTTCACAGCGGCTCTGGCGGCGGCGGAACTCGGCAGGGGTGCGCTGTGCGGCGGGGAGGTCCTGCATCTGCGCGGCGGTGCGCTCGGCATGGACGATGTTGGAGACGCGCATGGCTTCGTTTTCCTTGTGCTCCGGGCCGGGGTCGCGCTCATCTTTCACGGGGGCGATCTGGTGCAGGGCATCGCGCCCGGCCATGATGGCGGCTGCGAGGTCTGCGCCTGTGGGCTGTCTGCCGTGGCTTCGGTGATGCTGCAGGGCGTGGTGCGTGTGCGCCTGCTGAATGACATGTGCGAACTCGTGCGAGAAGGTGGCGCCGGTCATCTCGTGGGGATTGAGGTGAAGGGTGACGTGGCCGTCCCTGTCCGTCACGGTCTGGGACATGCCGCGTTCCCGGCATTTCAGGGTGACCTTGTTGGGCAGCCTGCCCACATGCGCCAGCAGTGCGGCGGCCACGGGTGAGTCGGCCACTTCGGAACGCAGGTGCCTGAGCATATGCTGCACGAAGCGGGGATCGGCGTCATCCACGCGGATCTTCTCCAGGCCCTTGGGGTCAGCGTTGGTGCATGGTGCGGCGGTGGGGGCGGCAGCAGGGGGCTGGCGGTGCGGCGGGTGTGTGAATTCGGGCATGCGGTACGGATTGGGTCTGTATTTTGAGTTGCAATGAGTATGTGCTAAAAAATGCTAGGACATGGTATGAGTGAAGGTGGCTGACGGGGCTGTTTTTCCGGGAATAGAGCGCCGGGATGAGCGACCCTTCAGGGGTGAAGGGGAATGCCATGGCTGGTTTGAGGAGGCATGCTGGTGTGGCGCGCGGGGGCTGGGGTTGCCTGCTGCGCGAACTTATGGCATGTGGCATGCATTTCGTGCTTGCTCACAGACGGCTTTTTCTGCTCGAATGCGGCATGGTGTTTTGCTCTCTTTTCCGTGGTGCGTGGTGTGTGGTGGCGCTGGCCGCTGGGCATGCGCTGCGGGCGGAGGATGGGCCTGCGGAGAAGTCTCCGCAGCCGCATCCGTGGCAGGTGGCGGGTGTTCGTGCGGCGCTGAAGGATCCCTCTCTGCAGGTGCGCGCGCTGGTGCTCAGGCATTGCCATGAGAAGCACTGGACGAGAGTGGGCTTGAAGGCGGAGGATGTGCTGCCGCTGCTGCGGCATACGGATGTCAACGTAAACCTC
The DNA here is from genome assembly GCA_026397715.1 of Verrucomicrobiota bacterium. Lineage (GTDB taxonomy): Bacteria > Verrucomicrobiota > Verrucomicrobiia > Verrucomicrobiales > Verrucomicrobiaceae > Prosthecobacter. The sequence continues at coordinate 3,724 of JAPLUN010000073.1, forward strand.
GGTGGGCTGATGGGCCTGGAGATGATGGGGCCAGAGGTCTGTTCTGCCCATGCGAAGGAGCTTATTCCACTGCTGATCCAGCACCGCGGTACCTATGCGAATGTGACTGCGATGCGCCTGCTCAGGATCTTGAGCCCTGAAGCGGTGCGCGTGGTGGTGCGGGGGCTGCTGCCTTCTCTCAAGGTCACTGGCAGAGGCGGGAAAGAGAATGTGCTGGATGCGCTGCTGGAGTGCAGCAGGAATGCTGCGCCCTTTGCTCAGAACCTGCTGCCGCTGCTGAATGATGATGACCTCGAGGTGAGAATCAAAACGGTGAAGGTGCTGGGGCAGATGGCTCTGGGAGAGACGGCGCCAAAGCTGGCGCCCGCATTCGTCAAAGCTCTGCTGCCGATGCTGCAGAATGACAATGATCGGGTGAAGCTTCCGGCCTTTAACGCGCTGCGGAATGTCGGCGCGGAGAGAGCCCCGCTGGTGGCGCGAGAGCTGCTGCCGCTGCTGCAGAGTCGTGGCTTCAGTACGAGGCTCAGTGCGGTGACTTCGATGGGATTCCTCGGCAAGGAGGCTGCGTCCATCTTGGTGCCGGCACTCATCACTCTGCTGGAAGATAAGAATAACAGTGCTGACGCCGTGCCTCATGCCAAGGCGCTGCTGCCGCTGCTGCATGATCCGGACTATGAGGTGCGGTTGGCGACCGTGCTGGCTCTGCGGGAGATCGGCAAGGGCACCTCCTTGTACCTCAATGACCTGCTGCCGCTGCTGCAAGATCCCGAGATGAAGGAGAGCGTCGTGTTTGCGCTGTCATCTGTGGGGGCTGAGGGAGCGCCTGCGGTTTTTAAGGCGCTGCTGCCACTGCTCAAGTCCACTGACAGCGGGATGATGCGCCATGTGGCGTCTGCCTTCTGGGGCATCCGTGCGTATGCTGCGCCGAGGGTGAATGAACTGCTGTCTGCGCTGCAGGCGGCTTCCCCGGAGATGCAGTTGTGCATGGTGGAATTTCTGGCCTCGGTGGGCCAAGATGCCGAGCCCTATGTGCGTCTGAGGCTGGCGCTGCTGCAGGACCAGGACCCGCAGGTGAGAAGCCACATGCTGGAAGTGATTGGAAGCATGGGGCCGGGTGCGGCGGTCTTTGCCAAGGAACTGCTTTCTCTGAGCAATGACCGGGACGCCAAGGTGAGAGCCAAGGCGCTGCTGGCTTTTAGTAACATGGGCGCGGCTGCCACGCCCTACGCCAAGGATTTGCTGGGGAAGCTCGATGACTCAGACGGGTATGTCCACACTCTCACGTTGTTTGCATTTGAGAATATGGGGCCGGAGGCAGGGCCGGTGCTGGTGCGGCCCTTGCTCGCGCGTCTCATGAAGAAGGGCACACTTTCGTGGAATGTCCTGATCAAGCCCCTGGGTGCCTTCGGTAATTTCAACCGCGATCCCTTCTGGCAGTGCTCCGCGCTGGCAAAGACGGACGGGCTCTCTGAGGATGACATCCGGCTCATGCGAAGCCAGCTCTACCTCTGGTCAGGGCATAGTGCGGAACTCCTGCTCAGCGTGCGCTGGCTGGGCCGACCGGCTGTGACGCCCATGCCTGCAAAGGGACTCAGCGTGGCGGAGCAGCAGGCGGTGCTGGAGATGCTGCTGAAGCTCTGGCCCCACAGCGTGGCGTTCCCCGCGCTGCGAAAAGAGATAGCAGAGCGCCTGGGAGATGTGGCTGAGAGCATCTCCACGGTGCCGAAGAAGAAGGTGGTGGAGCTGCTCAAGAAACTGGAGTCAGAACTGAAAGCAGATGCGGTGGCGGATTCAAAGGTGGCTGCGGCCAAGGCGTGTGCGGCGGTGCAGGGGGCGCTGGCGGGGAACGTGAAGGCGGGGAAGTGAGCGGCCAGCCGCGTGGCGTGTGCATGAGCGGGAAGGTAGGGTTTTACCCCATGGTCAGACCGGGCGGCATGGGGAAGGGTGCATACATCGACCAGCCCTCCGGCTGACGATTTCTGAATACCCAACCTCATATATGCACATGAAACACTTTCTATTCCTCATCCTTGCCTCTGCGACTTTCCTGACTGTGAGCTGCAACAAGCAGAAGCAGGCCATCGACGCGCAAAACGACGCCACCCAGACCGCGCTGGACCACCAGAAAGACGCCGTGGCTGCAGATGCCAAGGAAGCCAAGACGCAGGTGGACATCGACACCAAGATCACCAAGGCCAACATCGATGCCAACAAGGCGGTGGATCAGGCGCAGCTG
>JAPLUN010000361.1 GCA_026397715.1 Verrucomicrobiota bacterium
CATCGCCCGCAAGATGGGACATTCCACCGCTGCCGCCACCGGCCTCGTGGATCGTCTTGAAAAGCTCGGCCTCATGGAGCGCACTCACGCAGTTGATGACCGCCGCAAGGTGCTCGTTCGCATCACTTCCCGTGGCATCGAACTCGTCAGCCGTCTGCGTGACGAACTGCAGAATCAAATCGCTGATGCCATGAGCGAAACCTCTTCCGCAGATGCAGACAGCTTCATGAACTCCTATCGTGCGCTGGACACAGCGGCGACCCGCTAAGCAGCTGTTTTCCCATTCTTTTGCAAAGGCGCTCGGTTTATCCGTGCGCCTTTGTTTTTTTCATGGCAGAACAGTCCTGTGATGAATCACAATCAACCTTGGATGACTTTCCCTGCCCTCGAAGCACTGCCTGGATTTGCGCATCGCTTCACCCTGCGGCACCCCGACATTGATGTGAATGACGAGCGCGCCGTCGTCGTGAGCCGGTTGTGGGACTGGCACCGCTCCCAAGCTGAGGAGCTCGGCTTTTCAGGTGCGGCTCTGTGCATCGCCGAACAGGTACATGGGCGGGAGGTGGCGGTGCTCACGGCACCGACGAGCGAAGTCATTTCAGGAACCGACGGACTGATCTCCAACGTCCCGGGTTTGGTCATCGGCATCTACGTCGCCGACTGCTGCGCCGTTTATCTCGCCGATCCACGCACCGGAGCCTTCGGCATTGTGCATTCGGGTAAAAAAGGTTCTGAGTTTGGCATCACGACGCAGGCGATTGAAAAAATGCAGCAGCATTATGGGACGCGCCCGGAGGACCTCTACATTCAGTTGAGCCCCTGCATTCGGCCTCCGGCTTATGAGATCGATTTTGCCGCACAGATTCGCCAGCAGGCCCTGGATGCCGGCGTTCCTGCAGCGCAGATCCATGACACCGGGCTCTGCACTTCTTTGGATTTGCGCGGCTTTTATTCCTACCGCATGGAGAAAGGCCGAACCGGTCGCATGCTGGCGCTGCTCGGTCGCACTGCTTGATTAACCATGACCTTTCATTCACCCGCCAAAATCAATCTCTGGCTGCGCATTCTCGGCAAACGGCCGGACGGTTTTCATGAGGTTCAGACTCGTCTGTGTCGGCTGGCCTTGGGCGACACGGTCGAAATCGAACACCTGGGCAAAGGCACGGATGTGACTCTGACCTGCTCAGACCCCACGGTGCCGCTGGATGAAACCAATCTGGCCATGCGCGCCCTGCGTGCCTTTGAAAACCGCACCGGCAAACAGTCCTCCTGGCGCATGCATCTGGAAAAAAAAATACCGGCAGGCGCAGGCCTGGGCGGGGGCAGCAGCAATGCAGCCACGGTGCTGATGGGGGCGAACGAACTCGCAGGCTCGCCGCTGACGCAGGCGCAGCTTATTGAACTGGGGGCGCAGATCGGTTCGGACATCCCGTGTTTCATTCTCGACACCCCGTCTGCTGACGGCGCCGGGAGAGGCGAACAGGTCACCGGGGTGGATTTCCCCTGGCAGTTGCCGCTGGTCCTGATCAAGCCCCCCTTCCCCATCCCCACCCCCTGGGCCTACAAGAACTGGGCCGACTCCAAGGAGATCCCCAGCGTTCTTTACGCACCGCAGCTTTGCCCTTGGGGTGCTATGTCTAATGATCTGGAGCGGCCCGTTTTCCAGAAACACCTGCTTCTACCCACGCTGAAGACTTGGCTGCTTGAGCAAAGCGAGGTCCACGCCGCCCTGATGTCCGGCTCCGGCAGCACCATGTTTGCCATCACTGAAACACCGGTTCAGGCGGCAGAACTGGCAGTCAAAGCGCGAGAATGGTGTGGCGAGACCTCCTGGGTTCAATCCACCATGACAGCGGCGGCTTAGCAGCACCGGCTGAAAAGATTGAGGCCGGGCGGCTCCCGATTCCGCCCGGCCTCTGGTTTGTTAAACCTCAACTTGGCCCTGCGGTGAAGCAGGGGTTTTAGTCAACAACCAATCACTCTCAAGACCCAGTCTATGGAGGGCTGAAATCCCCGCATTTACTGTACCGGTGTTAGTGAGGGGTAGTTGGCAGAGTGTTGAAAAATGATGAAAATATTTTTGCTGACGACTGTTCTCCTTAACCGCCCATGCCCGAACTCCCCTCACTGACCGACGCCGAACGTGCCATTTATGAATGGCAGATGTGGGTGCCCGGCGTGGGTGAGGAAGGCCAGCGAAAGCTCAAAGGAGCCTCGGTGCTGATCTCCCGTGTCGGCGGCCTGGGCGGTCTGGTAG
>JAPLUN010000245.1 GCA_026397715.1 Verrucomicrobiota bacterium
TTTGCATGGCGGAGTAAACTGCACCCATGCCGCCGCGATCTATGAAACGGAAATCCGTGTAGCCGGGGAAGCAGGACTCTAGTTCTTCCGCGAGCGGCGGCTCCCAGTCGGTGGCCTGGCCGCCAAGAACGCCTTCCATGAGGCCGACGGGATTGAGACCCTGCAATACGGAAGATCTTACCTGAGTGTGGGAGTTGTCACCGTCATCCGGTCCGGGTGAAGTGGCACTCATCTGTCAGGGATTTCGCAGGAGAATATTTGCAGAGTTTGAGACCGCGCTCGTGCCTGCAGTTGAAGTGGTGCCAGTGGCATGCCTGAGTTATCCAAACATCAGTCCTTGTGTGACTGATTTTTTTCGACATCCAGAGTTTCAACAACGTATAAAAGTGCTCTTTGATAACAGTGCATGGCCAAAACTCCTCCAACCCATCATGGCGCTTTCCCAGTCACACGCTGGAGCATGGTGCTGGCCCTGCGCGAAGGGGGAGACGTAGGTACAGGCAGGCTGGCACTGGACGAATTGTGCAAGATCTACTGGCGTCCGATCTACTCGTATGCGCGTTTTCAAGGCCTGTCTCCGGCGGATGCGGAAGACATGACGCAGAGTTTCTTTAGCTTCGTATTAGAGAAAGCTTTATTCAGCACGGCAGATGCGGCGCTGGGCAAGATGCGGAACTACCTGCTCACGGCTTTCAGCCGACATATCAAGCACTGGCAGCGGCAGGCCTCGGCGCTGAAACGCGGAGGCGGGAAAGAGATACTGTCCATCGAAGCTTCGCAGGCGGAGGATGAACTTTCCATCCAGCCACCGGACCACCGTACTCCTGAGATGATCTACCAGCGCATGTGTGCTTTGCGCATCATCGAGGCGACGGTGGAGCAACTGGCCCAGGAGCAGGAAGCGGCGGGCAAGAAGGATCAGTTCCAACTTCTGCGCCCACGACTGGATCCCACCCTGGCGGGTTCTGGGAACGATGCCGAACTGGCCGCACGGCTGGGCATGACCCATGATGCCGTCCGCCAGTCCATCTCACGTTTGAGAAAACGCTTTCGGGAAATCATGCGAGATCTGGTGGCTGGCACGCTGGCCGCACCGACTGATGAGATGGTTCAGGAGGAGCTGACGGCGCTGCGCAATGCTTTGGTGAGCCGGGAATAGACCGCGGGAACAGCGGTGGTGAATAAATCCTGTCACAGCAGGCCGCGGTTTGGGTACTACACGGCCAGCAGACGGTGCTCACGCGCCGCGTGCTGAACTCCAAAACATCAAACTATTCATCACCCACAGAAATGAACTCCATTGCCATCACCACTCTTGGCACCAACATCCTGCGCTTCACGATGCCACTCGCCGCCACCTCCAGCGACCTGACCAGCAAGTTCAGCGGCATCATCAACATCCTCAACCTCGTCGGCCTGGTGCTGGCCTTCGGCGGCCTGCTTTTCTCGGCGGTCATGTTCATGATGGGCAACACTGAGCGCGTGCTTTACGGGCTGGTGGGCGCCGGCATCGGCGGCCTCGCCTTCATCATCACCAAGGTCATGTTCTCCACCGCCGGCGGTTCCAGCGATGTGGATTCCATCGACATGGGCAACTAGTTCCCTGGCAATGGAGCTCTCTCCCTGATGTGCTCGGAATGGGTACATCAGGGCTGGGAGGCCATTGTTACTTATTGGCGATCAGACCATGGAACAACAAGGCGTCAAACTGCACGAAACCAACGAAGGCCGCGATTCCCAGCAGGGCATCGCCGGTTTCGAGGGAGCTAATGCGCTTTGGTTTATTCTCGCCTTTGGCATGGCGCTGATGATCTTTCAAAAGATGGCCAATGCGCCGGACGCGAGCATACCCATGGCCATCCTGGCGGCCTCGGTACCGCTGGTGCTGGTCTCGCTCTACTGCTTCGGACTGAAGCAGGGGAAGCCACCCTCCTACGATGTGGAACTGTTTGAGTGGCTCATTATCAAGGCCGCTAAAGCACCCTACTTCGCTCCCAACAAGGTGGAGCCCGTCGCCCTGCCATGGGTCGATGATCCCACCAAAGACCCACCTATTTAATCCTCCCGGATGGCGAAGTTCATCAATTCCTATCTCGATGAGGATCTCATCATCTATCGGGGCCTCCAGCGTGGCGGTGCCATCGGCAAGGGGTATAACATCGAGATGCCGGACACGGAGAACACGGACGCCAGCTGGCTCATGTCTCTGGAGGACAACCTGCGCGTGCTGCTGCGCATGGTGCGCCCGGAACTGAGGCTGCAAGTCTCATGGAGCGTGGACAGCGACTACCGCAAGGAGCTGGAACGCTACCGCCAGAAGACCGAAGAACTGCCGCAGGACCGCTGGTCCACCCGGCAGCGTGAGGAGCGCTACCAACGCTACGATAAAAAAATCCGCGAGCACAAGCTGCGTCGCGAACACCTGCAGTTTTACTTCACTTCCCGCATCCCTGGCAAGTCCATGGGGGGCGGGCGGCAGTATTATGAGGAACTGCTGCAGGCCGCGAAGCGCGAGCAAGGAGAGCTGGAGGAGGCCCTGCGCCAGCAGTTTGGCAGCCTCGGCGGCCGCGTGATGCCCATGAATGACATGGAGCACTTCGAGGCCTTCTACCGTTACTTCAATCCCAGCGCGTTTGAAAACGAAGCGCTCAAGCTCGAAGACCTCTATGATCCGAGCAAGACCGTCTGCGACATGTGCTTCAACAGTGAGGCTGCTCCTGTGCGCATGGGTTCCTCCACCTTCAAGATGGACGGCTTTTACCAGGGTATCTGCGTGGTGAAGAGCATGCCGAAGTTCACCTACATCGGGATGATGCGCACGCTCACGCAGCTGGACATCCTGGACTACCAGATCATCACCAACATTGAGGCCGGGGATGTGGAGAAGGACCGCATCGCCACGGAAGGCAAGGTCGCCCGGCTGGAGCGCGGCAAGATCACTCCCTCCCTCGAAGCCACGCTGCTGAAACTGCGCACCCGTATCCGGCGCCTGAGCACCAATGAAGTGGTGCCCTACCGCATGCACCTCATCGTGCGCGTGTGGGACAAGGACGCGGATGTGTGCTCCAGCAAGCTCTCGGCCATTCGCAATTCCATCCTGAAACTGGGTGGCGCGCAGTCCTATGAGCCCACGCTGCCGACGAGTGTGCGCAACTACTGGCAGCTCTGCATGCCGGGCTGGAGCTGGGCCAACTACAATGACTTCAAGCTGTACGTCGAGGACGTGAACCTCGCGGACATGCTGCCCATTTCCAGCACACCGACCGGCGACCTCGATGAAGCCGAGGCGATCTACGACGGCCCGCGTGGCGCGCTGGTGGGAACCACGACTTTCGTCGGCAAGGAAGGTGCGATGCGTCCGGAGCACGGTATCATGTTCGGAGCGTCAGGCGCTGGGAAATCTGTCTTCACCATCGACCTGCTCACGCAGACGGCGCCGTATTATGACTTCACGGCGATCGTGGAAGAAGGGCTGTCCTACAACCTCTTCACCCGCCTCTATGGCTGCGAGCCGATCATCGTGCAGCCGAACGGGAATCTGACGTTCAATTACTTCGACACGCGCGGACTGCCGCTGAGCTCCGACCAACTCGGTGGTGCCACAGCGGTGGCGCATCTGATGGCCGGTCCTCCGCCGGACGTCGACAAAGACCGCATCCGCCAGGCGCTGCTGTCCAAGCAGATCGAGCGTCTTTACATCGACCAGTTTGAAACCTGGGCGAGCCGGAATGCCGAAGGCCGTGCCGAGGCGGCACGCCGCGTGGCGGTGGCTGACGAATGGCGTAAAAAACGCATGCCCAGCGGCACGGTGCTGGCGGATGCATGGATGGATTTCCGCGCAAGCCTTCACGAAGGAGACACCATGGCGGTCGAGTTTGACCGCATGACGGTGGACCAGGGCCTGCTGGAGGACTTCCTCAACAATCCCGGCAACCAATGGGATCTGATGAGCATGGCCTACACGCTGATGAAGGCGGAGGACATGCCCACGCACAGCCAGTTTGTGGAGCTGCTGAATCTGGAGAGCCGGCAGCGGCGCGCGCACCCGGACATCGGCCTGCTGCGCATGCTGCTGGAGCCGTGGAGCCGCACGGGACGCTACGGGGCCATTTTGGATGGCGTCAACAATGTCAGTCTGAGTGGCAAAGTGGTCCACTTCGAGCTGTCGTACATTCCCGAGTCTGCCAAGGAGCTGCGCACGGTTGCCGCGTTCCTCATCACGAATGACCTGCGTAAAGAGATCATGAGCCGCCCGCGTTCCACCCGCAAGCGAGTCATTCTTGAGGAGCTTTCCGCCTTCCTCGCGATGCCGGACGGGGACCGCATCACGCGTGAGTACTATGAGCGTATGCGCAAGTATTCCTGCTGGGTGTTCTCGATCATTCAGCAGTTCGGGCGCATCAAGGACCATCCCGTGCGTTCTTCCGTCGTGGGCAACTCGCGTGTGATGTACATGCTCAAGCAGCCCGACCAGCGTGACGTGGAAAGCATGAGCGAGGGCTTCCGCATCCCCTCCATCACCAAGAAGCAGGTGACCAGTTTCCCTGATCCCTCGGAGATGAAGTCCGACCCCTACGGCTCCTTTGTGTACTACCACGAGGCCACCGGCCGGCCGCGCATCGCCATCGGCCGCCATATGGCCTCCAAGGAAATGATCCTCGCCTCCGCCACTTCAGGGGAGGCCTTTGAACGCCAGAATGCCGAGCTCAAAAACTACGGCGGCGACGCCTACAAGATGATTCTCAGCCAAGCCAAATCGAAGAAATGAAAACGACCATCCTCATCCTGATTGTGAGCATGTCCTCGCTGCTCACCGCCTGCTCCAATTCCAGCGGCGGCGTGAACAAGGGTCTCCTCGGTGCCGCTACTGGTGGCATCCTCGGATCCATCGTGGGCGACCGCCTGCTCAAGAGCAACAACAACAACGGCAGCAGCAGTTCGTCCTCCACGACTGGGGGCACCACGACGACGAGCAGTTCCAGCGGCGGGAGCGGTGGCGGCCTCAGCAGCCACGCGGGTCTTATCTCCGGGGCCGTCGCGGGCTATGCCGCCGGTGCCATCTCTGACTCCATGGCGCAAAACGAGGTGAGGCAGAAGTATCTCGACGGTTACAACAAAGGCCGCAGCGACGCCATCAAGGACCTCTACTGGCTCAAGCGCGATGCCGAGCGCCCCGGCAGCAGTGATGGTGTGCAGCGCCGCTATTACGAAGTGCCCGTGCCAGAGCATGTGACCACGGACGGCGTGCTCGTCGAGCCGCGCAAGGTCGTCATCGAGGTTGTTGAATAACCCTTTTCTCCGATCACCCACCCCAGCAACACCATGAAAACATCTGCATGTTTTGCCCTCGGGCTGTTTCTGTTCAGCCACAGCGCCGGTGCCCAGTCGCCTGTGCAGGAAGTCATCGACAACGCGCTCATCCAGCAGACGAACACCAACACGCAGAGCATCATGAGCATGCTGCAGCAGCAGCTTGATGAGGCGCAGAAGCAGTCGCAGTCGCTCACCGATCAGCTGACCCGCATGGGAGATCCCGCCACGGTCAGTCTGCCTTTGCTGGATATCATCAAGCAGGACATCGCCAAATCCGCGCAGGCGGCCGCCAATGGCGTCGCGCGTGAAGACCGCATCCGTGCCACGACGGGCGCTGAAGCCTTTGGCGACAATGCTTATGGACTGGTTGCCGCCGTCAACCCGACGGTCACCTTCAAGGATGGCGAGACTGCCGACCGTGATCCCTCTAAGTACAAAGTCCATGGCGCGCTCAGTGGTGACCTCGAGGCGCTGGCGCAAAAGTCCCGCGAGGCGGATGAGCGCATCACGCAGCTCGAAGAGCAGCGCCCAGCGTTGTTTGATCAGCTCAACTCCGCCTCCGATCTGGCCACCATCTTGAAGCTGCAGACCGCGATCAGCACCACCGATGCGCTGATTGCCAGCGCCAAGGCTGATGTGACGAAGAGCAAGCTGGACTACGACGTGCTGAATGAAAAGCTCAGGCTGCAGTCGCAGGTGGAATCCAAGGCGAAAGGTGAAGAGCGCGATCTGGAGCGCAAGCACACCGCCGAAAAGGCCAAGAGCAGCTCGAGTTCCGGCAGCGGTTCATCTTCCTCCTCCGGCTCGACAACGACCAGCCCCTTCAGCAATCTGGGCTGGGGTAAAAAGTAACAACGGTCCTTCGGATTTTTCACCTCACACGCCGCCATGAACCCACTGAACCTCACGCCCATCCTTGCCGCCGGCCAGGGATTTGCCGGTGCGTTCGGTCTCATGGACACGTTTTACACCGATCTGCAGAACACGTGTGCGGACATCTTTGATGCGCTGCAGATCTTTGCTTTTCTTCTCGCCTTTCTTGGACTGCTGATGATCGCCTACAAAGGGATCATGGGAGGCAGCTTCGATGGGGCCTTCGGACAGATCCTGACCATGGGGTTGGTGTGCTCCATCATGCCATTCTTTCCGGAATTCCTTGTGGTGGATGTACGCACGGCGCTTTCAGATGACCTGCTGGCCAACCTGGGAGTGGACCCCATCGGGTTGTTTGAAAACTTTGGGGACAGTTTTGGCGACATGGACATCGACACAGATGCCAGTGCGCTCACAGCGCTCATTGTCGATCCGCTCGCGATCATCGACTACATCGCCAACATCATTGCGGCGTTCTGCATGATCGTCATCGGTCTGATCTGCTACGTGGTTTTCTTCTTTGCCTACCAGGTGCAGATCATGGCCTTGTACATCGGGGCCGCGGCATCGCCGATCTTTTTCGGCATGCTTTTGTATGAAGACACCAAGGGGACGGCGCAGACCTATTTCATGGGGCTTCTTGGGATCTGTTTCTGGCCGCTGGGCTGGGGGATCGGCCTCATGCTTTCGCAGGCACTGCTGACCATCGGCATTGATATCATCACGATGATCTGTGCCACGCTGAACATCGCCGGCTTTGGCATAGGGATTGAGGTCATCGCCATCTTCGTGCTCGTGGTTGCCGTCGCGATCTGGATCATGTTTGTGATCTTCAAGGCACCGGGTCTGATCCAGAAGGCCATTCTTTCCGGGGCGCAGATCGGCACGGCCTTTGCCGGCCAGGCGGTCAGTGCGGCGATGGGCGGTGTGAGCGCGGGCGGAGCGGTGGCCAGCTCGGTGGTCGGGATGGTTCCTGGCGGCAGCACCGCATCTTCGGCCATCAGCGGCGCCACGGGCGCGGTCACTGGAGTAGGAAATCAAATAGGAGGCCTGGCAGGAGGAGAATGACATGAAAGGCGTGGCTGACATCTTCATCTCCAAGGAAAAGCTGGCGCTTTTCTGGTTTATGGTGGCCTGCGGCTGCCTCGCAATCACCGGCTGGTATGTGTATGACGTCGCGGTGTCCAGCCGTGGCAGCATGCTCTACGTGCCGATCGAAAAATCGCACGTTTATCTGGATCGTTCTCTGCAGCAGCAGGATCTGGACGAGTTAGTGGACTACCATGCGCGGCTCGCGCTGGAAACGTTCCTCAATCGAGGCCCCAAGGGGGCTCTGACAGGAGAGCGGCTTAGATTGCTTTATGCCGGTGCTGGCATGGACCAGGTGGAGAAAGAACTGCAGCAATCGTATTATGATTTTCACACCCGGCACATTCATCAGGTGATGGAAGTGGGCCAGGTGCGTGTGCAGCACTTTCCCAATGGCGAAGCTGAAACCGTGGCGCAGGGCCAGCTTGTGCGGGTGAGTCTGGATCCCACGACCAATGAGGCGGTCAATCAATCCTTCGCAGTCACGGCACGGCAGACGTGGGAGAGGAATCAAAACCTCCGGGACAGCCGGCGCTTTCCCTTCGTCTGCACGAACATCGAGTACTCCATCACTGCAACCTCCAACATCGAGTAATCCCCAGACCCATGTCAGCACCGCAAGAGAAAAATCGC
>JAPLUN010000364.1 GCA_026397715.1 Verrucomicrobiota bacterium
ACTGCTTGATGGCAGGCAGTGTGGCAGCCTTCGCTGTCACTGGATGAATCGGCAGCCAGTGCAGTCCGTCATCTTCACGCAGACTCTGGATGATTTCAGGGTTCAGATCACGCCCCAAAATGTCCTGGCAGCTCGCCGGCAGGTCAGCGAGGACAAGCTTCCCATCCATCGCGGTTTCCACGATGCGCCGCATCGAGTCGATGTTGTCGATGGGCATGGACTCAATCTTGTTGGGGGAAATCTTCTGAAAATCCCGGTTCCCAAGAGCATCGCAGTCGAACATGGCCACGTCATCACGCGTCTCAAAGTTGGCAAGTTCGTAAATAAGGCGGGCAATGGTGCTCTTGCCGGTGCCTCCGCTGCCAGCGGTGATAAGGATCATCTTCATAGGGTGTTGCGGTAGCTTATCGAGTGATTGGTTAAAAGGAAAAACGGAAGATGATTTTATACTTTCTTCCACCAGAGGAGTTTGCGACTCCGTTTCCCGAGTGGAAGGTGACAATATCGGTGCGCGAGGTGATGACCGCATGGCAGGCTCGGCGGGTGCGGGCCGCGGGCTGACAGTACGTCCCACCCGCTGAAAGGCATTCCCCAGATAACAAAAAAATTGTCCCGGCAGTTCCCGATTACCGACAGACTCCATATTGTACCCTGATAGACTGAACGTACCATCCTGCAGCGTCTGCCAAAGGCGGCTCAGCTGCTCTTCAACATCGCCCCGCAGGTCCGAAAAGGGTTTGCCAGGCTCCACTGCTTCCCGGATGACCACCGGGGACCGTCCCAAAGTCAAACAGTCCGCAGCAGACTCCAATGCCACCGTGAACTCCGCCAGACTGTCGAGGCGGATGTCCAGCATCTTGGAGTCATTCGCACTTTCCCGCAGCCCCGGAAGGCGCAGCAAAATATGCTCAGGATCCAGCGCCAGCCCCAGTACCGGCACAGCAGCCGCCTGCTCGCGCAGGCGATTGTGCAGCATCAAAACTTCGATCTCCGTCAACCGGTGCCGATGAGCCAGCAGGCGGGAAAGCCGAACGGAAATCACAGGCATCCGCGATCCCTCTGTGCGCCCATAAATATGCGGGGTGGTCCTCTGAAACGGCAGCAAAGGATGCCAGCGCTCGTTGGCAAAGAGCTGCGACATCATGTTGGAGCCGCGCAATCCGCGCGTTACGGCGGCGGTCGCCATCAGCATCAAACCTTTGATCTGCCCCAGCGTCAGCAGCGTGCTTCCCGCAGCCTGCCACTCCCGCAGATGCGTCAGCAGTGACGACGGCACTTTGGCAGCCACAGACGCACTGATGGGCTCCGTCGGATGGCCTTTGATCAACATCGCGCAGACCTGCATCACTCTCGAAGCAATCTCCGCACGCCCCATGGGCCGCGACTCAAAACGATCCACAAACAGCTGCAAAAAGTCCTGCTGCCACAACCCCACCCGGCAGTTCAATGGATCGACAAAAGATACCGCCTCAGGCAGGAACGACTCCAACGCCTCAAGTTCCGACGCCAGCCGCCACACCAGCACACAGGCGATCCCAATCGGCAGCGGACCAACCCGGCTGCAATACTGCCTCACCGGCTCCCCCGGTGCAGTTCCAAGCATGACATTCGTCTGCGTTCCCTCGTTCAGGATGTCCAGCACCCGTGGCAGTGAAGGAAAATACGCACCCAGCATGGACGAGAGCCAGATTGTTTCCGCCCGCATGAAGGTCTGCCTGACAAGCCATGGCCCACCCTCTGGGCTGAATTCTTCATGCCCAGATTGCGTGCTTTGGCTTGGTACGGATTTCGATTTGATCGGAAGAGCGGTTTTCACGATCAAGGATCGGAGCTGAGACATTACAGAAGGACGAAGGTGGATTTCAAATTCTAAGCAGACGTTGTTCCATTACACGAATAAGATTAACCGGAAGAAGAATGTTCTGTAACAAATTCTGCGGTAAAATCTTGAAAACCCAATCATTACGAGGCTTTCCAGTTGCTCTTCTCTTCAAAGTGCTGGTTTCAGCCTTCTGACATCTCGAAACTCGAGTTTCAATTCAAGTCAGAGAGCTGCTCCTCACACTCTCAACTCCGAAATCCGGTGCATGACTTCATCGGCCAGAGCCTGATACAGCTCTTTGCCAGACTCCGCGTAGCTTTTCAAAGCCGGCTGCCAGAGGTCCCCGATTACAAGCGTTATCTTGGCCGGCCGCAGGGTCTTGGCACCTCGCGGATAAGCCTCATAGGTGCCAAACAGGCGAACAGGCAGTACCGGAGCCTTGCTCTTGGCGATAAAAAGTCCCACACCCGCTTCGGCAGATTGTGGCACTCCGTCGTAACTCCGCGTGCCTTCGGGAAACATGATCACTTTGTTGCCATCACGCAGCAATCGAATGATGTTCTTGAGCGAAGCCGTATCCGGTTTGTCACGATCTACCGCCAGCACCTGCCAGCTCCTCAAAATCTTAGCAGCAAGCGGATGATCAAAGAGCGTTTTCCGCGCGAAGGAGTAAACCATCTCATCAAAGGCGATCCCCACCAGCGGAGGATCGAGAAAACTGACGTGGTTGCACGCAATGATGGCAGGACCGGAGAACGGCAGTTTTTCCGCACCGACCACGCGATAATCAAACAACCCATGCGCGAGTTCACGAAAGACACGATGACCAAACCAGTAGGAGAAGTTCATTTTCCGTTCTCGGTTAAGAAAGCCTCAGCACCGCGATCACCTGATCAACCGCCTGGTCGAGTGTGATGTGGGAATTATCGATGACAATGGCCCCTTCAGGTATCACAAGCGGGCTGTTTTTGCGCTGTTTGTCAATACGATCCCGTTCGGCAATCTGATCCGAAAGCCCCTGCGCACCACGTCGGCTCGCGCGAACCTCCTCGCTGGCATCAATGTAAATTTTGTGCGGACTGTCGGGAAAAACCACCGAGCCAATGTCGCGCCCTTCCATGACCAGCGGACCATCGGCGGCCAGCGCACGCTGATAGGCCACGAGCCGGTCACGCACCTCATCGACGCGGGCTATGAATGACACCGCGCGATTGACCGGATCACTGTTGAGCTCCGCATCCGTCAGCGTCCGCCCGGAAATGCAAACCTGCGTTTTGCCATCCACCACGGGCGATTCGATCACAATGCCTGCCGCTGCCGCACGCACGGCATCCGCATCCTGCGGGTCAACACCGGTCTGCAGCACCGCCCACGTCATGGCCCGGTACATGTTGCCCGTGTTGACGTACGTACGGCCCAGGCGCTGGGCGACAAGGCGCGCTATGCTGCTCTTGCCGGAGGCCGCAGGCCCGTCAATCGTGATCACTGAATGTGCCGTGTTCATGATTTGGCACGATTCATTTTATCCACCAGCGGCTGCGGCACAGAGGACATGACCGGAATCGGGCGTGCGCCATCATCACCATTCAAAAAAAAATCGAGATGCCGCTCAAAGCCTGGATACGAGGTGGAGATGCACTCCGCCCCTTCCATCGTCGTGGTGCCTTCGGCAAACAAGCCAGCCACCAGGAAGGCCATGGCGATGCGGTGGTCACCAAAGCAAGGCAGCGTGGCCCCCTGCAGTTTGGCTCCGCCCTCAATCTCCATGCCATCCGGATGCTCGGTGACGGTGACACCCATCAGGCGCAGGTTGGAGGCAACAGCAGCGATTCGGTCCGTTTCCTTGACCCGCAATTCGGAGGCATCACGGATCAGCGTCTTGCCACGGGCCAGCGCAGCCGCAACGGCGAGAATGGGCAGTTCATCGATGACGTTGGGGATTTCCACACCGCCGATGACTGTGGCGTTCAGATCACCTCCACGGACGGTGATGTTGCCCCGCGGCTCGCCATCAGAGTGCGTTTCAGAGCTGGTGACGAGGGCCCCCATGCGCAGTAGAACGTCAATGACGCCCGTACGCGTGGGATTGAGGCCGACATTCTTGATGGTGATCTGGGCTTTGGGAGTGGCTGCAGCAGCGACCATCCAGAAAGCGGCGCTGGAAATGTCCCCGGGCACCATGATGTCGTTGGCCTGCGGCTCCTGACCGCCATAGACACTCACACAGTCGTCTTCACGCAGCCATTTGATGCCAAAGTGTGTGAACAGACGCTCGGTATGATTGCGCGTTGCCACCG
>JAPLUN010000630.1 GCA_026397715.1 Verrucomicrobiota bacterium
CCATGCTCACCTTCGACGCCCACCTTGACCTCAGTCTCAACGCCCTCGGCGGATTCAATCGCGACCTTCGCCTGCCGGTGCATGAGATTCGCCGGCGCGAGGAAGGGATGACAGGCAAAGGCCGTGCGCGTGGCACCACCGCCTTTCCGGACATGCGGCGTGGCAAGGTGGGGCTCTGCGTGGCCACGCAGCTCGCGGGTTGCATGCCAGGACCATCGCCCATCGCGGGATGGATGTCTGCCGAGCAGGCGTGGGCGGAGACACAGGGGCAGCTCTCGTGGTATCGGGCCATGGAAGAGGCGGGTGAGATGCGCCAGATCACCAATGTGCGTGAGCTTGATGAGATGATCGCGCTTTGGAACGACTCTTCCATTCCCGACGAGAAAAAGGCCATTGGCTACATTTTGAGTCTCGAAGGGGCTGACTCCATCCGCACCGTGGGACATCTTGAAAAAGCGTGGGAGCAGGGACTGCGTGCCATGGGACCTGCACACTATGGCGTGTGTCGTTATGCATTGGGTCATGACAAGGTGGGCCCCCTGCCCGCTGGTGGCAAAGAGCTGATCCAGGAAATGGACCGGCTGGGGATGATCCTCGATGTGACGCATCTCAGCGATGAGTGCTTCTGGCAGGCGCTGGATATTCACCAAGGCACGGTGTGGGCGAGCCATAGCAACTGCCGTGCTCTGGTGCCTGATCCGCGTCAGTTTTCGGATGATCAGATCAAAGCGCTCATTGAACGCGGCGGAGTCGTGGGTGCGGCGCTGGATGCGTGGATGATGGTTCCGGGTTGGATCCGTGGGAAGACGACTCCGCAGGAAATGGGCCTCAAACTCGAAGTGATCTGCGACCACATTGATCACGTGTGCCAGCTTGCTGGGAACGCTTTGCACAGCGGCATTGGCACGGATCTCGATGGTGGCTATGGCACCGAACAGACGCCGGAGGATCTGGATACCATCGCGGATCTCGCGCGCATCCCCGCCATGCTCGAAAAGCGCGGCTACAAGGCTGAGGACATCGCCAACATCATGCATGGCAACTACTTGCGCCTGCTGCGTGAAGCGTGGGCGGAGTGATGGAGGGCGGCCGAATTAGTTGCAGCGGATTTGTTTCACGCCGGGCTCCAGTTCTTCGACCGTGAACTTCACGGGCAGGAACTGCTCGATCAACGCCATGTTCGTACGGGTGTGGTCGCTGAGCGACAGCGTGTGAAACACACCGCCGCCTGCCAGCGCCATGGGCAGCAGAAGTTGATCCGCCAGATGCACTCCCACGGGTGCGGATGAGGCGAGGTACGAGCGCAGTCCTTTCGCGGCGCCAGTGGCCACGGCTTCAGCCGATTTGCCCTGCTGCGCGATGCCGCTGCTGATCTCGCACACGTTCTCAAAGCGTGCGCCGAGGAGAATGGTATTGCCGGGTCCGAGGCTGTCATTCGCGTAGCGAAGTTCGATGGCGTTGTTCGGCCAGGCGAGGAGAGCGCAGGCCGTCGCGATTTCGCGTTCGGAGATGTCGCGATGGAGATGCGCATGGAGGACACGGCCGAACGTTTCCACCGCGTCTCCGCGGTCGATCAGCTTGAGCTTTTTCCACTTTTTGAGGGGTTGGATTTCTGCGGTGATGACACCACCACCTGCCTGCATGAATCCATGACGCTCCAGCTTTGCGGTGGCTTTGACGCCCATGCTTTGGATCACCGGCAGATAGCACTGCTCGATGAACTCAAACGGTGGAGCCATGGGATTGTGCGTACCGCCTTCGATGCGCAGCGTGCTCAATGCTTCTGCATGCAGGATCGCGGGCAGCAGGGTCTGCAGGACGAGAGTGGTGCTGCCGCCGGAGCCGATGGGGAAGGAGTAATCGCCGCCCATGACCTTGCCGGGGTGGAACACGAGTTCCACCGATCCGAGTTCCGCGCCATCGACGCTGGCTTCGCAAACTTCTGCAGCGGCTTTCACGCAGGTGAGATGCTGACGCATGAGGCCTGGCTTGGGCCGCTTGCCACGGATGTTCGTCATGCGAAATGGACGACCGGTGACGAGTGACAGGGAGAGCGAGGAGCGCAGGAGCTGGCCGCCACCGGACTCGCCGGAGATTTGGAGGATGGGGGTGGATTTCATGTTTGTTAGGCAGGCATCAATGCGCATGACGTGGCTGTGACCTCGGCTGGACCGTGTCCAAAGGAAAGAATGAGAGATTTCAACTGCCAGATCCCGAGTAAAAAAATCAAGAAACCGATGGCCATGAAAATCAAACAACCCGCTCCCGCCAATTTCGATTGGAAAGATTGAGGTTCGGGTATGTGGAGTGCATCGACACGACGCACTCCGCTGAACGCTACACACTCAGCTGCAATGGGAGCTTCTCCTTCAGCAATCGCAATATCAATGGCATCGCGGAGGGCCATCAGACCGCTCCGATCACCAGACAGCATCATCCTTCCAGAATCGTGATCCTCATCTACTTCTACCCATGTTGAAATGGGCTCTGTTTTTTGACTGTTCACAAATTATGTGGGTTAACGCTCATTTTCTCAATCATCCGCCTCCGCCGCGTCTTTGATGACGAAGCGGGCTTTAAGTTTGCACACCTGCTGGGCGAGACCGGCGGCTTCGACACTGCGGAGGACTTCTTTGAAATCCTTGTAGGCGTTGGGGGCTTCGTCGATCGGATACTGGCGGGCGTTGTAGAGGATGTCGTGGGTTTCGAAGTCGGCATCCACGCTCTTTTGATCGAGCGCGCGTGCGGCGGCTTTGCGGCCCATGCAGCGTCCGGCACCGTGGTTCACGCTGTAGCAGCTTTTCATGGCATCGGGCTTTGCCACCATCACCACGGAGCCATCGCGCGGATTTCCCGGCAGCAGGATTGGGTGACCGGTGTTGGCAAACGGCGTGTCCTTGAGCGCGTGGTGGCCACCAGGGAAGGCGCGTGTGGCGCCTTTGCGGTGGACCCAGGCGAGCTGGTTATCGACCACTTCCTGACGGGCGATGTTGTGGCTGATGAAGTACACGAGCTGGCCTTTGGTACCTGGCAGCACTTCCTGGAAGGCCTCCAGCACGAGAGCATTGATGAGCATGTGGTTCACCGTAGCGAAGTTTGCCCCGAGAGCCATGTCATCGAGATAAGCGTCCGCCTCGGGAGTACCGAGCGGTGCATAGACGAGCTGTTTGTCATCGGCAGGAAACGACAGCCCCCAGGTGCGGAAGAAGCCTTCCAGCGACTTGAACTGGCGCTGAGCCAGGATGTTACCAAACCCGCGAGATCCGCAATGGCTGAGGAACGCGACGTGGTTGTCCTGCAGGCCGAAGACTTCGGCGGTCTGACGCATCGCTGGATCATCGTCAAGCTGCACGACCTCGCACTCACCGAAGTGGTTTCCACCTCCGTAAGAACCGAGCTGCATCATTTTGTTTTCAAATCCGGCGAAGCCGTTGAAGGAGCGCATTTTGTCCAGGCGCTCGTTCAGCGTGGAGACATTACCATCGTGGCCAAGGTGAGCGCTGTCCTCGCAACGCTGCGCCCACTCGGGCGGGATGCCGAGTGCTTCGCACACGCTTTTGCTGGCGCCTTCGGTGCAGACCTGCACACCGAGTTCGGAGGACACGCGGCGGGATTTTTTCGCCTCGCGCTGACCACGACCTGCGCCGGTTGGGGTACGGAGCAATATGGCGTCGATGAGCTGACGGCGGATCGTTTTGTCCACGATCGCATCGGCAGGGATGTTCATCTGCAGCAGGGACATGGAGCACTTGATGTCCACGCCCACAGGACCTGGATAGATGTGCGTTGGCGAAACCATCACGCAACCGACCGGCGCACCGTAACCGGCATGCGCGTCGGGATTGAGGACGAGATCCGTCACGCCCGGAGCAGAGCGCGAGTTGAGAGCCTGATCGATGCAGGTTTGGTCAAAGCCGGAGCGGATCGCTTCCGTACCGATCACGGTGATCGGCTTACCCGCGTTGTTGCGGGCAGGCAGGATGGCTTCGGCTTCTGCGGTGATATGGAATGGGGAGGTCATGGTTGTGTTTGTAAAATGGCGGTGACGACAAGGGTTTGATGAAACGTTTTTTACTCCGCTCTACCACTGAGCTACGGTCCCGTAAGGTGGGACCGGTGGGACTCGAACCCACGGCATGAGGCGTGTTGATGCATGTAGTTCCATCGGGCATTCGTCACCATTTTGGAAAAATGGGAGCAGTGCTGACTGCCTGAAAAAGAAGGGATGGCGACAAGGGTGGAGAGACTTCTCCGCATTGCTGCGGGGCGGGATTTGCACCCGCTGGTTTCGATGTAGTCCGCTCCGGCATTCGCCAAAGGTGGGTGTTAAGATTGAAAAAGGTGACGGCGACAAGGAGGTGAGAAACGTGTCCAATTGCTCTACCACTGAGCTACTGCCATGCTCGCGCATGACAGGCAGGGCTCGAACCTGCGGCCGACTGGTTAAATGTAGTTCCTCGGGGCATTCGCCATCATTTGAAAGGAGTTGGGATGGAGCCTGGTGACAAGAATCGGAGAGACGTGACAGTTTGGCAATGTAGTCCGCTCCGGCATTCACCAGGCTCCAAAGTTTGGGTGGTTAAAGAGGGGTCTTTTCGATTTCGCCGACCCAATGGGCGCTGCTGAGTTCGCCACGGGCAAAGGTGGCGATCACGTTGAACACGGCATCCGAGAAGCCGCCAATATTGAGGATGTCCTCGCGCTCCTGGGCCTGGGTGGTCGCGTATGGCTGGATGTCCAAGCACACGAGACGGGCTTTCGGATTGCGCTGCTTGAACTTCTGCCACTCGCTCATGGTGCGAGTGGCCGAACCACCGAAGTGGCCGTGATAGGGGGTATCCATCCACGACTCGTTGTCGGAGACGTAGATCACCAGATCCGCCTGCACCTTGCGGGCATTGAGATCGATGAGCACGGCGCTGCAGTTCGTTCCGCCGCAAGGCAGAGACGCGAGCTTCTGCGCATTCGTCATCACGGAATCACGGGGATTCAGTTTCACACGAACGACGTTGTTCTCGAAAGGCAGCACTTCGGCATCACGGTTCTGACGCAGGAAGGCAGCGGCCACCAAGGCGGCCACATCGATGCAGCGTACCTTGCTGGTGGCACCCTTGCGAACACCGGTCACAGCGGAGTGCATGGACCCGGACACGTCAGGCGCCACGACCACTTTTCCAGCCACCACCGGCACATTGGAGACCGAGATCTCCATCGCATCCTGCAGCGCTTCCTTCACCTCGTGCGGGACTTCCGCGCCGACGTTGAGATAGGCGGCCAGGAGCTGGTACGGAAACACCTTGGAGCGGCGCACCTGATCCTCATGGCGCAGGCGGCTGGCCACGAGACGGGTGATCTCCTTGATGGAGAACACGCCGTGACGGGCGAAGGTGTTCAGGTTCATGCGGGTCATCTGCCATGGGGCACGACGAGCGATGGCCTGCCACTGCTCTGCCGTCAAAGGCAGGGCGGTGAGCATCTGGAAGGGCACGTCTGGCGGATCTTCCGCAGGATCGGCTTTCCAAGACTCGAACTCGCGCACGATGCGTGGCAGTGCCGAGGACTCATGCTTGCGACCGATGAGGTAGCCATAGAGCGCCTCACGGCTTTTCGTAGCAGGGTGCGGGTGCACCATTTTCACGATGTCTGCCAGCGAGGGCGACTGACCCACGTCCGCACGGAAGATGGCCTCGTCCGAACGAATCTCGAACCAGCGGCGCACGAGGCGCTTTGGCAGAGAGCCGAGGGATTTGCGACCCGTCACGCCGGAGCGGAGGATCTGCACGAAGTTCCGCAGCATCTTGGCATCGTCGATCACGCGATCAAAGATCAATTCCAAGCGTTCGGCATCACGGGCGGCAAGCACGGCGCAGAGCAGTGCTGGCACATCCTTCATGAAACCTTTCTGGCGGCAGTGAAGAGCCGTGCGGGCAATGAAGTCCGTCGGAACTTTCTCACACAGCTTCAGCACCTGCTGGAGCTGATCTTCCGCCGTGGCGTAAAAGGTGAGGTTCAGGCAACCCGTGGCCGCATACTGAGCCAGCGCGTGACGAGGCTTGAGCTGATAGGCCTGGCCACCGGCTTCATTGAAGCTGTCAGCCTTTGGAGCCAGAGCGCCGCGGAGGGTCGAAAAGAGTGATTTGCTAGCCATGGTGTTGGTTTGGGTTGGTCGTTTGTGTGTGCCAATACCTAATGCTAGGGCCGTGCCAAGTGCTCAGGAACAGGGTGTCCGAAAGGCGCTGGAAGCCTTGTAAAACAAGGGCTGCATGAATTTTCAGATTATTTTTTCAGGCAAAAAGCAATGGTTCCGTATCTCATATTTTTTCTCTATTGAGATATTGTTTTATCCATTTGGATAGTCTATTTAGTCGGTGATTCAATGAGCGCTGCCGTCAGTTGCTTTGCATGTGTTTTGGACCAACTTCATGAGTGATGCAGTCCCCAGTTCCACCCCAAGAGAAACCCATGCAACGCGGCCAGGACAAGGCAGCGGTGGGTGGCTTGCGGATGCCGCAGCACTCCTCAGCGCAAGCGCTGGAACTGATGCAGCGGAATCTGGGACACTCGATGCCCTCGGTGATCGACAGGCTGCGGAGCAAAAACTGATCGAACCATGGATCGAATTTCACGGTCTCTGGATGGAGATCGCGAATTTAGACGAGCTGTTGCTGCGAGCCATTCGAGCCGCGCTTTAACCTTCCCTGCCCTGCATGAAACCCATCATCACGTTTGGATTCCTAGGTTCGAACTTGGACCGTGCCTCAGGGCCGGAAAGATGGTCGAAATGGCGGCCAACGGTGGCGATGTGTCAGCAGGAGGATTTGGTGATTTCTCGACTGGAACTGCTGGCAGAACCGAAGTTCATGGATCTGGCGCAGCAGGTGAAGGCGGACATCGAGAAGGTATCGCCTGAGACGACGGTGGTGGTGCATGAGTTTGCGCTGAAGGATCCGTGGGATTTTCAGGAGGTGTATGAGCGGCTCTATGACTTCGTGCGCGGTTATCCCTTCGATCCAGAGAAGGCGGATTACCTGATCCATCTCACGACTGGAACGCATGTGGCGCAGATCTGCTGGTTCCTGCTGAATGAGGCGAACTTCATCCCGGCACGGCTGCTGCAGACCTCGCCGTCACGTGAGGGCGGACGCGATGCGACGGCTTCGGGGCGCTATGAGATCATTGATCTTGATCTCTCGAAGTATGACCGCCTCTCCACGCGATTTGCGCAGGAACAGGAGAGGACGCTGGATTTTCTGAAGAGCGGCATCGCCACGAAGAGCAAGGGCTTCAACAAGCTCATTGAGCAGATAGAGCTCGTGGCGGTGAACTCCAAAGCTCCCATCCTCATCATGGGGCCGACGGGTGCGGGCAAATCCATGCTGGCCAGCCGCATCTACGATCTGCGGCGTGCACGCGCGGGGCTTGGCGGCAGGTTTGTCGAAGTGAACTGCGCCACGCTGCGGGGAGATCATGCGATGTCGGCGCTTTTTGGCCACAAGCGTGGCTCCTTCACGGGTGCCCAGTCGGACAGGCCTGGGTTGCTGAAGGAGGCGGACAAGGGACTCATTTTCCTGGATGAAATCGGCGAGCTGGGTCTCGACGAGCAGGCGATGCTGCTGCGTGCGCTTGAGGACAAGACCTTCCTGCCAATGGGCGGAGACAAGGCGGTGCAGAGTGATTTTCAACTCATCGCGGGCACAAATCGTGATCTGCGCATGCAGGTCGCGGCTGGCAAATTTCGTGATGATTTGCTCGCGCGCATCAACCTGTGGACCTTCACGCTGCCAAGTCTTGTAGAGCGGCGGGAGGACATCGCTGCCAATCTGGATTTTGAACTGGAGCGCTTTGCGAAGGCGAATCGACGGCAGGTGCGGATGAACAAAGAAGCACGCGAGGCCTTCCTCAAATTTGCGCGCAGTCCCGATGCTAAGTGGAGCGCCAATTTTCGCGATCTGAATGCTGCGGTGACACGCATGGCCACGCTGGCCCCCAGAGGCAGGATCACCGTGGAATGTGTGGAGACAGAGGCTGCACGACTGCGCGAAGGCTGGAGGAATGCTGGTGATCAGGCATCAAGCCAAGGGAATGCCGTGCTCACCGAAGCGCAGAGGAAGGAGATTGATCCCTTTGATCTGGCGCAACTGGACTTTGTTTTGCAGGTGTGCCGGGAAAGTAAAACGCTCTCGGATGCCGGGCGGAAGCTGTTCACTGTCTCGCGCGCCAAGCGCAGCAAAATGAATGACGCGGACCGGCTGAAGAAATACCTGGCGCGCTTTAAACTGAGCTGGGATCAGTTGATGCAGTGATGTGGCTTACCGCAGCTCCTGCGGCTCGCGTGATTTCAGGACTTCGTACTTTGTCAATTCACGCCACTGACCTTTGGGCAGATTCCCCAATACGAGCATGCCGATTTTGACGCGGACCAGACGGAGGACTTCGATGTTGAAGGCTTCGAGAAGGCGGCGGATGTGGCGGTTGCGACCTTCATCGAGGACGACTTCCAGCCACATGTTCTTTTCGCCACTGCGAAGGATTTTGATGACTTTGGCGGAGAGGTGGTCGCCTTGCTCCTCGTCCACGACCCCTTCCCTGATCTGCGCGAGACGTTTTTCATCAATGGTGCCGCTGATTTGAACGTGGTAGGTTTTGTCGAGATGCGTGTCGGGATTGGTGATGGTGTCTGCCCAGACGTTGTCATTGGTGAAGAGCAGCATGCCTTCGCTGGCCTTGTCGAGCCGGCCCACGGGAGATAGGTGCGGCAGCTTGGAGTTTTCAAAGCAGGAGAAGACCGTCTCGCGCCCAAGTTCGTCCGAGGCGCTGGTGACGAGGCCGCGCGGCTTGTTCAGCATGACGTAAAGACGCGGCGCCTGATTGATGCTGACGTCGTCCATGATGATGACGTCCTTTTTGAGGAT
>JAPLUN010000638.1 GCA_026397715.1 Verrucomicrobiota bacterium
GCTCTCCGCAGCGGACGCCCACTTTTTGAAGGCCATCGCCAGTCATGTGCGGAAGCAGCCTGCAGAGGTGCTTGCCCACATCGAACAGGGGCTCGACAGCCTCATGACCTCGCCGTGGTGCCGCATCCCGTTGGTCGGTGAGGCGGTGACCCTCCTCGGCGAACTCGCCCGCTCCAAAGAAGTGGTGCAGGATCCGCGCTTCCTCGTGATCTTCGACAAGCTGAGCCGTGACTATCCCGTGCATGTCGCGCGCACCACCCTGTTAGGCATGCGCTGTGAGATGGCCATGCACCTGAAGGTGCCGCAGCAGCTCGCCGCCATCGAAAGCCTGGGCCTGCCCTATCCCTGGCATGGCCGCACGCTGGCCCTGCGCGTCAGCGCCTACATGCAGGCAAATGATCCACGGCTGGAAATGGCCATGGCAGACATGAACCGCTTTCTGGATCAAGGTGGCACCATCGGTGGTGAGGCACCTCCCTTTGTCGTTCAGGTGAAGCGGCCCGTGCCCGCCGTCGCTCCGGTGCAGCCGATGGTGATCGGGTCCCAGGCTGGCGAGTGATTTTC
Source organism: Verrucomicrobiota bacterium (assembly GCA_026397715.1). GTDB lineage: Bacteria > Verrucomicrobiota > Verrucomicrobiia > Verrucomicrobiales > Verrucomicrobiaceae > Prosthecobacter. The sequence goes on from JAPLUN010000638.1 coordinate 565, forward strand.
TGCGAGCGTGAGATCGTGGCAATTTCATGCGGATGCGACCGTATGAATCAGCCCCCTGAATGTCATTTCTCGCCTCGCATCCTGTACTTCGTCTTCTCGCCTCGCCCCAGCACCTGTGGCGCACGCTCTCGCTGGGCATCAAGACCATCTGGCTGCACAAGCTGCGCTCCTTCCTGACGGCGCTCGGCGTGGTGTTTGGCGTGGCCTCCGTGGTGGCCATGCTTGCCATTGGCGAAGGCGCTAGCCATGAAGCGCAGGAGCAGATCCGCAAGCTGGGCAGCCAGAACATCATCCTGCACAGCGTCAAACCGCCCGATGGGCAGGGCTCCAGCGGGGAGTCGCGCAGCATGATCAGCGAATACGGCATCACCCTGCGCGACATTGAGCAGATCCGCCAGACCGTGCCCGGCATCCGCATCGTCGTCCCCAGCCGCTACATTTCGGAAAACATCTGGAACCTGGACCGCAGCGTGGACGGCCACGTCATGGGCGTGCTGCCCGTGTACCCCGAGATGCGCAACCGCCGCATCCTGCAGGGGCGCTTTTTCAACGACATGGAAATGAAGGACAACCTGGCCGTCTGTGTCATCAATGAATCCGTCGCCGCGCGTCTCTTTCAGCTCTCCACGCCCGTCGGCAAATCCGTGCGGGTGAAAGGCTTTTACTACAAGGTCATCGGCATCATTCAGGATGAAGGCGCCGCCGTCGGCACGGATGCTTCCGGTGGCGATCACTCCGCCCAGGCGCAGGCGCAGATCATGATCCCGTTCACCACCCTGATGGATCAATACGGCGAGGTCTTCTACCGCTTCCGCACCGGCAGCTTTGAGGCCGAAAAAGTGCAGTTTCATGAGGCCGTGATGCGCGTCGATGACGTGAACATGGTGGAAAGCCGTGCGGAGGCCATCCGCCATCTCATGACCAGCAATCATAAGAAGGAAGACTGGCGAATCATCGTCCCCGTGGAGCTGCTGAAGCAGGCGGAGCGCACCAAGCAGATCTTCAGCATCGTGCTCGGCAGCATCGCCGCCATTTCACTTCTCGTCGGCGGCATCGGCATCATGAACATCATGCTCGCCAGCGTCACCGAACGCACCCGTGAGATCGGCATCCGCCGCGCCCTCGGTGCACGGCAGAACGACATCGTCGTGCAGTTCCTCATCGAGACCGTCCTGCTCGCCGGCGTCGGCGGCGTCCTCGGCGTGGCCCTTGGCTTGAGCATCCCCCTCGCTGTGACCAAGTTCGCAGGCGTCACCACCGTCATCAAGATGTGGTCACCCATCCTCGCCTTTTCCATCTCCGTCCTCACCGGCATCGCGTTTGGGATTTATCCCGCCAGACGCGCGGCCATGATGAACCCTGTGGAGGCACTGAGGCATAATTAACTCACACCCGCTCCGCCTTGTGTTTCGCAAAGATCGCCAGGCAGCGGTCGCGTTCTTCGTGGTGATCGACCATGGGAAGGGGATAGCCTTTGGCCAAAGGCAGGCCGGGTGCCGGGGGCTTGTGGAGGAGTTCGGCGGGGACGCGCTTGAGCTCGGGCACCCACTGCTTGATGTAGGTGCCTTCGGGATCAAAGCGGACGCTTTGCAGCCAGGGATTCTGGATGCGGAAGTAGGGGGCGGCGTCGGCGCCGGTGCCGGCGGACCACTGCCAGCCGCCGTTGTTGCTGGCATTGTCGCCATCCACAAGCTGCTGCATGAAGAAGGCTTCGCCGAGGCGCCAGTCGCAGTGCAGATCCTTGGTGAGGAACATGGCGGTGATCATGCGCAGGCGGTTGTGCATCAGGCCGGTCTGCAGGAGCTGGCGCATGCCGGCATCCACGATGGGGAAGCCGGTGGTGCCGGTGGCCCAGCGCTGGAAATCAGCCGCGCTGCCGGGCCAGGGGAGCCCCTGCCAGTCGGGGGCGAATTCCTGCTCAAAGACGTGCGGGTAATGCCAGAGGATCGCGACGTAGAATTCACGCCACGCGAGTTCTTTGACGTAGGTCTGGACGGAGGGCTGCTCGGCGGTGGTGCAGGCCATGCAGCGCTGGTAGATCTCGCGGATGCTGAGGAGGCCAAAGCGCAGATCCTGGCTGAGCAGGGAGGTGGTCTGTCCGGCGGGGATGTTGCGCTGCGCGCCGTAGCCGTTGAGCATGCCGGACTCGATGAAGAGCTTGAGGCGGTCGCGTGCGGCGCGTTCACCGGGAGCGGGGATCTGGGCGGTGCAGGGGGGCAGGCTCCAATGCGCGAGTGTGGGGGGCGGCAGGCTGCTGATGGCGGCGTCCGCTGGCGCGCCGAGTGAGGTGATGCGGCCCTGCGGTGCGGTCTTGGGCAGATTGAGCCAGTTCTTGGAATAGGGCGTGTAAACACGGTAGGGCTGCCCGCCGCCGGTGAGGACGGCTTCAGGTTCATGAAGGACGCTGTCCTGGTAGGAGTGGCACTCGATGCCGAGGCGTGCGCAGAGCGCCTGGACCTTGGCCTCCATGGCGCGGCCGTAGATGTCGTAGTCACGGTTAAAATACAGGGCTTCAGCGCGGGTCTCGCGGATGAGGCGCTCCAGCTCAGCATCGGCGCTGCCGCTGCGCAGGAGGAGGCGGCTGCCGAGGGTGGTCAGATTTTTGGACAGGGACTCAAGGCAGCCGCAGAGGAACTGCTGGCGGTTCGGGCCGGTCCAGCCGTGCTTCTCCTTCCAATCGCTTAGGATGTAAACGGGAATGACCTGGTCTGCGGCCTGGGCGGCGTGATGCAGGGCGGTGTTGTCGGTGAGGCGGAGATCGCGGCGGAACCAGTGGAGTACGGTGCGGGGCATGTCAAAAAAGGGGAGAGCGGCACAAGATACGGTCAGGATCGGACAAAGGGTGATGTGAATGTTTGCAGCATCCACCATCAGGTTCATGATGAATATTTCACTGAGCTGCCGTTACTAAAAGCGCCATATCAAATCCTTCCCCCAACCCCGAACCTTATCCCATGTCTTCGAATTCGCCTGACACCGACGAACCGAAATCTTTAACCGCCGCCTGGATCGCCACGATACTTCTCATCGTGGTATATGTGGTCGGTCTGCTGATCTTCCCGCCGCTGTTCATCGT
>JAPLUN010000482.1 GCA_026397715.1 Verrucomicrobiota bacterium
GCGGCAGTACGGCCATGGGGCCGTTGGGCAGGAAAACCTGCCGCGCGGCGCCGTTGTGCGGCCTTGCGAGTTTCACCGTGGTCGAGACAGCCGCTGCGTCATAGTCGTGCCCTTCGAAGCGCAAACCGGCCTGGCGGCGGACCAGCGAGCGTGCGCCGTCGCAACCGACGACCAGCGGGGCATGAATCTCGCCATCTGCAAGTTTCAAAATCGCGCACGGATCGCCGAACGTCACGCTCTCGATGCGCGCACGCGAGAGAATCGTCACACGCTTCTCGGCCGCCACGGCCGCATGCAGCGCCGCGACGAGTCCCGCCGCTTCGACCATGTAGCCGAGCACAGGCTCGCCACTGTCTTCTGCGATGAAGGAGATTCCGCCGATCCGGCCTTCCGCATCGACCTGGGTCACTGGTTCGGCGCCGACCAGAACTTCGTCCTCGAGACCGAGCGCGCGAAAGATCCGCCAGCAGCCATAAGCGATGAACCAGGCGCGGGCGTCTGCGGGCCCCTCGCCCGGCGGGGGTGCTGCGTCTGCCACGACCACCTCATGCCCGTGCTGGGCGAGCGCGAGCGCAAGCGTGAGGCCCACAGGTCCGCCACCCGCGATGGCGATGTCGCAACGGTGGGACGGCGTCGGGCTGGTCATGCCCCTCATCTAGCCATCGTGGCCGAAAAGAAAAAGGGGCGCGACCGCAAGGCCGCGCCCCATCTCTTGTCTCCCTGACTCCGCGCCGGCAGCGCCAGTCTTCGAGGAACCTACGGGTGGTAGGCCGCCTCGCCGTGCTCGTTGATGTCGATACCTTCTTCCTCGACCTCCTGCGACACGCGGCCGCCTGTGGCGAGTTTGACCACGAACCACACGATCGAAGAGGCGATTGCCGACCACACGATGGTGAGGCCGACGCCCTGGGCCTGCCAGGTGACCTGTGAGACCATGTCGTAGGCCAGAGCGCCGCAGGTTGCCGTGGCAGCGTCGCAGGTCGAGAAGTCGACGATTCCGGCGCCGCCAAGGTCCGGGCTCACAAGGATGCCCGTGCCGATGGCGCCGATGATGCCGCCAATGGCGTGGATACCGAAGGCGTCGAGGCTGTCGTCATACTTCAGCGCGTTCTTGATGACCGAGCAGAAGATCACGCAGACCGGGGAGACGATCAGGCCCAGCACGATCGCGCCAACCGGTCCGGCGAAGCCGGCCGCCGGCGTGATGGCGACGAGACCCGCGACGATGCCCGACGCCGCGCCCAGCATGGACGGACGGCGGCGCAGGACCCATTCGACGAGGACCCACGACAGACCCGCGGCGGCCGTGGCCAGCAGCGTGTTGATCATGGCGAGTGCGGCATAGCCGTTCGCTTCGAGGTTGGAGCCGGCGTTGAAGCCGAACCAGCCGACCCACAGCAGGCCCGCGCCGACATAGGTCAGCACCAGCGAGTGGGGAGGCATCGGGGACTGCTTGTAGCCAAGGCGCGGTCCGAGAATGATCGCGCCCATCAGCGCAGCGATGCCCGCATTGATGTGGACGACCGTTCCGCCGGCGAAGTCCAGCGCGCCGAAGGCCCAGATCTGGCCTGCGCC
>JAPLUN010000518.1 GCA_026397715.1 Verrucomicrobiota bacterium
TCACCGTCAATACCACCAGCATCAATCACGGCTTCCAGCTCTTCCACTACGACCTCACCGGCACGGAACTCGGCACCCAGACCAGGCTGCGCTGGCAGTTTGCCGGCTACGCACCCCAAAACCCGACAGCCAAGCCCCGCGTTGACATCGACGACATCATCGTCGCCACCACCGCTCCGCCAGCCAATATCGTCCTGTCCATGTTTGATGACGGTCAGCATGGCGATGGCGCTGCCAATGACGGCTACTACGGCGTGCAGGTTCCAGTGAAAAGCGGCGGCACCACCGTGAACTTCGTCATCACCGCCACCGACACCGCAAGTGGCGTCACGGTCAATCCCTCCTCCGGCAGCTACACCTACACGGTGAGTTCCTCACTCACAGATTCCACCATCAAAGGCGCGGAATTCCTTGGCATGCCCACGGACACCAGCATGACGCTCAACGTCATCGCCAGCGTGGATCAGCAGGCCTACATCGAATACGGCACCGTTCCCGGCAATTACACGGCAGCCACCACACCCGCCCTCTTCTCCGTGGATCTCGCCCGTCCGGAGTTCTACAATCCCATCGAAATCACTCTCTCCGGATTGCAGCCAGACACCGAGTACTACTACCGCGTGCGGCACAAAAACACCGCCGCATCCTCCTACAATGCACGCGGCGAGCGCAGCTTCCACACCGCAAGACCGCGTGGCAGGCCCTTTGTCTTCACCATCACCGCAGATCCGCATCTCGATGTGAACACGGATCAGAGTCTGCTTCTTCGCGCCATGTCAAACATCGCCGCCGACGGCCCCGACTTCCACATCGACCTTGGCGACATCTTCATGACCGACAAGATGGAGCAGCCTCTCGCCAATGGCGTCCCAGCCATCTGGGGTGGCGAGCTTTCCACCGGCCAGTTAAATCAGAGCCTCCTGAACAATCGCGCGATCCTCCTGCGCAATCAGTTCGAGCTCTTCTGCCACAGCGTACCCTTCTTCTTCACACTCGGGAATCATGAGGCAGAGTACGGCTATCTCTTCAGCACCGCTTCCGACAAACAGAACAACATCCCCGCTTGGGATCTCAAGTCGCGCAAAGCCTACTTCCCCACGCCCGTGCCAAACACCTTCTTCGGCGGGAATCCGACGACGATGAACTACACCGGTGGCACTCTCGGCCTCCTCGAAGACTATTATGCTTGGGAGTGGGGAGATGCCCTCTTCATCGTCCTGGATCCTTTCTGGAACACCAACACCAATCCCAATCAGGGCAATGACTCCTGGAACTGGTCGCTCGGCCAGACCCAGTACAACTGGCTCCGCGACACTCTGAAAAACAGCAGCGCGAAATACAAGTTTGTCTTCATGCACCACATCGTTGGCGGCACCACCACCCTTGCAGATGGTGTCACGCCCAACGTGGCCGCTCGCGGCGGCATCGAAGTCGCTGGCTTCTACGAATGGGGCGGCCTGAATGCCGACGGCACCACCAATGGCTTTGCGTCTCGCCGCCCCGGCTGGGACATGCCCATTCACAATCTCCTTGTGCAAAACAAAGTCAGCGCCGTCTTCCACGGTCACGATCATCTTTATGGCTACCAGACCCTCGATGGTGTCGTCTATCTGGAGTGCCCGCAGCCCGGCACCGCAAACTACACCACGCTTGGCAGCGCCGCCGATGGCAAATACACCCAGGGTCTCAGCAGCCTCCTCCTCGCAGACTCCGGCCACATCCGCGTTTCGGTGACTCCCGGTCAGGTCGTTGCCGATTACGTGCGCGCCTACCGCCCGCAGGATGAAAATGCCTCTCGGCACAATCTGGATGTCAGCAACAGCTTCACCCTTCGCCCAACGGTGTTTCCTCCCATCGAAATGGTCGCGGTCAATCCGGGGCAGGTGATCCTCCGTTGGAATGCGGTGGTCAACAAGCCCTACCAGATTCAATGGAGCACGGACTTGGTCACCTGGCAGACCATCACCACCACGCCCCTAGTCTTCGTCTCTCCAGTGGCTGCTCCACACTCAGAGTCACAATCATGAGCGATACAACCGGTTCAAGTGCATGCACCGAGGGGGGCCAAGCTTGGGCTGAAGGGGCACTTGGAGAAGACTGCCAATCCACTGCAAGAGTGGTCTGACAGAACCAAATCGACTGAGGGTTTCGTATCTGACTGCCTCGACTCGTTCATTCAACCGGGATCATGCAATAGAACACGAGAGGGGGAGCTGTAGCGCTTGGTAGAGCAAGGGATTGACGAGTGTGCAACAGTCACCGTGATGGTGACCCTGCCCATTGAGTATTCTGACAAGCCGGTGACGCCTTTTGGCGGCA
>JAPLUN010000102.1 GCA_026397715.1 Verrucomicrobiota bacterium
GCCTGCAGCATCCGCTCCTGCGCTTTGACCATTGCATCCAGATCGGAAGCATAAATCGGCATCCCGTTCACCTTCGCCACCACACGGTCCTTCGCCTCAGCCCCCTGCGCACCGGACTTGCCAAATCCAACCAGCGTCATCAGCAGCCACAGCGCCGCCACACTCACCGTGCGTGCGCAGTTTTTCGCATCCATTCCGCATCTCATGCGCCGCATGCTTCCATCGGGCAAGTTCGCTCGTCGCAGACGATGATCCATGGGTGGGGTCATGTTCATGTGAAAAATGTATATCAGGTGCATGTTTTCAGTCGAGCCTCAAATAATAGGTCATTGACCTACCCGATCAAAATACTCCTTCAGGCTGGTTCCAACCGCTTCCGCTGGCTCCATCCTTTTCTTCTTTGAGATGAATCGGCATATGAGACTCCTTTGAAAAGTTATCGGCTCTGCCCCACCTCAGCGGCTTGCCTTTTTCGATTCCAGGCCCTTCCTCGGTTGAAAACTTTTGTCATGCTTTCCCCGACAGACCGCCAGCCATCGGCACTTCAAACTCGTTCATTTTCATGCGCCCAGTACCCGTCGCTCCCGTAATGCCGGAACAGCCCGCTTTCATAGTCACGGGTCACGAGCGCATCGTCCGTGTACTCCGGCGATGCCTTCACTGCCTCGCGGCTCAGCTTCACGAAGACCTTCATCTCACTCCAGCTCACACGCTCGATCCATGCGGGAGACACCAGCACCTTCTTGCCCGGCCACCAGTTGCGCGTGTCCACCACCAGGTAGCGGATCGCCCATGACTCATCATCAAGGATGAAGTCCACCACATGGCCTATCTCGCCATCCGTCGCCTGAATGTCATGCCCCGTCACCGCATCTGTGCTGCGCAGGTGCGGATCCCAGGAATGCTCCGGCTCATCCGGCGCGCTCCACTGCTCAGGGTCACGCACCAGGTAGGGGTACGCGCCCCATATCAGCTGCCCGCCCCAGTACATCGGCCAGCCATAGTAGCCATGGTAGTCCACCTCAAACTGGCGCGACACCGGCTTGTCACTGTCCCAAGACGGGCTGTCCTGAATCTGCTGCTGGGTCAGATTCACCGCGATGGCTTCATCCTCCTTCACTGCACCCACCAGCGCATACGGCGAGATCAGAACCAGCCGGCCATTGAGCCAGCCGCCCGTGTCCGCCACCAGGTAGCGAATCGTCCAGTGCTCGTCATCGAAGTAAAATTCACTGACACTCCCGATCGTACCATCGAGGCAGTCCAGCTTGAATCCTTTGAGTGCGTTTGCGTTGAGTAACATAACGGTGGGGTGGGGGTTGCCAGCACTTAATAAGGCGTATGCGAAAGACCTTTCATGGCCGGCTGGATGGGTAGCTACAATCTCCGTCCGGGCTAACGACTGCGCCATGGGGTGAAACCCCACTAACTACCGATTTCTAATCCCACGACAGTCATCAAGGCTCACCACTCCGGTGGAGTCATCTTCAGGTATGACCTCGGCTGTTCCTGATGCCTTGCATGAACCTCAACCTCTCGTATCATCCACGCCTTCCGGCACCTCGGCAATGAGCAGCTGCATCGCCGCCACCTTGGAACCGATGAAGAGCACATTCAGCAGATCAATCTGCTCACGCGTGGCACCCGACGTCCGAATCTTCATGTCCCCGGACCCAAAGCCCAGCAGCCAGTGGCGGAAAATATCATCCCGGTGTTTCTCCAGCCCCATGCCCTGCGCGTTGTAGCTGTTCGACCCCGAGCCAAAGAGCATCTTGTGCGTGAGCTGCCCCGGCGTCACCTCCCAGTAGCTCAGCCGGTCAAAGACAAACACCGTCAGAAACCACGTGATGAACATCAGCGACGAAAACCAAAAATACGCGCCCATCGTCAGGTGAATCGTCAGATGCTCAAACCACCGGAACACCTCGTCCCACCAGCCCACATAGGCCAGCACCACCGTCAGCAGCGCACCGCCCATGATCACCATCCCCGAGGCCAGACCGCGCACGGAAAAATTCGTGATCATGATGATCAGGAACAGCGTCAGGAAATAGATCACCCCCAGGTTGTTGCCGGGATGCACCCACTCCAGCATCCGCCCGGTGGACGCATACTGCTCCTGCCCATGCAGGTACGTGAGCCCCGCCATGACATACCCCACCACCCACACCGGCCACCAAAACAGCAGCGAGGAGTGGCTGTAGATGCGGATGGTCGTTTGCGTACGGCGCAGCGCCGGACTGACATCCGCTGGCAAAGGCTGCGTGCGGACTTCCGCAGCGCCGGTCGTTTCCAGAGGCGTCGTCGCAGGGACTTCGGTTGAGTGATGCTCGTTCATGGTAGTTGGATTTCGCTGAACCTCAGCCCTGCTCCGGCCTTGAGGCGTTGATGTTGAATGGATCGGCTTTTCTCAAACTCACGGCGCCGCCGCCTCAGTCATGATCTTCACCAGCGTGTCCTCCACCTCCTTCGCCACGTCGTTCAGCTGCGGCGTGTTAAACATCCCCAGCAGAGTCGTCGGCTTCAAGGTGGCCAGGACGGTTTTGCCCCCTTCCTCATACACGGAAATCCGGCATGGCAGCGCCGTGGAGATGCTCAGGTTTTCATCCAGCACCTTCTTCGCCTGCTCCGGCTGGCACACTTCAAAGATCAGGCATTCATGGTCAAACACCACGCCCTTTTTCCACATCGTTTCTTTCAGGTCATGCACCTGCATGACGCCGAACTTGTTGGCCGGCACCGCAATCTGCAGCGCCGCTGCCGTCTCTTTCACTGACTTGTCCGTGGTTAGTTGGATGAGCATAAGATGGTTGTTTGGTTAAGATGTGGATCGCATGATCGCGGAAAGCGGATTTACTTTTTCGAAAGTTCCCTGATCGCCAGCAGCAGCGTGCCGGTGATCGCCCACGTCCACAGGCCCTCGGGGATGCGGAGGTCCTTGAAGCTCACCTGTCAGGGGTGAATCTTGCCGCGGCCATGAAGGCCGCGCGCTTCGCCCTTCGAAAGCCGGCCGTGGCCTCCAGCGTCTTGTTGGAGCGTTTGATGGCTTTGTCCATCACATCCACCATGGACGTGGCCGGGGTGCCGGCGGGTTCCAGGAGTTTCCAGACTTGTGCTTGCATGGTCGTGTCTTGGTTCATCCATCACCAGCGGAAGGGCAGCGCCACCACACCGGCTTTGGGAAACTGAGGCTTGTGTATGTGTCCGATTTACCACCGATCCCCCGTGCATCTCCATGGGGTGAAACCCTACTCTTGCCTGCTGCGCTGCTGCCATGGCCCGGTGGGTGTACACCCCATGGCGGAATCCCCCTCGGCACGCCATGCTCGTCCTCCCCTTCCTTCATGTTTTTTGGTGATCTCTGCCTTTGTGCCCTTGGATGACTTCCTCCCCTCATCCGCCCCCCACCGCCGTCTGGCAGCAAGACGGGGAAGCCGTGAGCCTGACCCTCGCCGGAGACTGGCTCCGCGCTGGCCCCGCCGTCAGCGTCACCGGCACCGCCCCGGATCGCGCTCCCACTCGTTACCAAACAGACGCGCTGGGCACCCATGACTCCACACTCCCCGCTTTCATCCTCGCCCACCTGCGCACGCTGAAGGCCCCTACGGGCGATCAGCCGCCTACGCCGCTGGATGGACTCCCCGACAATCTGCGCGGCCTGCTGCAACTCGCACTCGCCGTGCCAGAGGATGGCGGCGCCCATCCGGACACACGCCCGCTGTCCCGTCTGGAAACCATCGGCAATGCCACCCTCAGCACTTGGCAGAGCGGCCTCGCGCTGGTGGACTTCATCGGTCAGGCCGTGCTTTCACTCGGCCGCTTTGCACGCGGTCGCGCACGCTTTCGCACCTCAGATTTCTGGGTCACGCTGCAGCAGTGCGGCGTGGAGGCCCTGCCCATTGTCTCGCTCATCAGCTTCCTCATCGGCCTCATCCTCGCCTTTGTCGGCAGCGTGCAGCTCGCGCACTTCGGTGCGGATCTCTACGTCGCAGATCTCGTGGGCATCTCCATGGTCCGTGAGATGGGCGTGGTCATGACCGCCATCATCATGAGCGGCCGCACCGGCGCGGCCTTCGCCGCCCACATCGGCAGCATGAAGGCCAATGAAGAGATCGATGCCCTGCGCACTTTCGGCTTTGATCCCTTCGACTTCCTCGTCCTCCCACGCATCCTGGCCCTGGTGCTGATGATGCCCATTCTCACTGTGTATGCAGACATCGTGGGCATCCTCGGCGGCATGCTCGTGGGTGCCGCCTCAGGCATCCCTCCCGTGCTTTATTGGACGGAGACCGTCGCGTCTTTGCACATCACCACCGCCTCCCTCGGCGTCTTGAAGAGTCCCTTCTTCGGCGCCGCCATTGCCATCAGCGGCTGCATGCAGGGAATGCGCGCCGGCAATTCCTCCGCCGCCGTGGGAGAGGCCACCACGCGTGCCGTAGTCACCGCCATCACTTCCGTCATCGTGCTGGACTCCGCCTTCGCCGCCGTTTTTACCCTGCTGGACATCTGACCATGGCCGCCAAAATCACCGTCCAAGATCTCACCATGGCCTACGGCGACCTCGTGGTGATGCATGACCTCAATTTCGAAATTCAGGACAAGGACATCTTCGTCATCATGGGCGGCAGCGGCTGCGGCAAGAGCACCCTCCTGCGCCACCTCATCGGCCTGCGCGAGCCCGCCAAAGGCTCCATCCTCTACGATGGCAAAGACTTCACCGCCACCCCTCTCGCAGAGCGCGGCCCCTTCTTCCAGCGCTTTGGTGTCATGTATCAGTCCGCCGCTCTGTGGTCATCCCTCACCCTCGCGGAAAACATCTCCATGCCGCTCGAAGAGTCTTGCAAACTCCCGCCCAAGACCCTGCGCGATCTCGCCTGCTACAAGCTCTCCCTCGTCGGCCTCTCCGGCTACGAGGACTTCTACCCTTCGCAGATCAGCGGCGGTATGAAGAAGCGCGCCGGCATCGCACGCGCCATGGCGCTGGACCCCGACATCCTCTTTCTCGACGAACCCAGCTCCGGACTCGATCCCCTCAGCTCCCGCCGCCTCGACGATCTCATCCTCGGTCTGCGCGATGGCCAGGGCTCCACCATCGTCATCGTCACGCATGAGCTCGCCAGCATCTTCAGCATCGCCAACAACGCCGTGTTTCTCGACACCGCCACCCACACCCAGGGCGCCCTGGGCAATCCCTCCGAACTCCGCGATCACTCGGACAATCCCGCCGTGCGTCTCTTTTTAAATCGCGGAGACACACCTCCATCCTCACCATGAGCAAAACCGCCAGCCCCACACTCATCGGCATCTTCACCCTCGTCGGCCTCGTGCTCGCCGCCGGGTCCCTCATCCTCTTTGGTGCCAGCCGCTTCTTTGAAAAGACCAGCCGCATCATCCTCTACTTTGATCAGAGCGCCAATGGCCTCCTCGTCGGCTCAGAGGCACGCTTCGGCGGCGTACGCATCGGCCGCGTCTCCTCCATCCGTGTGCTGGTTGATTCCAAGGAGAACCGCAAGATCATCCCCGTCGTCGTCGAGCTCTCCGAGAAAGACCTCCGCTTCGTCGGCTCCACCACCGGAGATAAAATTGACTTCACCACCGATGCCGGCGTGAAGTTCGCCGTGGCCAATGGCCTGCGCGCACGCATGAAGCAGCAGAGCCTCCTCACCGGCCAGCTCTACATCGAGTTCGACATCGCCCCGGACAAGCCCGGCTTCCTCTTCAAGCCTGAGAACCCGCCGCACTTCCCCGCCGTCCCCACCATGGGTACTGAGCTCGATGCCATCATCTCCGGCATCTCGGACGGCTTGAAAAAATTCAACGACCTCGATCTCGCCACCATCATGAAGGATCTGCGCGATGTCCTCTCCAACACCAAGGAGCAGATCGCCGCCCTCAATCTCAAGGCCATCAACGACAACATCCTCGGCATCACCACCGACGTCCGCGCCCTCACCGGCAACAAAAAACTCGGCCTCGCCATCGACACCCTCGCGACGGCGCTGAAGAGTTTTGATGAACTCGCCAAGAAGGCCAATCTAGGCATCGATCCCCTGCTCAAGGATTTGGAAAAAGTCATGCAGCAGGCCACCGCCGGACTGGAGAAAATCAAGGAAGCCTCCGCCGACATCTCCAACGTCACCAACCCCCGTGCCCCCGTCCTCATGCGCCTGCAAAACGTGCTGGAGGAGGCGGAGCGCGCCTCACGCGCCATCAAAGAACTCGCCAACGAGCTCAAACGAAACCCCAGCACCATCCTGCGCGGCAAAGACCTCAATCCATGAACATGCGCCTCCTCACCTGCAGCCTCCTGCTGCTGACACTCGCCGCCTGCAGCGTGCTTCAGCCCGTCAAAGACACCGCAACCCAGCATCTGCTGGAGCCTCTGGTGCCAGACCGCACCCTCACCGCCGCGCGCCCAGCCATCGCCGTGGGTCGCCCCTCCCTTCCCGGCTACCTCGACAGCCTGCAGCTCGTCACCCGCTCCGCAGGCCAGCTCATGGTCAGCAAGCACGACCTCTGGGGCGAGCCCCTCGACTCCGGCATCTCACGCGTCATCGCCAGCAATCTCAGCCGCCTCACCGGCTCCATGAGCATCCAGCCCGTGGAAAGCTTCACCTCGCTCGATTACACCACCCTCCTCGAATTGAAGATCGCTCAGTTCGAACCCGACGCCGCCAATCAAATGGTCCTGCAAGGCACCTGGAAACTCCAGCCCGTCGCGGGTGGCGAAGCCCGCACCCACTTCTTCCGCCTCCTCATCCCCGTCCCCCCAGATCCCACTTCCCTGCACGCCCGCGTCACCGCCATGAATCAAGCTCTCGAACAGCTCTCCCGCCAGATCCTGCGCGGCCGGTAAAAGCTCCCACCCAAAGTTGCCTTTTTCCTGCGGAACAAGGTCTCCCACATTTGAACTGCGATCGCGAAGCGAGGCACAAACGCAGCTACCGCTTTCCGCAGACTTCCTCCCCGCCCGCTCCTGGCACCATGAGTTTGACGGCGACGATGAGGACGACCTCCAAAAAAATGTTTCCATGTTTCCACCCTGTAGTTTAGGAAACTTGGAAACATTTTGATCCGCCAACAGGAGGCAAAGAGGCGCATGTGACCACCTAGAGCCTGTTATTAACTTTTGCCGAATAGAGAAGAAAGCATGAGGGTCGCGAAGGCCAGCCAGTGCATGCCGGTGAGAGTCGAGGCCAAGCGCTCATAGTCCCGTGAGAGGCGCTTGAAGCGCGCCGCCCAGCCAAAG
>JAPLUN010000328.1 GCA_026397715.1 Verrucomicrobiota bacterium
GGCTTCATCGCTCTTGCCGAGAGCCTTGAAGGACTTGCCGCAAAGGAGGTAGGCCTTGGCCCTTTCATCCTTCCATTTCTGGTGGGCTATGAAGACGCGCTGGAAGTAGGCGATGGCAGCTTCGTGCTTGCCCTGGAGAGCCTCGATCTCGCCAAGCATACGGAGGGCATTGGCGGTGGCGTGGCCACGCCACTCCTTGGTGTTGGAGATGGTCTCGTAGATCTTTTTGGCTTCGTCATACTTCTTGAGTTTGACGAGGGTCTTGGCTTCACCCTGGGTGGCATCGAGCACGTGGGAGCTGCCGGGGTAGTTGTTCAGGGCATCGCGGAAGAGTTCGAGAGCCTTGTCATACTCACCTTTTTCGAAGGCGATTTCAGCGAGGCCGACGGGAGCGCCGTCTGAGAATTCGCTGTCTTTGAAGAAGTCTCTGAGGCGGATGTAGCAGCCATTGGCTTTTTCGAGATCGCCTTTCTTGCGGGCGGCGTCGCCAACGATGCTGAGGAGCATGGGGCTGAGGTCATCCGGCTTGGCGACTTCGACGATGATGGTGAGGAACTTCTCGGCCTTATCAGGCAGTTTCATGGTCTTGGCGAGCCATGCCTTGGCGAAGAGAATGCGCATCTGAGCGGTGCCGTTCATGGCGGCCTGCGGCGGGCTGAGCAGAGCTTCGAGCTGCTTTTCGACGTCATCAAAAGTGACCTCTGGCGCGGGAGCGGCCACTGGAGCTTTTTCGGGGGCCTTGGCACCATCCGCTGGTGGTGTAGTTGGAGCAGCAGCGGTTGCGGCGGCGACGCGGCGGCGTTTTGGGGCGCTGATGGAGACGAGCTGCTGAATCAAGCCTTCCACCTGCTGATTGGCGACGATGGGAATGCGGGTTTTGATGTGTTCTGCGAGGAGCTTTTTGGCTTCCTCCACCTTGGTTTCCTTGATGAGAGCGCGGCTGATCCAGAGGATGGCTTTAAGTGCAAGGTCGTCGTTGTCCTTGTTGGTGTTGTAGTAACGCTGCCACATTTCCGCCAGCTCTTTCCATTTGTTGGCTCCGACGTAGAGATCCGTCACCTGATCCATGGCGTACTTGAGAACGTCGTCGGTCTTGGCCTTGTCCACGGCGAGTGCGAACTGAATCATCGCGTTTTCATAATCGGCGCGCTGATTGTAGATGTCTCCGAGGAGGGCGTGCACCTGACCGATGTTTTGATCGTTTGGAGCGTCCTTGGCAATGCTGAGCAGTTCGGCTTCCGCGGTCTTTTTGTCGCCGCTCTGGAAATCAATGAAGGCGAGGCGGTAGCGTGCATCGACAACATACTGCCCCTTGGGGTTGTCCTTGATGTAGGTCTTAAGGGCCTTGGTGACGCTCTTGGAGTCGTTCTGATAGAAGTAGGTCAGGGCGATGCGGTACTGGAGATCGTCCTTGTAGGTGGTCTGTGGGAAGTCCTGGAGCACCTTTTCATAGGTGGTGCGGCACTCATCGAAGCTCTGGAGCTCAAACTGGACGCTGCCGATGAGGAAGTAGAGGCGCTCTTTGTCGGCCTTGGGGAAGCTGAGGGCTTTTTTCCAGGCGGCGATGGCTTCTTTGAGCTGCTTGTTTTGGTAAGCCAGCATGCCGAACATCATGGAGACCTCGCCGACCATGTCGCTGTCCGGGAAGTTTTCGATGAATATTTCGCAGCCTTCGCGGGCCTCCTTGATGCGCTTCAGGGAGGCGTTGACCATGAGGAGGCCGTACATGCATTTGTCGCGCTGGGCGAACTGCTTGAAGTCTTTGACGACGACTTCGAATGCGAGAATAGCCTGCCAGAGGCGGGAGGGATCACCAGCGCCGCTGTCGGTGGGGGAGCCCATTTCATAATAGCAGCGGCCGAGGCGGTAGTAGAGGGAGGCATCGTAATCGGTGCGCTTCTCGATTTCGGCCATGATTTCCTTGTTGGCCTTGAGCTTGGTTTCGAGCTCGTCTTTGCGGACGCCCTTGGCGGTCTTGAGCTGGGCTTCGAGCTTGGCGACCTGCTCGGTCTGGATGCGGGAGATTTCGTTCTTCTTACGGACTAGCTGGTAGGCGCCAAGAGCTTCCTTGTAGGCCTTCTTTTCCATCATCTCATCGCCGAGCTTGAGATAGATGTTGTTCATCTGAGCAATGCTGTCGCCACCGGAGGCGAAGTTGCGCACCTTGTCCATGAGGGTGGTGGCCTCGTCGAGCTTGCCGCTGGCGACGTAGATGTTGGCGGCGAGCATGGCGGCCTGGATGGATTCCGCGCTGCGGATGCCGTCTGCGAGGACGTTGGTGAGGATTTTGAGAGCGTCGTCCTTCTTGTCCTGCTTATTAAGAGTGTCTGCGATGATGAGGCCGGCCTCGGCTTTTTTCTCGGGTGAATCGCGGACGACGTTGGTGAGCACCTCGATGCCCTTGTCTTCTTTCTTGCTGGCGATGTAGGAACGGCCGAGGGCCATGCGGACATCAATGATGGCGGAGCCTTGTGGGAACTCCTTCACATAGGCCTCGAGAGCTTCGATGGCCTTTGGGTAGTCGTTGAGATTGTAGTAACAGGCGCCTTCAGTGAAGAGGATGCTCTCGAAGGGCTTGTTGTTGAGGTTTTTCTTGGCGACGGCGAGCTTGGAAAGGGCCTCCTGGTATTTGGCCTCGGCAAAGAGGGCGCTGGCGGCATTGATGAGGGCCTCAGTTTCCTGCTGGATGTTCAAAGCAGCGGGGGCTGCTGGAGCGGCAGGAGCGCCAGGCGCAGCAGGTGGGGCTGGAGGTGCAGGCGGAGGAGCCTGTGAAAACACAGGTGTGACAGCGGCCAGGGCCAGGGCGGCACAGAAAATGGGTCTCATGAGTTGCAGGGTGCGTTGCACATCAGCACAAAGTACTAAAAAACTACGGGGATGCACAAGCTGGAATTTACGCACGTCATCGGATGTGATGGCGCAATGTGGCTGGGCATCTGGGGAAACTGACATTTTTCGGGAAAGGGATCTTGAGATTAGCAGGATGGTCATTTTTGTCACGGGAGAAAAATCAAAAGGACAATTTCTATCCACACAAAGCAGTGATTGAGTTGAGAGTCCTGTCGAAGAGCTTCCGGCCAGCAGGGCTCGCTATTAGCATTTAAACGAAGTCGTTCAAGACGACTCGACATTCTCTTTTCGTCATTCAATCATGCAGTCACATGTCCAATCCTGTACTCGAAGTTTCTGATCTCACTTTCCGCCGTGGCCGACCCATCCTCAAAGGCATCTCCTGGCGGGTGGATCCCGGGCAGCACTGGTGCATTCTGGGGCCGAACGGGTGCGGCAAGACCTCGCTCATCAATCTGATCACGGGGTATGACAGTGCGACGGGCGGGAGTCTGCGGATCGGCGAGAGTGTGTTTGGCGAGGATGACTGGCGCGAGGTGCGGCGGCGAGTGGGGCTGGTGACGAACACGCTGGTGACGTACTTAGAGAGCGGAGAGCCGGTGATCGATGTGATCGCGAGCGGACGGGAGGCGAAGCTGAACCTGATCGACGTACCGCCGCCGGCTGTGCTGCGTGAGGCGGCCGGACTGCTGGCGCAGGTGGGCTGCGCGTACCTGAAAGAGGCGCTGTGGGGGCCGCTGTCGCAGGGGGAGAAGCAGAAGGTGCTGATCTGCCGCGCGCTGATGGCGAAATTTCAGGTGCTGATTCTCGATGAGCCGTGCGCGGGGCTGGACCCGGTGGCACGGGAGAAATACCTGCAGTGGATGCAGTCCCTGGCGGTGCAGCCGCACTCCCCTTCCCTGGTGCTGGTGACGCACCATGTGGAAGAAATCCTGCCGAGCATCACGCACTGCCTGCTGCTGAGGGACGGCCAGGTGCATGCGTCCGGGCCGAAGGCGGAGGTGCTCAACAGCCGCAATCTGAGCGAGATCTATGGTGCGCGCGTGAAGCTGGGCCGCCGTGGAGAGCGCTATTCGCTGCGACTTGCCTGAGGCCACTGCCATGAAACGATGCATCGCCTTTATGCTGCTGCTGACGGTTTGCGCCCATGGAGCGGAGGATGTGCGCTTTGAGCGGGTGCCGGAGGGAGGGGTGCAGCCGCAGGTGGCCACCACGCGGGATGGCACGCTGCATCTGGTGTATCTTATAGGCAATCCCGGTGGCGGGGATGTGCGCTACGTGACGAAAAAGAGCGGTGCCACGGGATGGAGCGAGCCGCATACTCTTAATAGTACACCGGCGACGGCGGTGGCGATGGGGACGATCCGAGGAGCGCAGATCGCGGCGGGGAAAGATGACTCGCTGCATGTGGTGTGGAACGGACCCGGGGGCAAAAACCAGCCTGCGCCGCTGCTTTACTCGCGCTCCTTGGATCATGGCGGCACGTTTGAGAAGCAGCGCGATCTGCGGGCGGACACGCAGGGGCTGGATGGCGGGGCCTCCATCGCGGCGAGTGCGAAGGGGGAGGTGTACATCGTCTGGCACGGGGCGCCTGCGGGTGCGGCGCCGGGGGAGATCAACCGGCGGGTGTTTGTGCTGAAATCGGCGGACAATGGCGGGACGTTTTCGAAGCCGAGGATTGCGAACGGGGATGATCCGGGCGTGTGCGCGTGCTGCTCGCTGAAGACGTTTGTGAGTCCCACGGGGGAGCTGATCACGCTGTACCGGGCGGCGCGGAGCATGGCACAGCGGGACATCACGCTCATGATTTCCACGGATGGCGGAGTGACTTTTCAGCACCGGGACGTGGGGCCCTGGGCGATCAATGCGTGCCCGATGAGCAGCGCCAGCGTGATCGCCGCTGGAGCGAAAACGCGGGCGGCGTGGGAGGCGGAGGGGAAAGTGTACACTTCACTGCTGGATGAGAGCTCGGCGGCGCTGGCTGTTTCAGAAGACAAGGCGAGGCACCCTGCCCTGGCGATGAATGCGCGGGGCGAGACGTTGATCACCTGGAGCGTGGGCACCGGATGGCAGAAGGGCGGGCAGCTCGGCTGGCTGGTGCTCGATTCTTCTGGCAAGGCGACGGGCAAACGTGGTATCAAGCCGGGTGTTCCCGTCTGGGGCTTCACTGCGGCCTACGCGGAGGACGATCATTTTGTCATTCTCTATTAATAACAGCCATGCGCGCGGTCATTCTCCTTTGCTTTGTGTTTGCCACTTCTCTGGGGGCGCAGTCTCCGAGCGGCCTGTTTACGCTGCTGCACACGAAACCCTTTGTGGCCGAGGTGACGAGCGTGAGCAGCAGTGCGAGCGGCTTCAAGCTGGCGCTGCGGGCGGATGATGGCGGCACGAGCAGCTATGCGTACAGCAGCTCAAATCCGACGCCGGAGCAGCAGTTTGTGGCGCAGCTTAAGGCGCACCAACGCTACGCCTTCCCGCAGTGCATGATCGATTTCCTGGGGCTGGATGAAACGGTGAGGCTGATGCGCATCCTGCCGAGGACGGCGTCTTTCTTTCCCACCACGCCGAGTATGCCGAGCGGCCTGATGGATCTGGGGCGCGAGCATCCCTTCCGGGCGACGGTGCTGGACCCGGGTATTGGTGAAAAAAGCTGCGCGATGGTGCTGCAGGGGGCGGATTCGCGGCTGTATCTTGCCAGCGGGCCGTATACGAGCGACACGGCCAAAAAGATCGCCGAGCAGTTGAAACGTGGTGAGACGTATGAGTTCCCTGCGGCGCTGGAGGATGTGCTGCTCTCCGCCGAGAAGCGAGCGGCGAAGGCACGGCCTAAATCGCCTGAGATCGCTGTGCTGGGACGGTACATCGGAGCCTGGAGCGGCACGCTGGAGAGTGATGCGACGGCGAATGTGCAAATGAACTGCCACTGGCTGGCGGATGGCACGGGCATCTGGCGAGAGCTGCGATTTGACCATGAGGGCAGCGAGGAAACGCCCACGCTGGACATTGCGCGCATCCTCTATGATGCGGGAGCGAAGGCTTACGTGAGCGCCGATCCTGCGGCGAACGGCGCCGGGGCGCTGAGCAGCACCTGGGATGAGGCGACGCGGACTTTCACCACGGCGCTGCCCACGCCCATGAGCGGGCAGACGCGCATCAACACGGCCACCTTTACGACGGAGGCGCGGATCGACTGGAAAACGGTGACGCAGGATGCGAGCGGAAAAGTGATCTCGACGAAGCGTGGCAGCTATGTGCGCACGGCCAAGAAGGTGCCGCCGGTGAAACTACCGGCTGCTGCGCCGAAGGCCGTGCTTGCGGCGCAGGCTTTCAGCGGGAACCGCAGCTACGTGGCGCAGTCCAGCACGACGGGATCGCTGGCAACGCCAACGGTAGCGCCGCAGAAGGTGATGGCACCGCCAGCGCAGATGCCGCCTGTGATTTACACGGACCTCTTCAAGATGCGTGAGCTGCCGCCGTTTCGCGGGAAGGTCTCGCACATTGAATTCAACGCGAACTCGTTCACGGCGACGGTGGAGCGGGTGGATCAGCGGCAGGTGTCCATCCATCACACGCGTGACGAGGACTGGGAGATGGCGCTGCGCCTTGCCAAGCGGCTGAATCCTGGCACGACGTATGAGTTTCCGGCGGTGCTGGCGGAGGAGTATCAGCCACCGGCGGAAGGCTCCGTGGCGCTGCCCAGCACGGATGCGATGCGCGCGCTTTCTGCCTTCATTGGCGAATGGAGCATGCACTGGACGATGGGGCCGGGACGGGACCGGAATGACAAAATCACCGTGAACTACTTCTGGAGCAACGACGGCACGGGACTGTGGCGCGAGGTGCATCTGCCGGAGGGCATCCGCACGGGCACGGGCAGCGCGACGCAGGAGACGCCCAAACCGTATCTGGAGGCCTCGCTGACGACTTATGATCCAGCGACGCATAAGTACGCTGAGACATACTCCTCTTCCATCAAGGGGGACGAAAGGCAGGAGGTGGAATGGGATGCGAAGACGCAGACTTATTCGCTGGTGAGGAATGCGGCGCCATCGAGTGCGGGCGTGCATTATAGCGGCACGCGACGGATTATTTCACCGGAGCGCATTGAGTTTCACTCCAAGACGACGAAGGCTGATGGCAGTGTGCTGAGTGAAAGCGGTGGATACTACAAGAGGATCGGGCCTTGAGGTGATGGGGCTCGTGACTCGGATTTGTAATAGCTTATTAAGCGTCTGGGGCGA
>JAPLUN010000428.1 GCA_026397715.1 Verrucomicrobiota bacterium
CGCCAGCAGACGATCCACCGCATCGCCACGCAGATCCTTAAGTACCAGCGCGAATTCCTCGAGAAGGGCACCAACTTCCTGCGCCCCCTCAACATGGCCACCGTGGCCGATGAAGTCGGCGTGCACGAGACCACCGTCAGCCGCGCCATCGCCGGCAAATACATCGCCACTCCGCATGGCGTGTTTGACATGAAGTTCTTCTTCTCCCACGGCGTGAAGACAGAGTCCGGCGATGACCTCAGCAACACAAGCGTCAAGAACGCCATCGCCGAACTCATCAAGAATGAGCCCAAGCACAAGCCCCTCAGCGACGACAAGCTCGCCAAGCTTCTCGATGGCCAGGGCATCAAAGTCGCACGCCGCACCGTGGCGAAATACCGCGAAGCGCTGAACATCCTGCCCAGCCATTTGCGGAAGTCGTTCTCGTGAGTTTGGGTTTGTGACGCGGAGCAAGTTCCGAAGCTTCACAGCCGCCCGTCAAAATATGCACGCTGCGCTCTCCCGATGGCGGAGCCATCACAGCCTGTAGCGAGGGGGTGAGCGACACCACTCGTAAGAGTGCCAACACACACCCGAATTTCCTCGCATCGCGTAGCCAGCATGCACATCCACCGCCTGCTTTTACGAGGCGCGTGTCGCGGAAACCTCAGATGCGGCAACTCCCATGTGCCCCCACTTCTCCCACCGCCAGTAAAGGTAACAGCCGATGACAGTGACGATCAACATGCCGAGGTAGAACGATTGAATGGCAATGATCGCAATCGAGTGCTGCCAGGCTTCTTGAGATCGACTCCACTGCTGCCATATGTAGGCAGTGAGCGCGGCATACTGGATGAGCAATGCGCTTAGCAATGCCATCAAAATGCGCCGCCACTCTTGCGGCCAGCGAAGAAGCGCCCCAATTGCCAGCCCGCTCAGCACAAGAGGCAGGGTAATCACAACCGTTCTCATCCAATACAGGACCACCAGGATGTGCGGAAGATTGCAGGCCGAGCCCAAAACCATAGCAAATCCAATGACACCCGGCCAGAATCCTTTTTCGCCAGCTTCCATCCGCCAGACAGAGAGCGCAGCTTCATTGCTCATGCCATCTTCGAGCCTAATACGTTGCCGACGGCGGTAAAACCAGAACCCAAAAGCAAAAGCGACCGATTGGATCAAGACACCGCCAAGTAACGAAAGAGACACCAGCCACGGAGATTGCGCGATCATCCCAATACCCCGCATCCCAAACGCAAACGACGCGACGAGACCAAGGGCCGTAAAACCACCGAGCACCCACACAGCAAAGCGCCGCTCGCGCGGTGTTCGCGCACTCTGGGTCTGCGAATGAAAGATGCTCCACAAGCCAGCGGCCACTCCTATGAAAGGCGCAGCTACCGTACCGCTCAAAGCCGTGCCCTTCGCCAGTTTCCCCCCCGCACTAGCAACGGTGACGGCTGAGGCTGTGGTCGTGCTCGCGGATAGAGCTCCCATCACGGCGAGCGTGAAGGCTGCTGAGGGCACGGTTGTGTGCAAGACACTGCCCAGCGCGCGCTCCACCCGATCAGTGAGCAACGCACGTCCTCGTGAAAGCCGCTGCTTAACCGCATTCTCGGAGATGCCAAGCACCTCCGCCACCGAAGCCACGGATTGGTTCTGCCGGTAAAAAAGCACCATCGGTTCGCGATACAATGATGGCAGCTCCAACAACTGCCGCAGCAAAATCGCACGCTCCTCACTGTCGATTACTTGCTCCGCCGGTGTGAGCATGTCGAACTGTGTCTCATCACCACAATCATCGCCTGGTTGTGCCATTGGCGTTCGTTTATCTTTACGCAGAGAGCTGTTTGCCACGTTCCTAACAATGCCGCAGATCCATGACTTGAACTTTCCTGGTTCCCGCAGCTCACCGAGCTGCCGCCACGCAGCAACAAATGTCTCCTGCGCCATGTCCTCGCTGCGGTGCAAATCACCGCAAATGCCTAGAGCAAATGAGCACACAAGCGACTGATGGCGCTCCACAAGCAGTCCAAAAGACGCAGCATCTCCACTTTGCGCTTGTGTAACGAGTTCGGCGTCGTGTTCCTCAACAGAGTGGGGTGTTTTTGTCATCAATGTGGTCATAGCTTCTGATATGTGGTCAAAAGGCGCATGGAGGTGACAGCAATTCTCCATTCATTTCAACGCGAGGCAGTCCACCAAGCACGACATGACCTCAGTCAGGTGCACTCCTGACCGTCGATCTGCTTGAGGCAATGCCTCCCTCACACAAACCGCCGCGCGATCTCCGTATAAAACGCCAACGCCTTCTCCACCTCCGCGCACTCCACGTACTCCACCGCCGCATGCGCCTGGTCAATGCTCCCCGGCCCAAACAAAATCGTCGGAATGCCCATGCGTGAAAACTTGCTCGCATCACTCCCAAACGGCACGCCGCTGACACCATCATCGCGCCCCATCTCTGCCAGCAAGCTTTGTGCTAGCTGCACCAGCGGTTCGCCCGCATCCGTCTGAAACGGCCAGTCCTGCAGCATCGGTTCCTCCATCTCTGCGAGCACGTCCGGATGCCGCTTCATCAGCGCATCCAGCAGCACCTGATAATGCGCCAGCACGTCCGGCACCTCTTCACCGGGCAGCAGTCGGCGGTCGATCTCGATCACCGCTTCATCCGGCACAAAGTTCACCTGCACGCCGCCATGGATCACGCCCACGTTGCAGGTGCCCGGGCCGAGCAGCGGATGCTGATTCTGCTGCATGCGCTCATGGTCCTCATTCAAGGCCAGCACGATGCGTGACATCGCGGTGATGGCATTGATGCCCAGATGCGGCTTCGAGCTGTGTGCCGCTTTTCCTTTCGTGCGAATGCGCCAGCGCAGGACGCCCTTGCTCGCGATCACGCATTTGAACTCCGTCGGCTCCGCCACCACAGCGGCATCGGCTTTGAGTCCCTCGCAAAGTTTGACCACGCCGCGAAATGAAAACTCCTCGTCAACCACTGCGGCCAGCCAGACCTCACACGGAGGCGCTTCGCCGCTGGCATGAATGTCCGCCACCGCGTGCATCATCGCCGCCAGACCCGCCTTGTCATCCACCGAGCCGCGACCATGCAGCTTCCCATCGCGCACCACCGGATCGAAGGGATCAATCGTCATGCCTTTGATCGACACCGTGTCCATGTGCGCCTCAAACACGATGCGTCGCGAGGAATCGCGCCCCGGCACGCGGGCGATCACATTGTTGCGCCCCGGAAAGACCTCCTGCTCCCACACTTCCATGCCGCGCTCATCAAAGAAACGCCGCACGTAAGCCGCCGCCTCCGCCTCTCCCGGACCGCCCTCATAGGAGCTGTTGATGCTGTTGATGCGGACGAGGTCGGCCAGGGTTTGGAGGACAGGAGACATCCCACAGCCTAGACGAAGTCAATCCCACGGCAAGAAGCGCTGTTTTCTGGCCGTACTTTTGCTGTCTCATGAAGGCCGCTTTCTCCATCGCACTGCTTTTGACGCTGCCCCTCGGCAGCGCCGCCATGGCTGCGCCTGCGGATGACGCGAAGATCGCCTTCTTTGAAAAGAACGTCCGCCCGATCCTCATCAAGCGCTGCTACGAGTGCCACTCCGTCGAATCCGGCAAGAGCAAGGGCGGCCTCTTCATCGACTCCCGCGACGCCATTCTCAAAGGCGGCGACAACGGCCCTGCCCTCGTCGCGGGCAATCCCGACAAGAGCCACATCATCGAGTCCATCCGCTACCAAAACCAGGACCTGCAGATGCCGCCCAAAGGAGCCATGCCTGCGGCGGAAGTGAAGACGCTGGAAGAGTGGGTGAAAATGGGTGCCCCAGATCCGCGCGCTGCAGTCGCCACCACCAAGCACGCCGCACCGCGTGTCATTGATCTTAAAGAGGGCGCCAAGCACTGGGCCTTCCGCCCGATTGTGGCGCCGCTCGTCCCCAAAGCAGACGCCTCCAATCCCATCGACGCTTTTATCGGCGAAAAACTCGCTGAAAAAGGACTGAAGCTTGCGGCACCCGCTGACAAGCGCACGCTGATCCGCCGCGCCACCTTCGATCTCACCGGCCTGCCTCCAACTCCGCAGGAAGTGGAAGGCTTCCTCGCTGACAAGGCCCCCGATGCCTTTGCCAAAGTGGTGGACCGCCTGCTGCGCTCGCCGCAATACGGTGAAAAATGGGGCCGCCACTGGCTGGATGTGGCACGCTACTCGGACTCGAACGGTCTCGACGAAAACATCGCGCTCGGCACCGCATGGCGTTACCGCGATTATGTGGTGAAGGCGATCAACGCCGACAAACCTTTCGATCAATTTCTCACGGAACAGATCGCCGGAGATCTGCTCGAATCGAAAGACCTCTCCGAGCGCCACGAGCACGTCACCGCCACCGCCTTTCTCAATCTCGGCGCCAAAGTCCTCGCCGAACCGGACAAGGAGAAGCTCACCATGGACGTCATTGATGAGCAGATTGATGTCATGGGCCGCGCCTTCATGGGCCTCACCCTCGGCTGCGCACGCTGTCATGATCACAAATTCGACCCCGTCCCGACCGCTGACTACTACTCACTCGCCGCGATCTTCAAAAGCACACAAAGCTTCAGCGTGGACCGCATCGGCGCGCTGAGCACCGCGTATGAGGCACCCATGGGCTCGCTCGATGACTTTGCAGCCGTCAAATCTTCCGAACGGATCCTTAAAGATCAAAGAGCCGCAGTCTCCAAAGCCGAAAGCGCCGCCATCACTGCACTGCGTAAAGAAGTGCGTGAGCACGCCGTCGATTACCTCATGGCCGCCGCCAAGCTGCCCGAGGCCCCCACTCTGAGTCAGGTGCGGCCAGTGGCGGAGCCTCTTGGCCTGCGCCCGCATATCCTGCTCAACTGCCGCGTGTACCTCGCCGCTAACGAAACACTGCCCTTCTTCAAGCCCTGGCAGGACGCTGTGGAAAAACATAGCGATGTCTCATCCCTGCGCGGCTACTACACCGCCATTTTCGCCGCCGCAGAAAAGATTGCTCCTGCTCCGCAAGCGAAGCCCAAGGCGGACGCCAAAGCAGAACGCAAAGACCCAGCCGAGGATTCGCTGCTGCATCAGGCGCGTGCCGCATTGGATGCACCCGCAGGCTTCCTCGCCCTGCCACCCGAGCCCATCATTCTCTTCCCCAAAGACGTCGCTGAAAAAGTGCGCGCCCTGAAGGACACGATGATGACCACCGAGAGCAATCTCCCCGACCTGCCCACCACGCTCGCCGTGTCTGAGGCTCCGAAGATCATCAAGGAACTGCCCATTCACATTCGCGGCAGCCACCTCGCGCTCGGCAAGCCCGTGCCACGCGGCTTCGTCCAGGTCGCGCAGGCATCCCTCACGACCAAGCCTCAGTTCCCAGCGAATCAAAGCGGCCGCCTTGAACTCGCCCGGTGGCTCGCCAGCCCAGAGCACCCGCTCACTTCGCGCGTCATCGCCAACCGCATCTGGTCCTGGCATTTCCGTCAGGGCATCGTCCCCACCACGGACAACTTCGGCCTCCTCGGCCAGCAGCCCACGCATCCCGCGCTGCTCGACTGGCTGGCCCACTGGTTCACCAGCAACGGCTGGAGCCTCAAGGACATGCACCGCCTCATCATGAGCTCGCGCACCTATCAGCAGAGCTCCGCCACTTCGGCACAAGGTTACGCGGCTGATCCCGAAGACCTTCTGCTGCACCACTTCCCCGTGCGCCGTCTTGAAGCCGAAGAAATTCGCGATGCCTTGCTGGAAGTCGCAGGCAGTCTCGACACCACCATCGGCGGCAAGACCATCCCGCGCCGCAATCGTGAATTCGTCTTCAATCACACCTCCAAGGATTTCACCTCCTATGGCAGCACGCGGCGTGCGCTCTACATGCCGATCATCCGCAACAATCTCTACGACCTCTTCCAGCAGTTCGACTATCCCGATCCCTCCACCAGCACCGGCCTGCGCTACAGCTCCGTGGTCTCCCCGCAGGCCTTGCTCCTCATGAACAGCGACCTCGCCACCGACGCTGCAAAGAGCTTCGCCACACGCCTGTTCAAACTCTCCGCCGACAAAGAGGCACGCCTCCGCGCCGCCTATCGCCTCGCCTTCGCCCGTGAAGCCACCGCCGAAGATCTGCGCCGTGCTGAGAACTATCTCACCGCTGCCGATGCCTCGCTCAATTCCACCCAGCAGGACTCCACGAAGCGCGAGCAGGAGGCCTGGGCACTGCTTTGTCAGGCGCTGATGATGAGCAATGAGTTCATCTATTTGAGGTAGCTGACTTGTTCAGCAAGTTGCGCAGATCTGATGCACTCGGGCCTTGCCAAAAAGCATTCTGCGGCTACACATCGCACCATGTTCACCGCGCAGACCAGTTTTCTTGCAGCGCTGACGGCCTCATAACGAAGGCCGTCTGAATCCATCTGGACATGCGCGGCGCCACGAGCCGCCAGCATCTGCGATGTTGAGTTGATCTCATCGCACCCGCGCAGTCCTCCCCTGCACCGTCGTCCGCGTCTCTTTCCGCGATGCACCACGCACGGACGACACACTGGTGTGGTCAATCGCGGCCTTTTTCATTTCATGAATCTCATGCAGTTCCCCCTGCGCCTGCAGGCGGGACGAATCGTATTCCTGCGTCTGGAGCAGTTTCCAGCCGCACAGCGCGCGCACACTCCCTGCCCTGCCGGATCGCAGGACAGCGGCTGGCGCATCCAAGCCGAACTCTGCGAAAAATCCCCCGCCATGCTTCCCATCACTGAAGCCTGGCGGCGGCTGTCGCGTGCCACCCACTCGGCACGCACACTCGCAGACCTCAGCATCATCCACCACGTGCTTCCCGCTGATGGTGCGTTCCCTGTCACCCCTCTGCCTCGGCACTGGCATGGCCGTGACATACGCCCCTGGCTGGGAGATCCCGCTACGCGCCAGCATTTGATGAAAGTGCTCGCGCCCCATCGTCGCGGAGCGCTCCAGATGCTCGGCATGGATCTCCCCCCTGCACATGATATGCACGCCTCCGCCGCCGCAGCCCGCCTCTGGCTGCCTTGGATTCGTTCACGATCCCAGGCATGGACCGACGCTCTCGAAACCGCCACCACCACTTTGAACCGAGGCTTTGAACCCGACCGCGAAGCCCTGATAGCCACGCTGCTGCATGAAGGCGAGATCGCGTGGCTGCCCCTGATCGCACAGCAAACCGCCGCAGAACAACTGCCGCTGCTGCGCACCCTTGTGGAAACCAAGCAGCACCTGCGGCCACCACCCGCAGGCATGCTTAAACTGCTCACCACGCTGCATCACCTTGCGCACGCCAAGGAGTACACTCACATCGTCAGGACTTGTTTCCTGAGTCTCGCCAACAACTGCACCCCGCGCTTTCTCGCGCATGCGCTGCATTACCACCGGCGGTGGAAGCTGGAGTTTCAAACTCAGGCATGCCCGATGCATGAACCCCGCAGGCGCCAGCTTCATCTCGTCCTTCACTGCAAAGCTGCCAAATGGCTGCGCAGCCCGAAACAGATCTGGCAACAGGCCACGGGATTGAAGGACTGGTCATCGGCCATCGAGCGCCTGCTGGCACGGCCTCTCTACAAGGAAGTGCTCGACAGCATTCT
>JAPLUN010000008.1 GCA_026397715.1 Verrucomicrobiota bacterium
TTCCGTCGGCACCGCCAGCAGCCCAACACCCAAGGGCAATTTCACCATCTACAGCAAAGTGGCCAACCGCCGTCGTGCCAGCAGCCCCGGCGCCGGCTACCCCATGACCTTCTGGATGGAGTTCCAGTCCGCCTACGGCATGCACTGGGGCTGGGTGAAGCCTTATCCCTGCACCCACGGCTGCGTCCGTCTGCCCATCAAGTCCGCGCAGAAAATTTTCAGCATGATCAAGACCGGCACCCCGCTAAACATCGCCGTCTCCCAGCCTGAAGACGCCACCATTGGCAAAACTCTTCCTGTGCTCGATGACAGCACTCTCGCCGACCCGCCTGATTCCTACATGAACAGCAACAAGGTCTTCGAAGACGCTGCCAAGGGCAAAATGTACTACTGATTCTTCTGATTTCCCCTCTCATGTCTGCATCCGTTCCAGTGTCTCGTCGTGTGAATGTTCGCACCCCGGAGGTCATGGAGCGTGTGCAGGCCGAGGTGGAGACTCATTACCGCAGCCATATTGTCGAGCAAATCCGCGCCAAAGGTAGCGTGATTCAGATCGGCAGCACCACGGTGCGTCTCGCCCGTGATTTTGGCTTCTGCTACGGCGTTGAACGCGCCATCGATCTTGCCTACGCAGCCCGCAAAGTCTTTGCCGACCGCCGCGTTTTCCTGCTGGGTGAGATCATCCACAATCAGGAAGTGAACCGCCAGCTCACCGAAATGGGCGTGGTGAGTATTCCCAATGTCGATCATGAGGCCATGGTCGCCACCATGACGGCTGAAGATGTGGTCATTGTGCCTGCATTCGGTGCAGAAACAGGGCTCATGAAGCTGATCGCCGCCCGTGGCTGCATGGTGGTCGATACCACCTGCGGTGATGTCATGAGCGTCTGGAAGCGCGTCCGGCAGTATGCCAAGACCGGCTTCACCTCCATTATCCACGGCAAAGCCAGCCATGAAGAAACCCGCGCCACCTCCTCCCGTGCCATGGGCGACGACGGCATGGGCAATTACCTTGTGGTGCTCACCTTGGCCGATGTCGACTACGTTTGTGACTACATCCGCAACGGCGGTGACAAGGAAGCCTTCATGAAGCGCTTTCCGGCCACTGCTCATTCTGATGACTTCGATCCTGATCTGCACCTCACTCGCATCGGTGTTGCCAATCAGACGACCATGCTCAAATCGGAGACTGAAGAAGTTCAGCGTCGCCTGCGTCAGGCCGTTCTGGATCGCCACGGCCCCGAAGCCGGTGTTACCAATTTCCAGGTTTTCGACACCATCTGCGGTGCCACGCAGGAGCGTCAGGATTCGCTCTTTGGCCTGCTCAAGCAGCCCTTGGACGTTCTCCTGGTCGTCGGCGGCTATAACAGCTCCAACACCACGCACCTCGTCGAAATCGGCGAGCAGCAGCTCCCCACCTTCTTCATCCGCACCGCTGACTGCCTCAAATCGCTGGAGCAGATTGTCCATTTTGACCTTCACCTCAAAGCCGAGAAGGAAAGCTATTCCAACAAGCTCGCCGGTGACGGCCCGGTGACCGTCGGCATCACCGCCGGTGCCTCCTGCCCCAACAATCTCATCGAAGACACCGTGCTGCGCGTGTTTGGGCTGAGGGGTATCGATGAGGCCGCTGTTCGTGGCGCTTTGGATTTGAACTGACATGCAGCACACGCCGACCATTGAAACTCGCGAAGAGGTCATGTTTTTCGACACCGACTGTGGTGGCGTCGTCCACAACATCGCCTATCTCCGCATGATCGAAACCGCCCGCACGCGCCTGGCCGCTGGGATGGGCATGAAAATGCGTGAGATGGCGCAGACCCAGCTCTTCCCCGTCGTCGTGCGTACTGAGATCGACTACAAGAAACCAGCCATACTGGGGGACGAACTCGTCATTCACGGCAGGCTCGAAACCGTCGAACGCGTGCGCTTCTGGTGCTACTTCGAAATGCGCCGCGCCGAAGACAACGCCCTTCTTATCACCTGCCGCCAGTCACTGGCCCTGGTTCAAATGCCCGAAGGCAGGCCCGCACGTCTTCCAGAAGACTGGAAAACGAAATACGCGCATCTGGCGAAAGCCACCAAGTAGCCCCGTTGCGTCTCAACTGGAGCAATATGCTGTTTAACCGGGATCATGCAATAGAACACGAGAGGGGGAGCTGTAGAGCTTGGTAGAGCAAGGGATTGACGAGTGTGCAAGAGTCACCGTGATGGTGAACCTGCCCATTGAATATTCTGACAAGCCTGTGACGCCTTTTGGCGGCA
>JAPLUN010000099.1 GCA_026397715.1 Verrucomicrobiota bacterium
AGCTCATCGAAAAGAGCGGAAAACGCCGTATCGGCTTCATTGGCCTGGCCTTCAAGGCGGACACTGACGACCTCCGCGGCAGCCCGCTCGTGGCTGCTGCAGAGACGCTGATCGGCCGCGGCCATACCGTGAGCATTTACGATCCACAGATCAATCTCTCCCGCCTCATCGGTTCCAATGAGCAGCAGATCCAGCTCCGCATGCCGCATCTGGCACAATTGCTCAAACACAGCGCAAATGAGGTGATCGAAGCCAGCGATGTGCTCGTCGTCTCCCAGAAGAGCGTGCCTGCTGCCACCTTTCAGGCCTGCGTCCGTGCTGATCAGGTCATCATCGATTTGAATGGATGGGAGCCGCTAAAATCCCTTCCATGCCACTATGAAGGCCTCTGCTGGTGATCTGTTTCTGTTACTTTTCCGCACAGCTCCAAGAATTTCCCGGCGGCAAAGCGCCAGCTAAAGCGCTGCTCCATCAATTCGCGGGCACGGTGGGCCATCGCAGCCGCAGCAGAGGCATTTGAGAGCAGCTTCAGCGCGCCTTCGGCAAAAGCCGCCGCGTCATCTGCAATCTCGATCTCGTCACCATGTCGAACGGGCAGCCCCTCCGCGCCGATGGTGGTGGAGAGCACTGGCACGCCCATCGCCATCGCCTCGAAAATTTTAATCCGTGTGCCGCCACCGGCCAGCAGCGGTACGGCGATCATGCGACACTCGTGCACGTGAGGTTGCACCTCCGGCACCGTACCCGTCACTTCAATGGCGGTATCAGCCGCAAGTGCCCGGATCGAGGCCGGCGGATTTCGCCCAATGATCTTCACACGCACCTCCGGCAGGCGTTCACGCAGCTTCGGCAGCACCTCACGGGCAAACCACAGCACTCCTTCAATGTTCGGCATCCAGTCCATCGAGCCCAAAAAGCCGATCACCGGCGCCGCTGCGAGCAATACAGGCGGCTTGAAAGCATCCACATCCACGCCCGTGGGCACATCACCAAGTACGCGGCGCAGTTGATACTGCCCGCAGCAGAAGGCGCTATCCTCCGGTGATACGGTGACGATGCCATCAAAACCCTCTGACAACTTCTTCTCCGCCTCCAACATTCGGTGGTATTGCGAGGACAAATAAGCTCGCTTCACCGGATTTCCCGCCGTCTCCGCCAGTCGTTTCCAGATCTGCGATTCGATGTTGTGCTGGAACAACACCACCGGGCAAGGCAGCCGCAAACCGTCGAAATTCGGCGCGGGTGTGAGAAAATCACAAACGATAACATTAGCCTCTTCGGCATGCTTTGCGATGCTCTCACGCCACGCGGCGCATTGGTAGCGTTCGAGCACGTATGGATTCCGCGAAATGATCAGGTTGCGAAGCAGGTCGAGGAAGAAGGCCGGGCTGCCCTTCGCGGCCTCGCGATGCTCTATCCACGTCTTCCGCGTGGCGTAGCAGTCTTCTTGTTCCTCGGCGCTGATGATCACATCGGGGGTTTTCAGCGCCAGGTAGTGAAGTTCGTGCCCGGCGCGCACGATTTCGCGCAGCATGGCCCAGGTACGTTTCCGGCCCCCGGTGTCCGTAGGGAATAGTGTGCCGTATTTGACCCAGAGAATGCGCATTAGGAGCGCCATGTTTAGCGTCTCGGACGGATGAGGCTAGCTATTTTTAAGACAACCGTGTTTGCGCTTAAGCCCGCCCCATGCAAAGGAGGAGTTGCATGAAAGACCTCGTCAACAATCGCAAGCGCATGACTCTCGGCACGAAGTTCCGGCTGGTCGGCCTCACGCTGAAAGAAAACGGCCTGCTCTATACGATGCTGCTCGGCATCTATTACGGCGGCAGCAGCGTTGCGAACAGTGCATTCGATGCCATGCAGCGCCTGCGCAAGAGTAGCGGCCTCCCGGGCCTCAACAGCCGAGGTCTAAATGCTGAAATCTGGGACAACTGGGACTGGCAGGCCGGTGGTGATGAGTGGACCCCCTCAGACGACTGGAAGACTTCTCTTGTGGCGCAGGTGCTGAAGCCTCGTGTCCCTTCAGGCAGCGTCGTGGTGGAGATCGGCCCAGGTGCCGGTCGCTGGACGGAACATCTCATCCCCATCGCCTCGAATTACACCGGTATCGACATCTCCAAGACCTGCGTCGAGGTCTGCAGCAAGCGCTTTGCTGCGGACGCGTCCAAGGCGGCCTTCCGCGTGAACGCAGGCAACAATCTTCCCGGCGTCGCGGACGCCTCCACCGACATCATCTGGTCCTTCGATGTTTTTGTGCACATCAACCTCGTGGACATCGGTGCCTACCTCGAAGAGTTCAAACGCGTGCTGCGCTCCGGCGGTCGCGCCATCATTCATCATGGCACCACCGCAGGCCATGGCGGTGGCTGGCGCAGTGATGCGACGACGGCGGAATTAAACGCGCTTATCGCCAGCAAAGGACTCCGTGTGGCCGAACAGTTCAGCGACTGGCAAGACGGATCCACACGT
>JAPLUN010000300.1 GCA_026397715.1 Verrucomicrobiota bacterium
GCAAGCACAGCGATGATGGCGGCCTTGCTGGAGGGATCAGCGGGCGCGACCTTCACGCCGCCCAGATCTGGCGATTGAGCATGGAGGGCGGCCGCCAGCAGGCTCAAGACAAGAGCAGCGAGTGCTTTCATGAGATGTTCACTTCAGTTTTTTAAACAGCTCCTCCAGCCCCGTGACGATTTTCGTCGAGGCATCAACTTCGAGGCAGGCCGATCTCGCACGCCACGTTTCATAGCCGCCGAGTTGATGCTGCTCAGGTGTGGGCAGGTAACCGTGATAGGCATTGGCCAGCGACACCGTGAAAGTCTGAGGATGACGCTTCTTCATTCCGAGGCCGATCTCCACGAAGACTTCCGCAGGAATGGCCGAGACACGCAGCTCTCCGATTTTGAGGACTTGCAGCGGCGCGGAGACTTCCTTCGGAAAATCTGCCAGCAGCACAGTCTCGCGTGCATACACCTGCTCCATCGTCTCCATGCGAGGGAAGAGCTTCGACTGCTTTGTCACCGCCCGCGCTTTCTCCACTTCCTCCTGCGTGGGGATGCGCAGGCCCAGCGTGACCTCTTTCTGCGCGACGCCCAGCGGCACCCAGTCTTGATACTTCAGCGTTTTGCACGCACCTGCCACGGCCTGCGCCACATCATTCGCCACGATCTTGATGCGGCCATACGGCCCCTCTTTGGCCTGACCGCCACGGAAGTCGACATTGTTGATGTCACCGCTCGTCCCGTTCGACATGATGCCCACAAAGGGCGGGTCCTGACGATCCGCGCCGAGCAGTTCACCGACGCGGTTCGCAAACACACCATAATAGTCAGCAGAGATATGACCGGGGCCGACACCGCCCACATAATGCAGCGAGTAGTTCGCATACAGCGCGATGGGTTTTCCCTCTGCTGACTGCACGCTGATGAAACTCACCTGCGGATCTGTGGGACCAGCGGGTTCAAGCAGATTGGGATTGTTGACACCGGGGTTCGTCTTCACCTGATCGGTGGTGACTCCATGAGGAGTGGGTGGAATGCCACCGGGCTTCATCTTCCAGCGGCGGTTGTACACATGCTGCGGCACATCGACACTTCCCCACGCGATTTTGGCGGGAGCGAGATTGTTCAGCGCACGCTGCACGCCATCGGCGATGCGCCTGGCAAGGAAACGCTGGTACATCGGGTTCGGCTCGCTCTGGCCCACGGCCTGCGCGGTGCCACAGGAGTGCGAGTGCGTGGCGGACATGAGCATGTTCTCCAGCGGCAGGCCTGTGGCCTCATGCACCATCTTCTTCGCCTCATCGAAAATCCCGCGCCCAATCACACAACTGTCCGCCACGACCATCACCAGCTTCGTTTTTCCATCATCCAGCGCGAGGCAGCGCGCGTTCAGTTCATCGTGGATGTACACCGCCTTGCCGTCCTGAAAGCCCCCGTTGATCGAACTGCCGAGCTCCGGCGTGATGTTGCTCGTGGCGGCTCCGGCTTTGAAAACTGGGGCGGGACCAGCCGCATACGCGGTCGAGAGGAGAGTGCAGAGGGCGAAGAGAAGCGGTCGCATCCTCTCCATACGGTCGCCAAATGCGGACTCAATCGGCCAACTCTTGCGTCTGCGTGTCCGGCGCCCACCAGATGACGAAGATGCCCAGCGCGTAGATCGACGCACAGATTGCGCCGACGCGTGCGTAGTCACCGCCAAGCGCGGTAAATAGGACCCCTGCAGCCAGCACTCCGACCGCGGTGCCAAAGCGGCCGGAATTGTAGGCCAGACCGCTGCCGGTGGCACGGACACGCGTGGGAAACAGCTCCGGTAGATAGAGGGCGAGCCAGCCGAAAAACAACGTGGCGACAAAACCCTGCGCACAAACAACGGGATGAAACGACGCCTGCAGCGGCGCGGTCAGTTGAAACATCGCGAAGGTAATGCTCACCGTGGCTAGACTGATCAGGCAGTAGCTCAGGCGGCGTCCGAGCCAGTTCGCGCACTGCCCTCCCAGCAAACTGCCAAGCGTGGCCCCCAGCGCCCACCACCCCTGTGTGGCGGCCTTGTAATCCCCATGCGCGGCGCCAGCGACCTTGTCGGACCAAGGAATCATCCACTTGCTGGCCGACCACGCCCCGATCATCGGGATGGCGCTCAACAAAATGCCCACCAGCGTGAAGCGAATCAACTGAGGCTGAAACAACTCACGCAAAGGCGTCACGGGACCTTTTGCCATGCCACGAGAAGCGAGCCACTTTGGCGATTCAGGCAAAGCCAACAGCACAAAAATCCCCAGCAGCGCAGGCAGGCCCGCAAACTGAAACACCCAGCGCCAAGAATCCGGCGTGATGTGCCACTGGCGTGCCACCTGGGAGAGCGCCAGAATGCCAAAGTTCAGTCCGGCCATCATCGCACCTGAAACCAGCGGGCGTGAAGCACTGGACCAGCATTCCGAAACGAGCGCGATGCCATTCGGCCACAAGCCGCCAACACCCAGTCCCACAAGGAAGCGAAGCGCCAGCATCTGCTCCTGCGTCTGCGCGTAGGCACCTATCGCGGCAAAGAGGGAGTAAAATAGAATGCACACGCCCATCGCCCGCGTACGGCCCACACGATCACCCAATGCTCCGAGCGCCACCCCACCAATGGCGGCCCCAAGCATCAGCGCAGCGGTGAAGCGTGCAAACCACTCGCCACCGAGTGCCGCCGTGAAACTGGCTCCCAGCAGGCTTTTCGACACGGAGAGCGATGCCACCGGCATCAGCCCAAGTTCCACGCCATCGAAGACGAGTGCCAGGAAAACGGTGACAAGCACCAGGTAGCGTTTGGCAGTACTCATGGTTTCAAAAGAGCTTGGATCACCGCGCTGTTGTCCGCCTCACCATAACCAAGCGCCTCCGCCTTTTCGAGCAGTTCACGATGCGCCTCGCTCAGCGGCAGTGGAATCGCACTCGCCGCCAGCATGAGACGCACATCCTTCAGATGCTGCGAGAGTTTGGCCTGCGGAGTGAAGTCCTGCGTGATCATCTTTTCACCTTTGGTGTCCATGATGCGGGAGTAGGCCATGCTGCGGCGCATCACATCGAGCGTCTGCGCAAGATCGAGATCCAGCTGCTGCGCAAATGCAATGCCCTCCGCCAGCGCAGCGCGATTGAGGCCCAGCACGAGATTCGTCACCAATTTCATCTTCGCCCCGCTGCCACAGGGACCCACATGCACCACCTCGCGGGCAAAGCGATCAAGCCAATCACGGCATTGTTCGAAAACGTCCACGTCACCGCCGACCATTACCAGTACGTCCCGCTGCAACAGTTGCGCGCTGCTGCCGGACACTGTTGCATCCAGATAGTGCACGCCCTGCGCGTTCAGTTCAGCGCCCAGCGCAGCCATTTCACCCGGATCTCCGGTCGTGGTATCAATGAGGATTTGGCCGGGCTTCAAGGCGGCAGTGCGGACCACATCACGAACAATATCGGAGTTCGGCAGGCAGAGAAAAATCACATCACAGCGAGCAAACACATCGTTGGCAGTCGCAGCATGGACGCAGCGGGAGGCATCCACATCCCATCCACGACCCGCCCCGGTCATCTTCATCACCGCACTACCCATCAGGCCCATGCCGATGACGCCGAGAGAGCTGGCATGCACTTCACTCATGCCAGGCCAAAGAGCTGCCGCGCATTTCCCGATAGGATTTTTTGTTCATCTGCGGCAGAAAGTTTCAGGGAGCGCAACGGGTCAAGTATTTCCTTCGGCTCCACCCACGGGTGATCGCTGGAGAACAGGAGTTTGTCCGCGCTGCTGAAGTCGAGCGCAAAGCGCATCGCTTCGGGTAGCGGAGAAACAATGTCCATGTAGATGCTGCGCAGATACTCGCTCGGCTTGCGCTGAAGATTCTGCGGGCCGCGCTTGAGCACGGTGAGCTGATGATCCATGCGCCCGCTGATATAGGGCAGCGTGCCGCCGAGATGTGGGCAAACCAGTTTCAGCCGTGGATGTTTGTCCAGCAGGCCGCTGGCAATGATGCGCGCGATGGCGATGGTGTTTTCAAACATGTTTCCCAGCGTGCTGGTGAGCTCGTAGCCCTTGACCTGCTCCGTGGTCATCGGCTTGGCGGGATGCAGCAGGATGGGCACCCCCAGCTCTTCAGCACGTGCATAGAGCCAGTGAAACTGCGCCTCGTCACACCACGCACCGGCGAGATTCGTGTAGAGCAGGATGCCTTTGAAGCCGAGTTTCTTCACGCAGCGGTCCAGTTCTTCCGCGGCGGCTTTTTCATTTTGCAGCGGCAGCACGCACAGCCCGCAAAAACGCGTAGGATGCGGTGCGATCACGCCTGCGAGCGAATCATGAATCAACTGCGCCACCGCCGGACCATCCGCGCCAAACCACTCCGGGCCGGGATCGTTCGTGCTGAGCATGGTGATCTCAATGCCACTGGCGTCCATGCTCGCGAGCTTGGCGTTCACATCGAGGTAATGCGGCGGCACTTTGCGCAACCAGTCGCCCATCTTGAGAAAGGCGGTGCCCTTGTCGTCATACACCAGCGGCTCCGTTTTACGTTTTCGCATCATGTCCAGCACCTCGGGGAAGAAGAGATGGCTCTGGCAGTCGATGATGCCCGTGGGCGGCGCGGCAACGGCAACCACGGCGCTGCTCGCCACAGTGGCAGTGAGAAAATGACGACGTTTCATGAGCTTCTCATTGGGCGGGTTGCAAATACAAGGCGCTGAAGCGGATATCCGTGTTGCCCCTGCCTTCAAACGTCACGTGGACGCGGACGCGTTCAGGCAGATCACCTGCCCCTTTTTGCCAGATCACCGGCGTTTGAAAGCCGCTCTGACGAATCGTGGAGGTGTAGCCCGGCAGTGGCGTCTCGTTGGCGCTGAGCAGTTCGATCTTCAAGGCCGCCTCAGGCCCAAGCCCATCTGCGTTGAGAAAGAAATGCTGTGCGCCCTTTACCGGAATCGCGGCTGTGACGAACTCGCTGGTGATCTCTGGCAGCTGGTAATCGCCCAGTCCTTTGCCGATCGTTTCGACGACAAGCTCCCCAAAACGATCACGTGGTAGTCTGGCGATGCCGACACCCCCGCGTGCAGGCGAGTCCTTCCAATGACGCGGGTCCCATGCGCCGTAGTAAATGAAGGTCTCCTCGCCGAAGTTTTCAAAGCCCTGCCCCTGCAACAGGCCGCCTTGATCCCACGCGCCGTCTTCACCGTGTTTGAGAAAAGTCCACTCATGCGCCGGTTCGCGAAAGTTGAGGCCGTCGTTGCTGATCACGAAGCCGAGATCGATGGAGATGTCCTTCCATTCCTTCGCACCATGCCAAAGGCCGACGACACCGAGCAACAGATTGCGGCGGTTCCACACGCTGATGCCCTCATGTGTCTGCTCGCCTTCTAGGCTTCGCCCTGCACCCAGCACCTGGTTCTGCGGCTCGCGCACAAAGCCGATGCTCTGTGTCGGCAGCCAATGCACAAAATCAGGCGAGCGATACATGCGTGTCACACGCCCCTGAAAAGGGCGCGTAGCATTCAGGGCATTCTGCCCGCAGGCATAGAACATGCCGTCCCATTGATAAAGCCCGCCGCTGGGTTCGAAATGAATGGCGGGTAGCAGCAGGTCTTCCTTTTTTAGCTCAGCCTTCACAGACTTCACCTCTTTCACCGGCTTCCATGTGTAGCCATCTGCGCTGACAAACGGCAGCAGCGTACCCAGCCGCCTTTGGCCACGAAAATAGACATGCGATGTCATTTTGTAGCGCCGGGATGAAACAGGATCCGCCTCGTCCTTGAGCACTTTCAGATTCACAAATCCCCACGGTCCGCTGCCCATCTGCAGGAGATTGTTTTCCTTGCTCCCCTTGTATTCGACGAGCCCCAGTTTCGGCTTCGTCCAGTTCAGGCCATCGGTGCTCTCCGCATAGGCCGCACGCCAGCGCGCTGAAGCCACTTTGTTTTCGGTGTCGTCATCGAAGGCGACATACCACATGCGGTACTTGCCGTTGTCTTTAATGATGGAGCCGTAGAATTGCACCCCCAGCGCATCGGGTGTGCCCGGCTCACCTCGCTTCACCACCGGGTTTCCAAGATGCCGCGTCGGCTGGCTCATCTCCAGCCGGAGATTCTGCGAGTAGGGGATCGAGACGCTGTCGAAAGCAAATACAGTCGTCGCTTTCGTTTCGTCAAAGTAATCCGCCGCATAGGTGGTCAGCACACCGCCCATCAGCACCAGGCTGACGATGCTGATGGACGTGAACTGATTCATGCGAGTTTAGCCGTCGATGTTCCAGCCGTCGCGGTACTCCTTCTTCATGAAGGCATTCGCTTCGGGTGTGTCCGGGCTGGTGCCGGTTTTACCGTCGTATTGGATCTTCTTGCCCGTGCGGTAGGCCACGAGGCCGAGCAGCATCATCTCGATCATGTTGGCGCTGTAGCCAAAGTTGCAGGCGGTGGGCTTGCTCGGATCGCGGCAGGCATCAAACCACTGCTTCTGGAAGTGGCCGAGGTCAGGCAGCATGTCCTCCTTCTTGCGCGGCTTGTAGTAGCTCATGTCGGCGTCGTTGCCGTAGGGCAGGATCAGACGTGAATCGAAGTCGGCAATGAGGAAGCCCTTCGTGCCTTTGAACATGGCACCATGGCCAATCTGCGTCAGATCGATGTGCTTCTTCGGCGAGCTCGGCATCGCGCCACCCTGATACCAGGCGACTGTGATGGGGCCGCGCCAGTCGTTTGCGGGGAGTTCGAAATGTGATTCACATTTCACTGGAGTCACATCGGAGTTGTACGCGTCGCCCTTGGCTTCGGCGGAAGTGGGCAGACCACCGTCCACGGCATTCCAAAGAAGGTCCATTGTGTGGCTGCCCATGTCGCCGATCTGTCCGGCACCGAAGTCCCAGAACATGTTCCATGAGAGGCAGTTTGCACCGGCTCCGCCGGAGAAGTAGGCAGGATTGTAGGGATGGAACGGCGATGGGCCGAGCCACAGGTCATAATGAAATCCTTTTGGCGGCTCGCCTTCCTCGGGGAAGTAGCCGGGCTTGGGGATCTGGCGATTGCCCCAGGCGTAGGCGGCTTTCAGTTCACCGATGGCACCATCACGGATGAGTTCGCGTACGCGGTTGAAATTCGGATTCGCATGACGCTGCATGCCCACCTGCGTGGCCAGCTTGTCCTTCTTGGTCTCCCATGTCGCACGCACGATGCGTGCTTCATTCACTGTGATGGCCAGCGGCTTCTCACAATAGACATGCAGATTGCGCTTCAGCGCCCAGTTGGCGATGAACGCATGCGTGTGATCCGGCGTGCAGATGACGACGGCATCCAGACCTTTGTGGTCGAGACACTTGCGCCAGTCGATGTATGTCGTGGCATTCGGGAAACGCTTCAGCGCCTCTGGAAAGCGCGCCTCGTTGATGTCGCACAATGCGACGACATTTTCCTCGGCGATGGAGTCGTAATGCGCGAGGCCTCGACCCCAGACACCGATGAGGGCAACGTTGAGTTTGTTGCTGGCGGCATTCTGACCGAACAGCGGGCGGGTGATCATGCTCCCGGCGACGAGACCGGCAGCACCGACGAAGCGGCGACGTGAGAGAGGCGTGGTTTGGGTGCTCATGGCACCGCATGAAACGACGTAAGGAGTCGTTCTCAAGCACCAAGGTTGGCTGATTCCCTCTTTTCCCCCGGCCAGACAGGACCGGGAAAACGAAGCTTGCATAGCAGATGCCCATTTCAGAAAATCAGTTAACAAATTTAATGCCATGGAAATTCCTACCGCCGCCAAAACCCTGTTGGAGCACAAGGGCCGGGACATCTGGACTATTTCTCCGACAGCCACCGTCTATCAGGCCATTCAGATGATGTCTGAGAAAAACATCGGTGCCCTGCCGGTGGTGGAAGGCACCCGGCTGGTCGGCATCATTTCAGAGCGTGACTACATGAGCAAAGTGGCGCTCCATGGCAAATCCTCCAAGGAAACGCCGGTCAGCGAAATCATGACACAGGAACCGGTGACCGTAGGGCCAGATCAAACCGTCTCCACCTGCATGGAGATCATCACGGAGCATCGCATCCGCCACCTGCCCGTGCTGGATGGCGAGGAACTGCTCGGCATTGTCTCCATTGGCGATCTCGTGAAGTGGATCATCGCCACCCAGCGCATGACGATCGAACAGCTCAACGCCTACATCTCCGGCGGCTACTCCGCCTGAGCATATCACACCAGGGTGTTCGGCCTGCTCCAGCGGATCTTGCCGAGCAACAGATCGCCTTTGAAGCCACGCTTTGGCAGCATGCCACCGTCAGTCACCCACGATTCAGTCGGTGAGATGTTTGTGGTTTGGAAATTGCCCATCAGCGGCACTTCATCCGGTGCTTTAACACCATCGCCTTCCAGTGGCAGCACGATCCGCTCCGTGTCGCGGATGAGACGCAGCGTTTTCAGATCAACCTGCGCCATGAAGAGCGGCGCGCGCCAGCGCATCACATTCGCATTGCTGGCATCTTTGCGTGTGTAGACTAGATGCAGCGCTTCGCTGTGCGGCAGCCAGTGTTGCTGCGTCGTGCTCATTTCCAGCGGTGTGCCATCTTCCCAGCACCATGGCTGCTTCTCTTCGAAATCGAGCCCATCATCACTCGCGGCGACATACCCGCGATTGTCCTCCGCCCGCAAAGTCGCATAAAACTTCCCACGATAACGCACGAGAGATGGCTCCAGCAGCCCGCGACCTGCCGCATGCTTGATCTCACGGCCCACCTTTTGAATTGTCAGCGCCTCGCCATCAAACGAGCAGCGTACCCCGGCGGCGGAGCGGCTGGTCTGCTGCGCGCCAAAAGACATCACGAAAGCAATGCTGCCGTCTTCCAGCACCTCACGCTGGCCGCAGTTGTTCGTGTAGATATTGGCACCGCGCGCATCATCCCAGACCAGCCGTTTGCGCTCCGACCAGCGGCCATCCTTGTAAACCGCATACACCGGACAGCGTGCCGGCTGATTGCGGTCAAACTTCGGACCTTTGTAAAAGACATTGTGACCGACCGCCAAAATGCTGCCGGTTTTCGCATGATACTGCGGCACCACATCGCACACGCCCTCTTCGCCACGAC
>JAPLUN010000034.1 GCA_026397715.1 Verrucomicrobiota bacterium
CACTTTGCGCCGAAGGCCAAACGAGTGATCTACCACTTCATGCACGGCGGGCCTTCACAGCTCGATCTGATTGATCACAATCCTTGCTAGAAAAAAATGCACGGCCAGGAGTTTCCAGCTTCCGTGCTGGGAGATCAGCGCCTGACCGGCATGACCAGCGGGCAAAAGAGCAAGCCGATCACGTCATCCCTTTTCAACTTTCAGCAGCACGGCCAGTCCGGCGCGTGGATGAGCGAGCTGCTGCCCAATCTGGGCCGCGTGGCGGATGAGATGTGCATCATTCGCTCCATGAACACGGAGGCGATCAATCACGATCCCGGTGTCACGCTGCTGCAGACGGGGCATCAGCAGCCGGGACGCCCCAGCTTTGGTGCATGGGCCAGCTACGGACTCGGCAGCGAGAATGCGAGCCTGCCGGCCTTCGTGGTGCTCATTTCACGCGGCAGCGCCGCGCGCCCGGCGGACCCGCTGTATGCGCGGCTGTGGGGCTCCGGATTCCTGCCTTCGAATCATCAAGGCGTAAGCTTCCGCAGCAGCGGTGATCCCGTTTTGTATCTCTCCAATCCACCGGGCATCAGCGCGGCATCGCGGCGTGATGAGCTGGATGTCATCCAGGCGCTGAACCGCAGGCAGCTCACGCAGCAGCTCGATCCTGAGATCGAGACACGCATCACTCAGTACGAAATGGCCTACCGCATGCAGACCAGCGTGCCGGATTTGATCAGCCTGAAGGACGAGAGCGCGGCCACGTTTGAGGCCTATGGCCCGCAATCACGCGTGCCAGGAAGCTTTGCCGCGAACTGCCTTCTTGCACGCCGCATGGCGGAGAGCGGCGTGCGCTTCATCCAGCTCTACCATCGCGGCTGGGACCAGCACTACAATCTGCCCAGCGATCTTCGCCTCCAATGCGGCGACATCGACCAGCCCTGCGCCGCACTGATCAGCGATCTGAAGCAGCGCGGTT
This sequence comes from Verrucomicrobiota bacterium, assembly GCA_026397715.1. Taxonomy (GTDB): domain Bacteria; phylum Verrucomicrobiota; class Verrucomicrobiia; order Verrucomicrobiales; family Verrucomicrobiaceae; genus Prosthecobacter. The sequence goes on from JAPLUN010000034.1 coordinate 965, forward strand.
TGCTTGAAGACACACTCATCGTCTGGGGCGGTGAGTTTGGCCGCACCACCTACTCACAGGGCAAACTGGAACCCACCAATCATGGCCGTGATCATCATGGCCGCTGCTTCACCATGTGGCTGGCGGGTGGTGGCGTGAAGCCCGGCCTGCAGTTCGGCGAAACGGATGACTTTTGCTTCAATGTCGCCCGCGATCCCATGCATGTGCATGATCTCAATGCGACGTTGCTGCATCTGCTGGGCATCGACCACGAGCGCCTCACCTACCGAGCCGAAGGCCGTGACTTCCGCCTCACCGACGTGCATGGGCACGTGATGAGGCAGGTGATCGCCTAACTCCCTCCGCTGTGGAGATCAGCGCAGGTAATAATCTTTGACGCGCTGAAAGTCTTCTTCTGGCAGCGCCTCGGCGCGGCCGTCGTTGCGAATGACAATGCGTGTCTGCTTACCGCCGGAGCCTTTGGTCACCTCAGGAGCGGCCAGCACGATGGTGATCCCCGGGGACTGGGGCGTCAAAGTGCTGTCGTAGAGCCATGGCTTGGCTTCGGCGCCCGGCTGGGCGGCCACGGTCAGCAGTTCCGGTTTGGTGAGAGCGCCCGAGTCAATCAACTCCTGCAGCTTCTCCGGGTATTTTCCGCCATGGTCTGCGGCATACGATTTCAGAGCGAGGAGCACCTGACGACCATTGCTGAGCGTTTTCACCTGAGCGCCGCGCTGCTGGACGGTGGTAAACGCCGGGACGGCCAGGGAGGAGAGCACCGCCATGGTGGTGATGCTGGAAAAGGACCCGGGGTTCATCGTGGGAATGCTGCTGTTGCTCACGCTCAAGATGCCATCCGGCTGATTGGCGAAGAAAAAGGCCTGCGGATAGCGCGCATGGCTTGCGATCATGTTGATCAGATTCATTGCCATTTCGCTGCTGGCCTTGTCCTTGCCGGTGGCTTTTGCAACGGAGGCTGCGCCTTCGGCCTTGATGCCATCGAACACGGCCGTCAGCAGACGTTTGGAGAGAAACAGGCAGCCGTTGCCTTCCGCAGGCATCCCCTTCCAAACGCGGGCAAAATCCGGCTGGCTGCTGAGCTTTTCACCCTTCGCCATCACGGCGTCATAGTAGCCCGGCCGTGTCGCGATGATCAGGCGGTCGCCAGCCTCATCCAGAAGAAAGACCGGCTGAAAATCCATCGGCGGCGGCCCCATCGGCCCGCGAAAGCGACCCACGATGGTACCATTGACTTCCTGCACTTCCACGGGCGAACCCGGCGACTGCAGCAT
>JAPLUN010000372.1 GCA_026397715.1 Verrucomicrobiota bacterium
GCCGGCGAGATCGGCATAGAGATTGGTTTGGGCACGAATGGAACGAATGCCCAGCTCCCAGGTGCCGCCGGTGTGGCCGCAGATGATGGGCACATCGGGAAAACGTTTTGCCAGCGCGACGAGTTCATCCGGGGTCGATTCACCGGGATAGTTGGCGGTGGTTTTGAACCAGGTGTGCTGGAAAATGACGGCTTTCAGTTCAGCGGCGCGGCGGATGATCGAATCGATGGCGGCTACGTTGCATCTTTCCGCCACCCAAAGCTTCACGCCCACCATCGGGCCGTTGGCCACGCAGCGTTCCAGTTCCGCGAGGCTTTCTTCAGGATGCTTGGCGCTGAGATAGACAAATCCAAAAGCCCGATCGGGGAACTTTGCGATGGCGCGCAGCACTTCATTGTTCTGCTGCACCAGATCAGCGGGGGAGGGGTCTTGCGACCATTTCAAGCCCATGTAAACGCACAGCCGATCGATGCCCATGCGGTCGGCATAAACGAGCAGCGCCTTGAGGCGTTCCTCCGGAGTGATGCCGGGGACACCGGACATGTGGCAGTGCAGATCCCAAATGCGCATGGGGAAGAATGAAGCGGAAGCCCATTGCCACGGCAATGTTTTCTTTGCGAGCTTGCCGAGGCGCTTCATTTTGAACTCATGCCCACCACCAAGCCCACCGATGTCCGAGTCACCGCCGCCGAAGTTTTCTTTCTGCCCGTCACGATGCGTGTGCCGCTGAAGTTTGGCCCGGAAACAGTGACCAGCGCCGTCTGCCTGCGGGTGCGTGTGACGGTGGCAGACCGCAGTGGCAAAACGGCGCAGGGCTGGGGCGAGACTCCGCTCAGCGTGTCATGGGTCTGGCCCAGCAGTCTGAGTGTGGCGGTGCGTGCGCAGCGCATGCAGGATTTTTCCACGCTGCTGGCCAAGCGGCTGGTGGAGAGCGGCTTTACCGGACATCCGATGGAGATCGGCCAGGATTTCATGCATGGCCCGCTGGCGGCGACCCTGAAGGATGCCAATGCTGCGGCGGGCGGGGATGAGATGCCCTACCTCGGCTCGCTGGTGGCATTCAGCGCCTTCGACATCGCCGTGCATGATGCGTATGGAGTGCTGCACAACCGTGACATCTATTCCACGTACAATGCGGAGTTCATGAGCCGGGATTTGTCGGCTTTCATCACACCTGAAGTGGGCAGCGGCATTGACTTCAAGGGACGCTATCCGCAGGACTACCTTGTGATGGATGCGCCGAAACAACTGCCGGTGTGGCATCTCGTGGGCGGTGTGGATGCGCTGGAGGCAGCGGATTTGAACGGCACGGAACCGAAAGATGAGCATCCGCTGCTGCTGGCAGACTGGATCAAACGCGACGGTTTGAAATGCCTCAAAGTGAAGCTGCGCGGCACGGATGCGGCCTGGGATTTTGAGCGCATGCAGCGCATCGGCCGCATTGGTTTCGCCGGTGGGGTCAAGTGGCTTAGCGCTGACTTCAACTGCACCGTCAAGGAGCCTGGTTATGTGAATGACATCCTCGACCGACTGCTGCGCGACGAGCCGGAAATTTTTGCCCGCACCTTGTATGTGGAGCAGCCGTTTCCATACGATCTTGAGGCGCATCAAATCGACGTGCGCAGTGTCTCGGCGCGCAAGCCGTTGTTCCTCGACGAAAGCGCTCATGACTGGGAGTTCGTGCGCCTGGGGCGCCGCCTCGCCTGGTCTGGTGTGGCCTTGAAGACCTGCAAAACGCAGACAGGCGCCTTGCTGAGCCTGTGCTGGGCCAAGGCGCATGGCATGCCGCTCATGGTGCAGGACCTGACGAATCCGATGCTGGCGATGATTCCGCACGTGCGCCTGGCCGCCCATGCGGGAACGATTCAGGGCGTGGAATGCAACGCCATGCAGTTCTACCCCGATGCTTCACTGCCTGAGCAGGAGATTCACCCCGGCCTGTTCCAGCGGCGCAATGGCATCGTGGACCTGAGCACGCTCAGCGGCCCGGGATTTGGCTATCGTGCGGATGAAGTGAAGCGCGTGCTTACGGCAGTTCCTCAATCGTGATCGTGTAGCGGTGCGGGCTGTCGGCGTTGCCGAAGATGATTTTGTTTTCGCCGGTTTTCAGCAGGCTGGTGATGCAGCCCGCATCAACGCTGACGTGTTCGCCATTCACCCAGGAGCCGAGCTTGCTGCCGCGGTCACGCAGGACGAAATGGCCGTGCTCGAAATCGATCTCGCAATGATTGCGCGAGAGCTGATAAGGATGCGGCTCTTCAATGGAGATGTCGTTGCGGGCAAGGGATGACACTGCGGTGTCGAAGTAAGTGCGACCGATGCGGAAGGGGAGTTTGGTGATCGTTTTTTCCACCGGAGGATGGTCGAAACTGGTTTCATCGTAGTGCGAACGGATCTTCACGCGGAAGACGGGCTCCTTGGCAGGCTTGGGTTTGGTCACCAGCGGTACGGTGGCATTCGTGGTGGTGGTCAGCAGCAGATCGGTCCTGCGGATGCGCTCAAACAGCGTGGCGAGGTAGACATGCAGGCGGTCGGAGCGCTGGATGATCTGCTGTTCAAACTCTGCTTCAGCGATGGTCTCAAGCGTGGTGTTTTCCAGCGCGGTGGCGGTGGCGGAACGCGGGCGGTCCATGATCATGCCCATCTCTCCAAAGATTTCACCCGGGCCGATCTGGGCGAGTGACTGGACGCCATGGGAGGTGTTGATGGAGATCTCGACCAGCCCACTGACAATGAAGTAGGCCTCCTTGGATTTGTCGTTTTCACGAAAAATGACCTGACCTCGTTGAAAGTGCTCGGTTGCCATGATTGCGGAGGATATGGGGTGGCCCCGCAAGGTCAAGCCTCAGGTCGGATAGTTTAGAGGCGGCGTATCACCACATTCCGGATGCGTGCCTGAGTTGCATAGCTGGCGAATCCGAAGGGGACGCATTTTTCAATGTCACCGCTTCGCAGGCCGAGCCGATGGCCTTTGGTGCTGGTATTGACGAAGAGCTTGTTATTGATCCAGGCCCGCAGTTCATCATCGCGCAACTCAATGCGCACCTTGTGCCAGCGGTTGTTTTCAAAGTAGCCGTTGCCGTGGGTGTTGTTCTCGCTGGCGTCCATTTCATCGATGCTGGAGATGCCGACGAGTGTGCCACCCCAGCCGCCGACGACGAGCGAGACATGCGAGTCATTCACCGGAAAGGTCACGGTGCCGAAGAAGTCGTTCCCTTCCACGCGCATGGCTTCGTATTCGATGGCATAGGGTGAGAGCGGCAGACCGGCCGACTTCCACGCATCAAAACGCACTCCGGTCATTGGCTGGCCGGGCTGCAAGGTGATCTCGCCGTCGTGGATCAAAACTTTGCCCTCTTCGGGCATGCCGGAGGCTTTCCAGGCAGGTGCAAACTCCTCAGAGAGCAGCTTCCACTCGCTGCGGGGCGCCGGACCACAGTGAGTAAGCATAAAAAAGAGGCAGAGCCAAGCGGCCCTGCCTCCGAGAGATTTGATGAAACTGTGCATCAGCCTTTCACATCGTAGCAGGAAATGAACTCCTGGTCACGCAGGTAAAGCTTGCCGTTGCTGATGACGGGATGCGTCCAGATCTTGCCTTTGGGATTGCGCTGTGAGGAGGTGGCTTCGAGTTTGAAATTGCTGATTTCCTGCCAGCCCTTTTTGGATGCCTCCACCAAGGCTACAGTACCAGAGTCTTCCGAGAGGCAGTAGAGCTTGCCATCTGCGCTGGTCACCGCGCCTTTGCCGATGCCTTTGTCCTGCCAGACAATGTCGCCGGTTTTGAAATCCTGGCAGGTCCAGCCGCCCTTGTCGGAATGGCCGTAGAGCAGGCCGTCGATAAGAACTACTCCGCCATGGTGATTGACCATGTTGGTATTGGAATACAATTCGGTGACGCTGCCACCGTCGATTTTCACCGACTTGCAGCCGACACCATAACCAGCGGCCACATACACCTGACCGTCGCTGTAGATGGGGGTGGGAATCACGGCGGTTTTTCCGGGAAATTCGGTTTTCCAAAGCACCTTGCCTGTTTTGGAGACGCCGAGGATGCTGTTCATGAGCAGCTGCACGTATTCGCGTTCACCACCCTGGGTGATAGGGATGACGGATGAATATTGGGCATTCTCTGTCACATCGGTGGTCTGCCATGTGACTTTGCCGGTCTTGGCATCCAACGCAGCTACAGCGCCTTTGGCACCGCCCGGAGTCACAATGACGAGATCACCATCCACCAGCGGAGATTCGGTGTAGCCCCAGCCCTGAAGTTTGCCGCCGAGATCTTTTTGGAGGCTTTTTTCCCAGACTTTCCTGCCGGACGCAGCATCCGCACAAATGATGTCACCATTGCCACCTGTGGCATAGACCATGCCGTTGGCGACTGTGGGAGTGGCACGGGGTCCATCTCCCCAGCCGTTTTTCAAAATGGGGCCGACGGCGGTTTCCCACAGCTTCTTGCCGGTGGCGGTGTCGATGCAGATGAGCTTTTCCTCAGCATCGTACAAGCCCATGGTATAAAGTTTGCCGCCGACAACGGCGAAACCGGAATAGCCGAGCCCGGCTTCTTCGTTCACCCACAGCCGCTTCGGGCCACCTGCAGGCCATTTTTTGAGCAGCCCCGTTTCCTTGGAGACATCGTCACGGCCAGGGCCGCGCCACTGCGGCCAGTCGCCAGGAGCGCCGCCGGCGCTGCTGGAGGCCCCGCCACCGAGGAGAGCCTGATCTGCCTTGCTGAGAGAAGCGACCGCGAGAGTGAGCAGGGTGCCATTTTCACGCTTCAGAGTGACTTTGCCTCCGGCGACACTGACGAGTTCGGCTTTGATTTCGTGGGCACCTGAGGCGTCCTTCCAGATGCGGATTTCAGCGCTGGCCCCGAGGGTCAGGCAAAGTAAGAAAAGGGCGGTGGTGGTGATCTTCATGGATGGGTGTGAATGAACGGCTAACTTCAAACGGGCGATGAGCCCTGGGTTTTAGCACAGACTGCCAATTTTGCTGCATTCTATATGGCGGCGGCTTTTCATCCGCCCATGTCCTTGAGCAGGGACTCGGCGGCGGTTCGGGCGGGTTGATCTTTGAAACGGGAGTCACCGAGTGTCTCGCGCAGCAGCTTGCGTGCGGCATCGGCTTTTTCACTGCGGCGGAGGATTTCAGCACGGTACAATCTCAAACGCAGCAGCTCGGCGGCATCTTGAGTAGTGGATTCGGCGTGTTCGAACAGGTCGATGGTCTGGGGTAATTTGGACTGCAGGGCGGAGAGCAGTGCGGTGAGTTCGAGGAGGCGCGGTCTTTTTCGTTTCTCGGCGAATTCGGTGAGTGCGGTCTTGATGTGCCCATCAGGCTCGCCAGCCAGGCGCAGCGCCATACCTTGATAGAGCGCGTAGTCACGGTCGGATCCTTCCCCGAGCTTGGCCCCGATGCCTTTGCCAAAGGGGCGGTATAAGGGATCTCCCAGAACGACATTCATCCACGACAGTGCCGGTGTGGCATTCCATGCGGCCTCGCCGACCGTGAATCCTTCGAGGAGGCGCTTGTTGAAAATGTCAAAGTGCAGTGTGAGCGCGAGGTAGGGCTCAAACACATTGCCAAATGTGACGGCGGCTCCGTGCGAGAGGAGGGGGCCAGCCCAGGCCCTGTCATGCGAGCGGATGATGCTGGCGCTGAACGAGTGCAGATGGCAGGCGATGGCACCCCGTTTGAAGCGGAAGGCGGTTGAGGCGAGCGCCCCGACGATGTGGTCGGTATACCAGCCGAAGTAGAAAATGGTGTCTGGCAGCGGCCAGCCATCCCGCAGCACTTCTGCTGAGCGGTCGATGAGCACCGGAATGCCGGCGCGGCGATAGGATTCGGCGCTGTTCTTGAGCCAGTCTTCACCTTCCTGATAGACGCCGGTTTTCTGAGCGAGATCAATGACGGCGCG
>JAPLUN010000649.1 GCA_026397715.1 Verrucomicrobiota bacterium
ACCTCGCCGGTTAACGCGTTTTTTTGCGAGTGGTTTTCAACGTGCCACTCGAAGTGAAAGACGTCCTTATGGTCATCACCGACGCCACCCGCATTCAGGAGACGCTGCCAACCATCAATTACCTGATCGAAAAAGGTGCCAAAATCATCCTTGCCAGCCACCTGGGCCGTCCGAAAGGCCAGCGTGACCCTAAGCAGAGCCTCGCCCCAGTGGCTCCGGCTCTGAGCGCCCTCATCGGCAAGCCGGTCGCTTTCGCCAGTGACTGCGTCGGTGAAGAGGCAAAGGCCAAGGCGCTCGCACTCGGCAACGGTGACGTGCTCCTGCTTGAAAACACCCGCTTCCATGCCGGTGAAGAAAAGAATGATCCTGAGCTGGCCAAAGGCATGGCGGACCTCGCCGAAATCTTCGTGAACGACGCCTTCGGCTCCGCTCACCGTGCGCACAGCTCCACCGCAGGCATCGCTGATTACCTGCCTGCCGTCTCCGGTCTCCTGATGGAGAAGGAACTGACCTGGTTGCACGACGAACTCGAAAACCCTGAGCGTCCGTTCGTGGTGATCCTCGGCGGTGCCAAGGTGAACGACAAGATCGGCGTCATCAACCGCCTGCTCGAAAAGGCTGACACCATCATCATCGGCGGCGGCATGGCCTACACGTTCCGCAAAATCGTCCAGGGCATCACCATTGGCAAAAGCCTCTACAAGCCCGAGTGGGAGCCGATCGCACAGGCCGCCCTCGACAAGGCCAAGGAGCGTGGTGTGAAAATTCTCATCCCTGTGGATGCGATGATCACCGATTCCTTCGACTTTGACACGAAGAAGCTCGGCAACATCAAATTCACTGGTGCAGGCGAAAGCATTCCTGACGGCTGGGAAGGCGTCGACATCGGGCCTGAGTCCGTGAAGCTCTTCTCTGACGAGATCGCCAAGGCCAAAACCGTCATCTGGAACGGCCCGATGGGCGTGTTTGAGATCAAGGAAAGCTCCAAAGGCACCTTTGACGTCGCTGAGGCAGTCGCGGCAAATTCCAGCGCCAAGACCATCATCGGCGGTGGCGATAGCGTGAAAGCCGTCAAGAAGGCCAAGCTCGGCGACAAAATGACCTTCATCTCCACCGGCGGCGGTGCCTCCCTCGAACTCCTCGAAGGCAAAGTCCTCCCCGGCGTCGCCTGCTTGAAAGACAAATAATCGCCCCCTCAGCTACCAACCTCTTTATCAAACACCCCATGGCTTTCGTTCCCTTCCGCAAACCCATCATCGCCGCCAACTGGAAAATGCACATGACACCGCAGGAGACGGATGACTTCCTCCGTGCCTTCGCCCGTCTTGTGCCGGACAAAATTCCAGTGCAAATCGTCGTGGCTCCGCCCTTTGTCAGTCTGGCCAAGGCCCAGGACGTGCTCGTCAATGCGCGTGAGCAGAGCGTTGAACTGGCCGCTCAAAACATGAGCGCCCAGCCAGCGGGTGCCTTCACCGGTGAGATCAGCGCCCGCATGATCAAGGAATGCGGCTGCAAGCACGTCATCCTCGGACACAGCGAGCGTCGCAGCCTCTACGGAGAAACCAACGCCATCGTGAACGCCAAGGTGCTCGCGGCTCTCGAAGCCCGCATCCATCCCATTCTTTGCATCGGCGAAACACTCGCTGAGCGTGACAACGGGCAGATCGAACAGGTGCTTGGCAGCCAGCTGCGTGAGTCACTGGCTGAGGTGGGGCCGCGCCGCATCACCGACTGCGTCATCGCTTACGAACCCGTCTGGGCCATCGGCACCGGTCGCACCGCCAGCCCCGAACAAGCGCAGGAGGCCCACGCCTACACGCGTCAGGTTCTCGGCGAACTTTTTGGCGACGACGTGGCGGCAAAAATCCGCATTCAGTACGGTGGCAGTGTGAAGCCTAGCAACATGGCCGAGCTGATCAGCCAGAAGGATGTGGACGGTGCCCTAGTCGGCGGAGCCAGTATGGAGCCCGGAAGCTTCTGGGAAATTTGCCGCGCCGCCATCGATTATGCGAATGCTAACGCGTAGCATTTTTTGCTAAATTTGGGATTAGTCTTGTAAGCATTCGTCGCATTTGTCCATAATCGGACAAATGCGACGAATCATCCTCCCGATATTCTTGCTCCTCCAGGCGCCGTTGCTGGCGCAAACTGCACCGCCTTGGAAGGCGGGTGCGGCGGATGTCGACATCACACCTGACTACCCTGTGCGTCTGAGCGGTTATGGCAGCCGTACGACAGAGACTGCCAAGGTGGCGCAGCGGCTCCATGCCAATGCTCTCGCCCTGCAGTGGCAGAATGATGCGCCTGCGGTCATTGTCAGCGTGGATAACTGCGGTGTGCCTGCGTCTGTCCGCGCCGAAGTGCTCAAACGGCTTGCCACCGGTGGCAGGACCATTGCAGACGAGCGCTTCGCCCTGCATTCCACTCACACGCACTCTGCACCGATGCTCAAAGGCGTGCTGCCTTTTCTCTTCGGCGAAGACCTGGCTGCAGATCAGGCGAAGCATGTAGAGCGCTATACCGAGGATCTGACATCTCATATCGTCAGCATCATTGGTCAGGCATTGGACAAGATGGCGCCTGCCAGGCTTGAATGGAGTGTGGGCAGGGCCTATTTCGCCTTCAATCGCCGGTTGAAAACAGACGCTGGATTCCAGAATGCCCAAAATTTCAGCGGACCGAGCGATCGTGCCCTGCCAGTCCTGTGCGTCAGATCTGCCAATGGGAAAAAGCTCATCGCCACCCATGCCAGCTATGCCTGTCACTGCACAACGCTCGGAAACAACGAGATTCATGGGGACTGGGCTGGGCTGGCCCATGAAGAAATGGAGCTGCGCTTCCCGGACTCCATCTGCCTGATCTCCATCGGCTGCGGGGCAGATCAGAACCCCTATCCGCGAGTGGAAAACCGTTTCGCCATTGAGCACGGAGTCACCGTTGCCAAAGAAATCGTGCGTCTTATCAACAGCCCGATGCAGCCTTTGAACGGCCCGCTTAACTGCGCCCACCGCGAGGTGATGCTGCCATTCGACAAGCTGCCTACGGTGGAAGAATGGAAGGCCAAAGCCGCTGATTCCAACAAATGGACGGCCTATCATGCCCGGCAGCATCTCGCCATGCTCGAACGCGGCGAGAAAATCCCCGCCGCTCTCCCTTATACCATTCAGGTCTGGAATTACGGAAGCGACCTGCTCACCATCAATCTGCCTGGCGAGGTGGTCGTGGATTACAGCCTGCGCTTCAAGAAAGAATTCGATCCCGCCCGCACCTGGGTGAACAGCTACACCAATGACGTGCCCTGCTACATTCCCTCTCAGCGGGTCTGGGAAGAGGGCGGCTATGAAGGTGCCGGAGCCATGGTCTACTATGGTCGTCCCGCCCGGTTTGCCCCTGGTATTGAGAACATCATTGCAGGCACGGTGAAGCAGCTCGTCCCGCAGGATTTCATAACCCGGCGCATGCAGAATCCTGCGGCGCCCTTGTCAGGGGATATCAAGACAAAGTAAGCCGCAGCACGCGCAGACTTTCGCGGCCCTCGCGTCCCGGATAGGCCGCAATGGGCACATGGCTTTCCATGATCTGAAAGCGCACCGCAAACAATGCAGTGAGTTCATCCGGCGAAATGCCGAAGGGTGGTCCGGTTTCCCCAGGATCCATTTCAGGATTGATGAAAAACACGCCCACCAGCAGTCCGCCCGGCTTTAATAAAGAGGTTACTGCATCCCGATACTTCGTGCGCCATTCCGGCGGCAGTGCGCACAGGCAGGTGTGCTCAACGATGGCATCATACTGGCCCCGAAACTCAAACAGATCAGCGCACACAAAGCGCTCCGCCAGTTGTGGGTAGTGCTCCTTGGCGCGATCCACTGCCGCCGGTGCGATGTCGAGCCCATAGGCGTCGATGCCGCGTGATACCAAGTGTGCCACATCGTGGCCAACACCGCAGCCAGGCACGAGCACCCGGCCTGAGAGAGTGTTGCTGCTCAGCCATTCCACCAGCGGTGGTGAAGGCAGGCCTTTGTCCCACGGCGTAAAGTTATCTTGATAGGCCTGATTCCAGTCGGTGATGTTCACTACGGTGCTTTTTCTTTCTGGTGCTTGATCACGCCTTGCAGGGTGGTCAGTCCGGTGTCTCCCGTGAAGGTGACTTTGCTTTCGATGACATCTTTGGCATCGCCTGCGAATGCTTCGTTGATGGTGATGCTGCTTTCGCCGCTGCCGGTGACGGCCTTAAGTTCAAACGTGAGATTGACCTCCGACACATGGCCTTCAAAACGGATCGTCTGCGAGCCTTCCGCCCCTGAGAGGATGGCTTCGTAACTGTCCGCACCTTCGTTGTAAGTGATCGTCCATTGAAACGGCTGCGTGTCGCCATTGATCGTACGCGTCCCTTTGACCACGAAAGAATTGTCGCCTTCCGCTGCGCCGGTCCATTCCTCCTTGATGTCGAGGATGTTGTTTTCCCCCTTCAGTTCACCCGCAGCCTTCCAGTTGCCGATGTAATGTTTGAAGACTGGATTCATGCCAAGATCCTTGGCTGGCATGCTGGCGGCGGCCAGCAGGCAGAGTGTGGCGAGCAGTGTCTTCATGCGATGATCTCCTGGATGACTTTGCCGTAGCTGATGGGCACGGGGCGGTTGACCACGTCGCGCACCTCCGTGTCCGGCTGAATACCCAGCAGGTGATACATCGTGGCGGCCAGATCATCTGGCTTTACGGGTTTGTCTGCGGGATGCTCGCCGTTTTTGTCAGACGCGCCATGCACATAGCCGCGCTTCACGCCACCGCCTGCCAGCAGGGCTGTATAGCACTGCGGCCAGTGATCGCGTGAGACGTTCTTGTTGATCTTCGGCGTGCGGCCAAACTCACCCACCCACACCACCAGAGTCTCATCCAGCAGACCGCGTTCATCCAGGTCGGTCAAAAACGTCGGCAGCGTCTGCTCGGTAATCGGCATGTGGTACTTCTCGATGATCGGGAACATGCGCGTGTCGTTGAAGCCATGTGTGTCCCACCCGCCCTCGGTGGTGCTCTGGCCGCCGATGCCCTGGGAGAAATTCACCGTCACAAACTTCACGCCTGCTTCGACCAGCCGCCGGGCCAGCAGCAGGCTCTGTCCGTAGGGCGATCGCCCGTAGCCATCGCGCACCTTGTCCGGCTCCTTGGTCAGGTCGAAGGCCGCACGCAGTTTCTCGCTGTGCAGCATCGACAAGGCCTTGTCATAGTAGCTTTCGATGCCCCGTGCCTCAGCAGAGTAATCCAGCAGCCGTGTTTGGGAATCGACCAGCTTTTGCAGCTCGCGCCGTGCATTCAGCCGTTCAAAGCTCACCCCGCTTGGCAGGCTCAGCTCAGGCAGCGCAAAGCCCGGCGCACTCGGATCACGCAGCACGATGAAGGGATCATGCTCCTTGCCGAGAAAGCTTGCACGCTGCCCCGGGGTCAGGGAGCCATCGCTCACGATGTAAGGGAAGGTGGCGGCGGTCGGGATTTCGCCTTTGAGCGGTGAGATCCTGTCCACCACGGACGAATAGGAGGGAAACAGATCCGGCGAATCCTTCAGACGCTGGTCATCACTCGGCGGGGCGTGGCCGCTCAGCGCGTAATAGCCCGCGCTGTTGTGATTCTTCATCGTGTGATGCACGGACCGCACCAGCGTGACCTTGTCCATCACCTTGGCCGTCTTAGGCAGCTTCTCGGATACCCAGATGCCATCGGCGTTCGATTTGATCGGCTTGTGAAACCCGCGGATGCCCTCAGGCGCATCCGGTTTCATGTCAAAAGTCTCCAGATGGCTCGGCCCGCCCCACTGGAAGCAGAAGATCACCGACTTGGCGCGTGCCACGAGCTTCTCGATCCCCTGGTTCTCCGCACCTTGCAGGAATCGCGGCATCGTCAGACCAAACATCCCCAAGCCACCTGCGGAGAGCAGCTGGCGGCGGCTGATGCGGGTGCAGGCACCGGTGGCATTAAAAGGGGAAGACATCCGTGGAATCAAACGTGGCACAGCATGCCGCACTTTCTGCGCTCTGCCAGCACTTGCGGCCCCCGGAGCCGCGTTGTATCCGCAGCAATGCCCAACCTCACCACCCCCACCGGATTCAAAGAATGGTCCTTCGTCTGCGACGCACTGGCGCAGGGCCGGCTCAGCATCATTTTGCGCAAAGGCGGCATTCACGAAGGCCGCGGCGGCTTTGAGTGGAAACACCGCGAGTTCTTCCTCTTCCCAACCTGGTTCCACAATCAGGCCGAAAAACTGAGCTGGGTGCCCGAGAACACCCAGCGCGACTTTCCGCCGGAGGAAGTGCGCACCACCGTCGACATCGATGGCTGCGCCACACTCGAGCAGGTCTGGAAAGTCACGGACTGGGACAAGGTGGCCGCACTGGCCCCTCTGCACATCTGGAATGAGGACGTGGTGAAGGATCGCTTCATCTATGATGATGAGACCTGCCTGCACGTCGCTCTCGTCCGTGCCTACAAACTGCCGCAAAACTGGCATTTCCCTTATGCGAAGAGCTACGGCGGCTGCCGCTCCTGGATCACCCTTCCAGAAGAAGGCCTGCCCATGGCCGCTGCCGCCACCCCGGCGCTGAGTGACGAAGCCTTTGCCGAAGTGTCAGCGAAGTTGAAAGCGATCTTGGGCTAGTCGAGTGTGCCCCACTTGAATCCAACCGACGCCATCCGCCCAGCTCACGTCGAGGTCAGCCTCGGTGCCATCGCGCAGAACTATGACGCAATCCGTGCGCATGTGGGCACGGCTTCTGTCATGCCCGTGGTGAAGGCGAATGCCTACGGCCATGGCATCGTCGAAGTGGCACGGCACTTGATGAATCATGGCGCGCCCTGTTTGGGCGTGGCGCTGCTTGAAGAAGCCATCGTGCTGCGTCAGGCCGGCATCACGCTGCCGATTCTTGTTTTTGGAGGTGTGGCCACGCGGCAGATCCCGCAGTTCATCGCGCATGATTTGATGATGGCGGCGTCCTCCATCGACAAACTCCGGCAGATTGATGAAGCCGCCGCAGCGGTGAAAACGAAGGCGCGCGTGCATTTGAAGATCGACACCGGCATGGAGCGCATCGGCGTGCATTGGTACAACGCGGAGAAGCTGCTGGAAGCCAGTTTGAGCTTCACGAATGTGGTTGTCGCCGGCATCTATTCGCACTTTGCCAATTCAGACTCCGCGGACCTCGCCTCAGCCAAAGAGCAGCTCGCACGCTTTCTCGAAGTGCTGGAGTTTTATCCCAAGCGCGGACTGCAGCCCCCCCAGCGCCACATCGCCAATTCCGGCGGCATCCTGCAGCTTCCCGAGAGCCACCTCGATCTCGTCCGTCCGGGCATCATGCTCTATGGTGTTTATCCCTCGAAGGAGGTGCCGCATACAGTCACGCTGCAGCCGGCACTAAGCTGGAAGTCTCAGGTGGTTTATTTCAAAGTCGTGCAGCCCGGCAGTTCCGTCAGTTACGGTGGCACCTGGCAGAGCGATCACCCGGTGCGCGTCGTCACCGTGCCCGTGGGCTATGGCGATGGCTATTTCCGGGCGCTATCAAATCGCGGACAGGTGGTCATTCGCGGCCAGCGGCATCCCATTGCGGGGCGCGTGTGCATGGATCAGTTCATGGTCAATCTTGAGTGGGGCACCGCCTACAATGGCGACGCAGTGACACTCATTGGTGATGGCATATCCGCGCAAGATGTGGCGGATTGGGCGGGCACGATCCCGTATGAAGTGCTCACCAACATCAACTCCCGCGTGCCCCGGGTCTACGTTTAATGCCTTGCAATCAGTCTGCTATGGCCGCAACGAAGGGGTGGGATGCGACAGCGTGTTCCGCCCGCATTCATGAACCTCATTATTTTCGATCTCGAAACCACCGGCCTGTTACCTTCCCAGCACGAGATCATCCAGATCGCAGCGATGAAGGTGAAGAACGGCAAATGGAACGAGGGTGAATACTTCGACAGCTATGTGAGGCCGGAAAATCGCATTCCTTCCTTCATCACGAAGTTGACCGGAATCACACAGGCGCAGGTGGCGGACGCTCCACATCCCGTGGATGTGCTGATGGAGTTCTCCCGCTTCGTCGGTCATGATGCGACGCTCATCGCCCACAATGGCATTCGTTTTGACATGCGCTTCATCGCGGAGAACTGCAAACGCCATCGCATTCCAGTGCGCGAAACGAGCGCCCTCGACTCGCGTGACTTCTCTCGCAAAATCTGGGGCGGCAAAGGCGGCCATGGACTGGATGCGGTGCTTGGGCGCGTAGGCGTGTCCAGCAAAGGCGTGAAGCGCCATGATGCCCGCGTGGACGTGCAACTGCTGGCCCAGGCCGTGCAGTACATGTGGGAACGCCTCACAACGAGCGTGACCAACTGCCCGGTGGACCTTTCAGTCGGGGTGATTCCTGCGCTGGATCGCGTTTGATGCAGCGCAGGGGGGGGCGGCTCAGACCGCCCGCTCCAACTTCTCGTCGATGCGGGCCACCAAGGTGTCCAGCAGTTCGCCATTGCCGAAGCGCTCAATGACACCGGCCAGGAAACCTTCAATGATGAGTTTGCGGCTTTCGCTGTCGCTGATTCCGCGGGCTTTAAGGTAGAAGAGCTCTTCGTCGCTGATGGGGCCGCTGGTGGCACC
>JAPLUN010000632.1 GCA_026397715.1 Verrucomicrobiota bacterium
CGCGCCTTTCCAATCAGCATGGCGCGATCAATCTTTCTCAGGGCTTTCCCGACTTCAATCCACAGGAGGAACTCCTCACTGCATTGGAACGCGCCACGCGTGGCCCGTTCCATCAGTACGCAGTGACCTGGGGCGCGCCGCGCTTCCGCCAGGCCCTCGCCAAAAAGATCACCCATTTCTCCGGCACCCCGGTCGATCCAGATCAAAACCTCGTCGTCACCTGCGGCAGCACGGAGGCCATGATGTGCGCCATGATGACCTGCTGCGAGCCCGGGGACAAAGTCATCGTCTTCTCGCCCTTCTACGAAAACTACGCCGCAGACGCCATCCTCTCCGGGGCCGAGCCCATCTATGTGCCCCTCCGCCCGCCGCAGTTTGGTTTTGATCCCGATGAACTCGCACGCGCCTTTGCGCAGGGCGCCAAGGCCATCATCGTCTGCAATCCCTCCAACCCCACCGGCAAGGTCTTCACCCGCGCCGAGCTGCAGATGATCCTCGATCTCGCCGAAAAGCACGACGCCTTCGTCATCACTGACGAGCCCTACGAGCACATCGTCTGCGCCCCGCATGAGCACGTGTACATGCACTCACTTCCCGGCGCTGCCGAGCGCGTCATCGTGTGCAATTCCCTTTCCAAAACCTACTCCATCACCGGCTGGCGCCTCGGCTACGTGCAGGCCGCGCCGCACATCATCGCGCAGGCGCGCAAGGTGCATGACTTCCTCACCGTCGGTGCCGCTGCCCCGCTCCAAGAGGCCGCCGTTGCCGGACTCGAACTCCCAGACAGCTACTACCACGGCCTGCGCGATCTCTACACCGAGAAGCGAGACATCTTCCTCAATCACCTCCGCGCCACCGGCCTCCCATTCACCGAGCCCCACGGCGCCTACTACGTCCTCATGGACATCTCATCCCTCGGCTTCCCCACCGACACCGAAGCCGCCGAATGGTTCGTCCGCGAAGTCGGCGTCGCCGGCGTCCCCGGCTCCAGCTTCTTCCGTGAACCCGAACACCGCTTCATCCGCTTTCATTACGCCAAGCAGGTGGAGACGCTCAACGCGGCAGGGGAGAAGTTGCTGAGAGTGAGGCAGGGGCGTTGAGCGCGTTTTAAAGATTCGCCGCATACGCCTGCAGCTCCCGATACTCCACCAGAATCCTCTTCACCGCCGCCACCGTCGCTTTTACCTGCGCGTCCATCGGTGCCAGCGCTGGCGTCTCAAACACAATCTCCAGCGCATGCGGCCGCTGCTCCGGCGGCGCGCTGAGAATACCGAGGTAACCTTCCTTGATGATGCCGCGTGAGGCGAGGAACCCGTCGATGATGTGCTGCTCGTTGCGCGGCAAAAACTCACTCGCGGCCTGCAGCGCAGGTTCCAGCAAATGTTCGCTGAGCAGCGCACCGCTGACGAATCCATAGCAGCCGTCAGACGTGTCATCGGAGTGCAGCGAGATGATGCCGTCATAGCGCTCACGCCGCAGCTCGGCTTCCAGAAAGACAACCTCCGGCTCGGTGGACCCAAACCAAAACTCGCGGTTCAAATCCAGGCCGCTGTGACTGTGCCGCGTACCGAGCGTGCGGCCCGAGGGATTGCAGACCGGAAAAAAATGCAGCTCATAGTCATGCAGTTCCTCCGGCCTCTCAGCAGCCCACTCGATGAGTTCATGCGTGGCCAGCGTGCCCGCCTCCTCATCCCCATGAATGCCGGCGAAGATGCCGATCTTCATGCCATGGCCCGCTTTCACGGGTTTGCTGACACTCTTCGGAAGGAAGCTGCCTGGTTCTGAGGAATCCGTTTCAATCATCAAGTCTTCGGGGAAGCCGCCACGCCGTGTGGCCGCCCGTGGTCTGCTAATGAAATGGAAGAGACATGCTTTCAAGTGCTGTCTTTGACGCCGTTTACTTGGCAATCGGCGGATGGCAGAGAATTCTTCATAAAGGGGGAGTTAAAAGATTTGAAAACCCCGCCGCGGCCTGCGTTTCTTTCTTCCAGTTTTTACCCATCCATGAGACTCCTCTCACTTACCACCCTCCTCGCTGCGCTGGCATGTACTGCCCGCGCTGAACTCAAACTCCCCGCCATCATTGGTGATAACATGGTCCTTCAACAAAAGCAGACCAATCCGCTCTGGGGCTGGGATGCTCCCGGCACCGAAGTGACAGTGAAATTTGGAGACCAAACCAAGACCGCCAAGGCCGGTGCCGATGGCAAATGGATCGTGAAGCTCGATCCCGTGCCTGCCAACGCGAAACCCGCAACGATTTCCATCAAAGGCACCACCGCCAAGGAACTTAAAAACGTGCTCGTCGGCGAGGTGTGGATCTGCTCCGGCCAGTCCAACATGCAGTGGAACGTCGGTTCCAGCTGGGATTCCGATCTTGAGATCGCCACCGCGAAGTATCCAAACATCCGCCTCATCACCGTGCCAAACGTGGGCACTCAGGAGCCGCAAAAGGACTTCAAGGGCGAGTGGAAAGAGTGCTCGCCAGCAACAGTCGGTGGCTTCAGCGCCGTCGGCTTCTTCTATGGCCGCGTCCTGCACAACATGCTCGATGTGCCCGTAGGTCTGATCAACAACGCCTGGGGCGGCAGCGCTGCCGAAGCCTGGGTGAACCGCGGCGAACTCGAAAAAGACGCACGTTTCAAGCTGCTGATGGACAACACGAAAAAGAACGAGGCTTTCCTCACTTCCCCCGCAGCCAAGACCAAGTATGACGCCGATCTCGCCAACTGGCAGAAGCAGGCGGATGAAGCCAAGAAAGCCGGCAAACCCTTCACCGCCCGCGCTCCTGCCCCACCTGCCGCCTGGCTCAACGGCAATGCCCGCCCTGCCAACATCTACAACGGCGCATTACTCCCTACCATAGGCTACGGCATCAAAGGAGCCATCTGGTACCAGGGCGAAAGCAATGCCGGACGCGCCTATGAGTACGCCAGCCTTTTCCCCTTCATGATCCAGAACTGGCGCAACGAGTGGAAGCAGGGAGATTTTCCCTTCTACTGGGTGCAGCTGGCTGACTTCATGGCCGAAAAAACCGACGCCGAGCAGGCCACCGCCAGCTCCTGGGCCGAACTGCGCGAGAGCCAGACGAAAACCCAGAACGCCATCAAAAACGGCGGTCAGGCCGTCATCATCGACCTCGGTGAAGCCAATGACATTCATCCGAAGAACAAGCGTGACGTGGCCGAGCGCCTCGCCCGTCTGGCACTGGTGAAAGACTACGGCATGAAGCTGCCCTATCGCAGCCCCGAGTTCAAAGCCGCCGAGTTCGCGGGAAACAAAGCCATCGTCACACTCGACACCTTCGGCAGCAGCCTCCGTACGGTGGATGTGCCTGAAGTGAAGGGCTTCGTAGTGTGCGGTGAAGACAAAAAATGGGCCTGGGCCGAGGCGAAAATCACCGGCAAGGACAAGCTCGAAGTCAGCGCCAAGGGCGTCGCCAAACCCGTGGCTGTCCGCTACGCATGGTCCGACAATCCTGTCTGCAATCTCTACAGCGTCGACGGCCTGCCAGTGACACCCTTCCGCAGCGATGACTTCGAAATGCTCACCAAGCCGAAGCCATAACAGCCACGCAGCCCTAAAGTGAATCACGGAGTCCCCCGGCCTCACAGCCGGGGGATTCTTATTTTCGGGTCACGGCTGACCACGCGGCACGAAACGGCCAGAAGATCACAGAAAAGACAGCCCCGACCAGACCAGAAATCAATCGCGCTGGCAGCAGCAGCAGGCGCAGCGCCGGGCGCAGCACGCCTTTGACCACGGCGTTTTTTTCATACGCCAGGTGCACAAGGATGATGCCAATGATGCCAGCGAATTTAACCGCCTTGGCAATGTGGTAGTGTCCACCCGCCTCACCGATGAGGCTGAAGCCACCGATTTCGAGGACTTGTTTGACGCTTTGGTCCCAAAAGAGTTCCAGACCCAGCAGCAGACCCACGAACCCCACCAGCAGAAACGCTGTGTGCTCCAGCCAGGGCTGCCGTTCGAGCAGCTTGATGCAGTAACCGGCCACCAGCCGCAGTGTGATGATGCCCAGCGTCACGCCAATATATACCAGCGTCTTGCTGTCACGGGCAAAGGCCACGGCGGCGACGACGTTGTCAAAGCTCAGGCTCAGATCGAGAAAAGCGATCATCGCGATCGTCTTGGCAAAGCTTTGCGGGATCTTCTTCGCTTTGCCATCACCCTCTTCTCCTTCATCCCCCTGTTCGGCAAAGTGGGAGCACATCAGCCACACGAGGTAGAGGGACCCCAGCAGCATCAGCCAGTGATTGCCCATGATGAGGCTGGCGGTGAGCAGCGCCACGATGCGAAAGCCATAGGCCCCGATGTAGCCGATGTTCATCGCCGTCTTGCGTTGCTTCTCATCCAGATGGGAGGCCATCGCGGCAATCGCCAGCGCGTTGTCCACGGAGAGCAGTCCCTCAATGAGGATCAGGGCGAGTACGACGGGCACGCCGTCTTTAACTGTGGTCCAGACGTCGGTGGCGGCGAGAAATTCGAATATCATCAGCTCGCAAGATGGAGGACACATCCCGGCTTTCCAGTACCATTTGGCCGCGAACAAAAAACACCCCGTTTCGGAAGGCGAAACGGGGTGTCAGCAGGGGAGACCTGAAAAGATCAGTTATGAGTAGGAGGACTCCACCCGGTGCGCCACGTCCCGGTAGCCGTAGTCGGCGTTGTAGATTTCCTTCAGCGCGTCCAGGCTTCCCGCCTTGTCGCCCATTTTTTCCAGTACGTTGGCCAGCTCATAGAGCACTTCTTTCTTGGTCGCGTCCATGACCAGCAGCTCTTTGACCGCCTCCAAGAACGAAGTTTTGGCCAGATCGTTCATGTTTTTGCGCTCAAAGCAGCGTCCTAGCATGAGGATCGCCTTGATGCGCATGTTGGGGTTCGACTTCGCCTGCTGCAGCTCGGGCAGCGCCTCGCCGTACATGCCGGCGTTGAAGTAGGCTTGGCCCAGTTCGTAGCGCAGTCCTTTGTCGGTCGGGTTGCGGTCCACCCGGGTCTTGGCCTCGGCAATGACCACTCCGGCACGCTGGCGGCGGATTTCGGCCAGCTGCGCACGCTTGTCATCAATGTCGGGCGCATCAGGATCGGTTTCGATCTCGCGCTCATAATCCGCGATCTTCTGATCCTGCACCTTGTCGCGCAGGATTTCCACCTTGCGCTGCAGGGCCACGTCACCGGCGTTCAGAGTGAGGGCGTAATCGTAGAACATCAGCGCCGTATCCAGCTGGCCGAGACGCTCATACAGATCCGACATGCGTTTGACGATGACGATGTTCCCTTGGTCGGCGTTGTATTGCTCGATGGTTTCCGCGAGGAACTGCTCCATCTGCTCCTGCGTCATGCCCTGGCGGCTGAGCATTTCCAGCTTGGCGGCCTCGCCGGAGTCCTTCATCGCATCCTTGAAGTTCGCGGAGCCCCAGCCCTGATTTTTGATGGAGCTTTGCGCGGCGGCGTTCTTTTCCCCCTGCTTGGCTTCCATGTCACGCGGATTGACCACGGAGATGAGACGGTACACTTCGGCGGCCAGCTCCGGCTGCTTGTGCTCCATGTAGTGCAGCGCCAGCTTGTGCATGTGCTTGGTGTTCTCAGGATGGCCGGCGCGGATGGTCTCCAGGGCAAACGCGGCCAGATCCGGGAAATTCATCTTCATCGCGATATCATAGAGCTGCTCATTCGCGTTGAGGTTGAAGGGGTCCTTGCGGAACACATTCTCTTCCATGTCAGCAATGGCTTCGGCCGGCTCTTTTTTGGAGCTGGGCTTCAGGCCGCCTAGGCCAAAACTGAACTTCTTGCCGCCGCTGCCACCGGTGGCTTCGCCTTCAGCGCTGCGCAGCAGTTTGCGGCCGTCCAGAAATCCGACGTTGGCCGTCACGATGGGCAGCACTTGGTCGATCACATAATCCCAGTTTTTCCGCTCGGCGGAGATAAGGGCTTTCTTCCAAAGGGCTTGGTACTTGGGGTCGAGTTCTGCTTCCTGAACGATCATAATGCTTGGGGTTCTTGACGTGTTTGAATGTAAGTGGGCGGCGGTTATTTTTTCCCGCCACCAAACCATGCGGCGATGCCACGCAGCTCCGCTCCCGTTCCTTCCGTCAGGCCCTTCATGCTGAATCCGTGCTCAAAGAGCACCATCCAGACAAAAGTGGCGACGAGGAAAGCGAGGGTCCAGAGGACTTTGGAGAGAATGCGCATGCCAGAATTTTGATTACTCTATGAAGAAAAGGGGGGAATCGTCCAGCACGGAGTTGCGCAGATGAAAAATGGCAGGCGGCTTCATTCCTTCTCAAACAACAGCCGCAGACTGTTTAAACACACCACCACCGTGCTGCCCTCATGCGTCAAAACACCCAAAGTCAGGGGCACAATGCCGAACAAGGACGCCACCGCCATCACGATCACACTGCCCAGGGAAATGATCAGGTTCTGCTGAATGATGCGCCGCGCTCGCTGGCTGATGCGCCGTGCAGAGAGCAGTTTTTCGATTTTGTCCTGCATCAGCACCACGTCGCTCTGCTCCAGCGCGGCGTCGCTTCCTCGCGCACCCATGGCCACGGATACGTAGGCGGCCGCCAGGCTCGGCGCGTCGTTCACGCCATCCCCGATCATCGCCACCTTGTGGCCTGCCAGCGTCAGTTCGCGGATCGCGGCCACCTTGTCCTCCGGGTGCAATCCGGCGCGCACTTCGGCGATGCCGAGTTTCTCCCCCACCTCGATCGCCGCCGCACGGCGGTCTCCGGTCAGCATGATCGTGCGCACACCTTCGGCGGCCAGTTTTTCCAGCACGGCCCGGCTCCCAGCCCGGATCTCATCCTTCAGCAGCACCCGTCCCACGATCTGTTCATGCACCACCCAGACCTCGCTGAAGCCCAGCGGTGCGTCCGGCACCCCGGCCAGCACCGCCCCCAAGGCACTGTCTTTGACGAGTTCGCGCCGTCCCACGTAGCTCAGCCCAGCGGCCGTACGCCCCCGCAGCCCCTGGCCGGTGATCGACTGAAACTCGTCCAGCTTTTCCACCACGATGCCCTGCGCCTTGGCATATTGCGTCACCGCACGCGCGATGGGATGATTCGAATTCGCCTCCAGGCTCGCGGCGATCCGCAGCACGTCCTCCTCCCGGCCTGCGGGAAAGCTTTCGATCTTCGTCACCTTCAGTTCGCCTTCCGTCAGCGTCCCCGTCTTGTCCATGGCGATGACATCCACCTCGGCCAGCTTTTCAATGGCAGCACCGCCACGGAACAGAACGCCGCGCCGCGCACCCCAGGCGATCGCCGCCAGGATGGCCGAAGGAATCGAAAGCACCAGCGCGCAGGGGCTCATCACCACCAGCAGCGTCATGGCGCGGTAAAACGACGACTTTGATCCCGCCATGTTTTCGAAAGGAGGAATGCCAAAGCCCAGCCACCACACAAAAAACATCAGTGCCACGATCCCAAGCGTGAGCAGCGTGTAACGCGTGCCAAAGCGGTCCGTGAACCGCTGGCTCGGCGCGCGCAGATGCTGCGCGGTCTGGATCATCGTGATGATTTTTGCCAGGGCGCTTTGCGTGGCCAGCCGGTCCACACGCACCTGTACCATCCCCCATTGGTTCAAGGTGCCACCGTAGATGGATGCGCCCTTCTCCTTGGCGATCGGCAGCGCCTCACCGGTCAGCGTCGATTCATCCGCCGCCGTCGAGCCCTCAATGACTGTGCCATCCACGGCGAACAGCTCATCCGGCTTCACCACGATCACATCGCCCACCTGCAGCGTCTGCACGCCACGGTCCGCCGTCGTCCCATCGGGCTGCAGCACATGCGCAAATTTGGGGGCCGCCTTCGTCAGCGCATTGATCTCCCGGTGCGTGCGGAACATCACAAAATGCTCCAGGGCTCCCGAAGTCGAAAACAGGAACAGTAGCAGAGCACCCTCCTCCCACGCGCCAATCGAGACCGCACCGGTGGCCACGGCTAGCATCAGGAAATGCACATCGAGCCGCCGCTCGCACAGATTTTCCCAGGTGTCCTTCGCCGCGTCCCAGCCGCCGGAAATCAACGAGATGGCGAACAGGCTTTTTGGCAGCCAGGACGGTGCGGAAAAGAAACGCTCGGTTATGTAGCCCGCCACCAGCGTCACGGCACAGATCCCCGCCTGCAGCGCCAGCATGCGCCACTCATCGTCGCTCTCCTTCTCCATCTCATCCGGTTCCGGCCACGCAAAGTCGCGCCATTTCCAGAACTTCGGTGCCGTCGGGCAGGAGGGTTTTTCGAGCACAAAGGCCCCGTCCGCCTTCTGCTGCACATCCAGCATCCCGCTGCTCGGTGGCACCTGGCCGTTTTGCTTCAGCCACCGGGCGTCCACCGCCCGCAGCACTTCGGAGAGCTTCGCCTGCAGCAGTTCACCATCCACCTGCCCCAGGGTGGCCATCTCGACTCGTTTCGACTCTGGATTCAACCGTATCGACTCAATCGCTGGCTCCTCCATCAGGAACTCAGCCAGCGCTGTCATCCAGGTGGAGGAATCAGGAGGTGCGGGTGTGGAATTCGGCATGCGGGGGAAAGTGAATCACTACGAACAAGCAAGCCGCGTGACAACCTCTACTTCTTCGCACATCTTCTGCACATGATTCGCAGTCTCATCGCCGGATCGCTGCGTGTGTTCTCCGGTTCCGTCGCCCGCTGGCAGGGTTGCGCGCCGGAATTGGTGCAGCGGGTTTACTTCGCCAATCACACCAGCAACCTCGACGGACCCGTGCTCTGGGCCTCGCTGCCGGCACCCGTTCGTGCCATCACGCGCATGGTCGGTGCCAAAGACTACTGGTCGGTGGGCCGCGTGCGTCCCTTCCTTGCCTGCCATGTGTTCAATGCCGTTCTCATCGAGCGCAAAAAGCCCACGCCAGAGGCCAATCCGCTGATCGAAATGGTCCAGGCCATGGGAGACCGCCACTCCCTCATCCTCTTTCCCGAAGGCGGCCGCCAGACCACTCCCGAGCCGCAGCCCTTCAAGCCCGGACTCTTCCACCTCGCCAAAAAGCGGCCCGATGTGCAGCTCGTCCCCGTCTGGATGGAAAACCTCAACCGCATCCTCCCCAAAGGCGAAATCCTCCCCGTCCCCGTCCTCGGCAGCGTCACCTTCGGCGAACCGATCCGCCTGGAAGAAGACGAATCCAAACCAGACTTCCTCATCCGCGCCCGCGAGGCGGTGCTACGACTGAGGCAGCATTGATTACACCAGGTGTCATTGAAAACAGGTTTCTAGTTCAAGAGAATCAGGTTCTACATTTGGGATCGATTCAGCATTTTTCCTTCTCCCTGGCATCACAGAGCCTCAGTGCTGTCCTTGATCCCGGAGGGATCATAGAAGGTAGCCAGGGATAAGCCCGCGTAGCGGGCGCCATCCCTGGAAAGAGCGTCCCCTCCGGAAAGCAAAACTAGGGCTTCCTTGATAACACCGCGCTCTCCAGTAGCGTCTCAACGTCACGTCGCCACAGGCCACCGCGCTTCGCTATGCTCAGACGCTGTAGACTCCGGTGACAGACCATTTGCTACCAATGCTTCGACCTGTTTTCTGCTGTTTGTGTCATTATTTGATGATCGGCGGCAGCTTCTCAGCCAGCCGCGAACGCAAATCCTTCAACACCTCCGCATGCTGCGGATCACTCGCCAGGTTCGTGTATTCCCGCGGATCCTTGTCGTGATCATAAAGTTCAATGCCGCTCTTCCCCTCATCCCACTCCGTACAGCGCCAGCACGCCGTCCGGATCGTGCGGCCCCAAAATTCCGCGTCCGCACCTCGCCGCGCCTGGGTGAAAGCTGCGTCATGGATGGTCGCCTCTGGATCGTTAAGCAACGGACGCAAACTCAGCCCCTGCACCTGTGTGGGCACCGGAACACCACAGAGCTCACACAAGGTCGGATAAACATCCAGCAGCTCGATGAGGCCCTGTCTCTGCTGCCCGCCCGTCTTCATGCCGGGCGTGTGCAGGATGAAGGGCACACGCGCACATTCTTCAAACAGACTGCGTTTGTGCCACAGCCCATGCTCGCCCAGATGCCAGCCATGGTCGCTGGTGAATAGGATGATCGTGTTGTCATCCAGCCCCATCTGCTTGATCGCCTCCAGCAGCCGTCCGGCCTGCGCATCGACGTAGCTCACGCAGGCCAGATAAGCACGGATGGCCGCCCGTCTCTGCTCCGGCGTGGCGGTCAGCGCATACCCCGGCACCGCCCCATTCCGCGCGGGTGCAGGGATGTCCGCCTCATCATCGGCCGGAGCCTCCGGCAGCGTGATGCTCTCCAGCGGATA
The DNA here is from genome assembly GCA_026397715.1 of Verrucomicrobiota bacterium. GTDB lineage: Bacteria > Verrucomicrobiota > Verrucomicrobiia > Verrucomicrobiales > Verrucomicrobiaceae > Prosthecobacter. The sequence goes on from JAPLUN010000632.1 coordinate 10,300, forward strand.
CAGATCAAAATACTTCGCTGGCGCGACCAGCGGCAGGTGCGGGCGATGGAAACCCACCGCGAGAAAGAACGGTTTGTCTTGGTCGCGTTTGCCCAGCCATTCGATGGCCGTTTTGGCAAAGTTGCCATCCACCAGCTGATCATCATCACCGGGGATTTCCTGCCAGCCGAGTCCCTGCTTCTTGCCGGACTTCACCTTCACGCTGCTCTCCCGCTTCGGCGGATAAGGCAGCTCGCTTTTAAAGGGCGTCCCAAAATCCCACGCCTGCGGATCGTCCATGCTTTCTAGGCCGGAGGGCACTCCCAGGTGGAAGATCTTCCCGCAGCGCGCCGTGGCATAGCCGTTGTTGCGGAAGTGATGCGGCAGCGTCAGCACCTCGGGAATATTCTTGTACAGATTGTCCTCGTTGTTCGTGACGCGTGTCGTGTTCGGCCGCAGTCCGCTCATCATCGAGGCACGCGAAGGATTGCAGTGTGGAAACTGGCAGTAGGCCCGGCTGAACAGCACACTGCGCTTCGCCAGCGCATCAAGGTTCGGCGTCTTCGCCTGCGGATGCCCATAACAGCTCAACGTCGCCGCCAGATCATCCGCCATTAGCAGCAGTACGTTCGGGCGCTTCGTTTCAGCAGCAACGGTCCACGACACGCAAAGAAAGCAGGGCAGGATGAACAGGAGAGTCTTCATGACGGGTTGGAACTGGCGAGGAACGATTCAGCGGATGCCGATCCTTCGCCCATCTGCAGTCATTCTAGCCGGATGATGGCTCAAGCACTCAGGGCCGGCAGCACGGGGTAACCTTCACTGGCGAGAAACGTGGCGATCTCCTCGCAGTCTTCAGGGTGAACCGAGACACCTGCCATGGGATGTGCTTCGCCGTTTTGAGAAAACCACAGGGCATAACGGGTAAAACCAAAGCGCTCATAATAGCCTATCGAATCATCCACGGCACAAATATTAACAATGACCTCAGGACCTTGAATCCTCGCCAGGCGTGATAGCAGGAGCAGCCGGCCAATACCCTTTTTCTGAAACTCAGAATGGATCAAGCCATAGATCAACGTCCTCTGGATTCCCTCTAAAGTAATGCCTCCACAGGCGACGATGCGGCCATGGTCCTCAATGACCAGCAGGGCGCCGTCGTCCCTCTTGAGCACTTCTTCAAACTCCTGCTCCACTTCGGCAGGAAACCGCCCTGGCGCATTCATTTGGTAGATTTCCATGCATGCCTGGGTGTCCTCCGGTTTCCATAGGCGGACTTCGTACTCCTTGGGCAGCGGCTTCTCCGTGAGTTTTTTGAGGTCGATATTTGAGAGGATGATGGGAGGCACCAACCGCAGAGTTGACATCAAGTTGAACATCATGATCTGAGCTCTAGCCACCCGCCCTTGTCGCTGCCTCAGAAAACCTTTCTGCAGCCATCGTCCCAAGGGGTGCTTGAGAAACACAAAGTAGAACAGCGCACCGTAAAGGACACCGAGTGTGTTCAGGTCTTTCATGCTTCAATGAAGCGGAGGCGCAGTCGCTACTTCAGCTCCTTGATCCGCACGTTACGATACCACACACGCAGCGCTTCATCTTGAAAAGCGATGTGACCCACGTTCGGACGGTCCGCCATCTTGATGTCGTCCAGGCTGGCATCGATGACCTGCTCGCCATTGAACACCACCTTCACGCTGCGGCCTTTGACCGTGATGGTGTACCGGTTCCACTCGCCAGCGGGTTTGACCATGTTCTTGGAAGGGCCCGTGCCACCCACGATTCCGCCACAGTCATGATGCCCCGGTTTTTCGAGACCATAGGTGTCCAAAATCTGCACCTCAAATCCCGTCTTCACAGGCTCCTTCATGTCTCCCACGCGCATGAACACCCCGCTGTTCCCCTTCGCATTGATCTTGAATTCCAGGTCCAGCACGAAGTCGCCGTACAACTTCTCCGTGGCGATGTAGGCATCATACCGCTGCCAGCCTTTCTCGCCCTCACGCGGGTGCAGCGAGACAATGCCGTCGGGCTCCACGACCCAGTTCCCCGTCGTTTTCCATCCCGCTAGGTCCTTGCCATTGAAGAGCGGGACGAAACCGGCCGCGTCAGCAGCAGGGTGAAGGTCTTCAGCGTGGGCGGAGGCAGCGAGGCAAAGGCAGACAAAGAGGGAGGCAAGTTTCATGGTGGTCAGCTTCAAACGGTCCTTCTCGGCCGGATAAATCCCCGTTTGACATCAAGGCATCCATTTGGAACATATCAACGTATCCTGATACGTTGATCCGTTCCATTTCACCCTAACCCGAACCCACGAAACACACACCTCATGTCCGACTATAAAGTAAAAGACATCGCCCTCGCCGACTTCGGCCGCAAAGAACTCGACATCGCCGAGAGCGAAATGCCCGGCCTCATGGCCACCCGCGAGAAGTACGGCCCTAAGAAGCCCCTCGCTGGCGTCCGCATCACCGGCTCCCTGCACATGACCATCCAGACCGGCGTTCTCATCGAGACGCTCAAGGAACTCGGTGCTGATGTCCGCTGGGCCTCCTGCAACATTTTCTCCACTCAGGACCACGCCGCTGCTGGCATCGCCGCCACCGGCACCCCCGTCTTTGCCTGGAAGGGCGAGACCCTCGAAGAATACTGGTGGTGCACCTGGAAGGCCATCATCTTCCCAGGAGACAAAGGCACGCAGCTAATCGTCGACGACGGTGGC
>JAPLUN010000386.1 GCA_026397715.1 Verrucomicrobiota bacterium
AAGCCACGCGGGACGATGAACTGGCCTGCGATGACGATGGCGACCACAGCACCCAGCGTGACGAGGGGCTGCGCCCAGTGGGGAAGCTCGTGCAGCCAGCCGTGGTGCTCCATCTTGGAGACACTGGCGGCGAGCAGTGGAAACACCGCGAGCATGGGGATGACGGAGATGTCTTGAAACAAGAGCACGGCGAAGGAATCAGCGCCGCCATCGGTGCGCATGAGGGCTTTTTCTTGAAGCGTCTGGATGACGATGGCGGTGGAAGAGAGGGCCAGAATCATGCCGGTGGCGAGGGCGGGCTTGGTTTCCAAGCCGAAGGCCATGGCGATGCCCATCACGGACAATGCAGTGAGCAGCACCTGCAAACCGCCGAGGCCGAAGATGGGGCCGCGCATGCGCCAGAGGCGGGCGGGTTCCAACTCAAGGCCGATCATGAAGAGCATGATGACGACGCCAAATTCGGCGAAGTGCATGGCTTCCTCCCCCTGAGTGCCACCGACCCAGCCGAGCACGAAGGGGCCGATCATGGCTCCGCCGATGAGGTAGCCCAGCACGCTGCCAAGACCCAGGCGATGTGCCACGGGAACGAGGAGCACGGCGGCGCCGAGGTAGATGAAGGCGGAGAGGAAAAAATTCGGGGCGTGCATGAATTATGCAGGAATGAAGTCGTTGATCTTTTCCGCCGCGGCCGCCAGTTCCAGGGGCAGTGTTTCATCCCGCAGGGCTGCGAGGAGGCGTGTGTAGCGCTGTACGAACGGCTGGATGCTTGCGGCGTCGGCCAGTTGATTGGCGCTGTAAACGATGTGCGGGGCCAGGTAGCGCATGCCGCAGAGGAAGGCGGTTTGATCAAAGGGAGCGAGGAGCTGGCGGATGGTGAAGCGGTTGCGTCCCTGCGAGCAGTAGACTTCTTCGGAACCACCGGCGCTGATGGCCTGCAGCATGAGCTTGCCCCGGAGAGCGGTGCCCCCTTCCCCGTAGGCCCAGCCGTAGGTGAGCACGAGATCGAGATATTCCTTCACCAGCGAGGGGGCGCTGTACCAGTAGAAGGGGTGCTGAAAGACGATGACGTCGTGCTCCTTGAGCAGCTTTTGCTCCTCTTCGACATCGATCACGAAATCGGGATAGAGCTCGTAGAGATCACGGAAGGTGACGCCTTCCACATCACGCGCGGCGGCTGCCAGCCTGCGATTGATGCGTGACTTGTGAGGGGCGGGATGAGCGTAGAGAACGAGAACCGAAGCCATGATGAATGCGCGGCAGCATGGCCGCTGAGAATGGCGCGGCAATCGTTTTCAGGGATCGGTGAGCTCAATGCACAATTTATCCTCAACGCGGCCTTTGAATTTCCACACGCCTTCAATGCGGAGGGCGTCATCCAGTTCGATGCGCAGCTTGGTGCCGTCTGCGGCGAGGAGATGGATATCCACTTCGTCAAAGGCTGCTTCGGGGTTGGCGGCATCTTCATCGGGATCGACTTCCAGCTCCACGAATTTCAGTCCGTCCAGAGTGCCAAAGTGTTTGGTGATGAGGGCGCGGATTTCGTCGATGCGCTGCTTGCTGCGGAGCATGTCTTTCTCGCGGCGTTTCAGTTCTTTCTCGCGCTCCTTGTCCACATTGATCTCGGTGGGGGAAGTGCCAGAGGCGGCGAGGGCCTCGTCCGCTTTGAGTTTTGCCATGACTTCGGGCGAGTGCCAGCAGGTGGCGAGAGCCGCGTCGTCTTTTGACTTGATGGCATTTACCAGGGTCTCCGCGAGGGCCTTGAGTTCCGGGGGCGGTGGAGTTTTGGGATCGTCGGCATGGAGAGCCGGAACGAGAGAGGAGGCGACGATGAAGCAGAGGAGGAGTTTCATGACGGAGCGAGGTAAAGCAGGATTGCCGGATTTCAACTCACGGAAGTGACACTGAAGGGGGAGATCACCTTCCCCGTGCCAGCCAGACGCCGAGCACGGCGACGGCCATGCCGATGAGGGAGAGGCCGGTGAGGGTTTCGCCGAAGATGGCCCAGGCCATGAGGGCGGTGACGGCAGGGACGGTGTAGAAGAGGCTGGCGACGTTTACTGCAGTGCCGCTGCGGATGAGGTGATTGAGGAGGCTGATGGCGCCGATGGAGAGAACGAGGGCGACCCAGAGAACGGCGAAGACAAACTGACCGCTCCATTGGATCTGCATAGTCTCGGTGGTGAATGCGAGGACGGCGGTGATGAGAAGACTGGCGGCGTATTGCACGACGGTGCTGGTGCGCAGGTCGAAGGAGGGGCAATGACGCTTCTGCCACATGGTGCCGACGGTGATGCCGATGAGCGAGGCAGTGGCGGGCAGGGTCATGAGGAAGGTGAGGCCGCTGCCGGTCTTGTGCGCCACCACGAGTGCGGTGCCGATGAAACCCAGCGCGAGGCCTGACCATTGGCGAGGCAAGACGCGCTCACCAAGGGCCACGCCTGCGAAGGCTGCGGTGAAGAGAGGCTGCAAGGAGACGATCAAACTTAGGATGCCCGCTGGAAGGCCTAGGCGCAGGGACCAGACGCAGCCGCTGAGATAGAGGGCGTGGATCATGAGGCCGGCGAAGGCGACGTGTGCGAGCTGGGCTTTTCCCTTTGGCCATGGGGCGCGGGTGAGCAGGGCGATAGGAACGAGGATCGCGAGCACGATGCAGTAGCGCAGGGTCAGGAAGGTGAAGGGCTCGGCGTAGGGGATGCCGAGCTTTGAGCCGATGAAGCCGCTGCTCCAGAGGAGGACGAAGAGCCATGGGATGATGGCGGTCCAGCGGGAGGTGCTTGGTGTCCTATTCATCAAGCTGCTGAATTCTAGCCAGATGGCGACCGCCTTCGAAGGGGGTGGTGAGGAAGGTGTCCACGATCTGGAGGGCGGTGGGGAGATCCATCATGCGTTCGCCGAGAGAGAGGACGTTGGCGTCGTTGTGGAGACGGGTGAGGCGGGCGGATTCGAGATTCCAGCAGAGGCCGCAGCGGATGCCGCGCACGCGATTGGCGGTGATGGCTTCGCCATTGCCGGAGCCGCCGAGGACGATGCCGCGCTCGAATGTGCCTGCTGCCACGGCTTCGGCGACGGGACGGATGAAGCGGGGGTAATCGACGGGGGCTTCGGAGTGGGTGCCGAAGTCTTCTACTTCATGACCGGCAGCAAGGAGGTGCTGGAGGATGGCCTGCTTGTAGAGGTAGCCGGCGTGGTCGGAGCCGATGGCGATTTTCATGGTGGGGTGAAACTCGCGCAATCGGGAGATGCTCACAAGTGGTGATGCGGCAGAGTGACATGCCGGGGTAGGAGAATCGTGCGTCGTTCCTCTGGCACGCAGAGGGACGTGTGGGGGACGCTGCTGGTGAGATTTGGGTGCGGTGAGGTGCTGGGTTTGCTGATACC
>JAPLUN010000303.1 GCA_026397715.1 Verrucomicrobiota bacterium
TTGACCACATCGTCCAGATCGCGACCGGTGGCGATGTCGCGCACGCGGAGGGTCGTCCAGTCACTCCCCGCCTCCGAGACGCCGTAAGCGATGAGCTTGCCATCTTCCGTCGGCGCATAATCAGACAACGACGTCGTGCCCTCCTTGGACATATCATTCGGATCCAGCAGCACCTTCGACTCCCCTTCCAGAGACTCCGCTGTCATCAGCACCGCCTGATTCTGCAGACCCGAATTATGCGTAAAGAACCACCGACCACCGTGCTCAAACGGCTGTCCCATGCGCTCGTAGTTCCACAGCTTCTGCAATCGAGTCTTGATCTCCTCGCGGCGCGGCAGTTTTTCCAGATACGAAAACGTCACCTGGTTCTGCGCCTTTACCCAGGCTTTGGTTTCCTCCGAGTTGTCATCCTCAAGCCAGCGATACGGGTCGGCAGTCTTCACGCCATGATGCGTGTCCACCACGTCCTCCTTACGAGTCTGGGGATAGGTCAAAACTTCGGCGGTGAGAGTGGCGGTGGTCATGAGGAGCAGATATGCGGCACGCATGGCGGCATCCTGCCTGTCATTTCAAACTTTGCATTTTCGAATTCTCTTTTTGCAATCCCACCCGCCCCCGCCACGCTCATTGCACACCTTTTCTGCCACCATGCCCATCTCTCCTGATCAATACGAAAAGCTCGGCACTTTCTACCTCGGTCGTGAATACGATCTCGCCTCAAAGCAGGTCAAAGATGACCTCATTCTCTACGACTCGAAGGATCTGGTGACGCACGGCGTGGTGCTCGGCATGACGGGCAGCGGCAAGACCGGCCTCTGCCTCTCCTTGCTCGAAGAAGCCGCGATGGATGGCGTGCCTGTCATCGCGATTGATCCAAAAGGCGACATCGGCAATGCGCTGCTCACCTTCCCCAATCTCACGCCCGAGGAGTTTCGCCCGTGGATCAATGAAGACGAAGCACGACGCAAAGGACAGTCACCGGATGATTACGCGGCGGCGCAATCCGCGCTGTGGCAGAAGGGACTGTGCGACTGGGGGCAAAGCGCCGACCGCATCAAGAAACTGCGCGCCACAGTGGACATGGCGATCTACACGCCGGGCAGCAATGCAGGCCTACCCGTTTCTATTCTCAGCTCGCTGAACTGCCCGCCTGCCGAGGTGATGGACGACGCCGAAGCCCTCGGCGACCGCATCGAAAGCACCGTGTCCTCCATGCTCGGGCTGCTGAACGTCAATGCGGACCCCATCCAGTCGCCAGAGCACATCCTGCTGAGCAACATCGTCGCCTTCTGCTGGAAGAAGGGGCAGAACATCACGCTGGAAAATCTGGTGCGCCAGATCCAGCAGCCGCCGATTCGCAAAGTCGGGGTGGTGGATCTCGATAGCTTCATGCCTGAGGCCAAGCGCACGGCGCTGGCAATGAAGCTGAACAACCTGCTCGCATCGCCCGGCTTCAGCACCTGGCTCGAAGGCGAGGCGCTGGACATCCAGCGCATGTACTACACGCCAGAAGGCAAGCCGCGCATTACCATCTTCTGCATCGCCCATCTGAGCGACACAGAGCGCATGTTTTTTGTCTCGCTGCTGATGAACCAGCTTCTTGGCTGGATGCGCACGCAGCAGGGCACCACCTCGCTGCGCGCCATCTTCTACATGGATGAGATCTACGGCTACCTCCCGCCGACGGCGATGCCGCCTTCAAAGAAGCCTCTCATGATCTTGCTCAAACAGGCGCGTGCGTTTGGCCTCGGCATCCTGCTGGCGACGCAAAACCCTGCGGACCTCGACTACAAGGCGCTGGCGAACATCGGCACATGGTGGCTTGGCCGTCTGCAAACGGAGCGCGACAAGATGCGCGTGCTCGAAGGACTCGAAGGCGCGGCCAACACTGCGGGCGGCAAGTTTGACCGCCAGCTCATGGAGCAGACACTGGCCGGACTGGGCAACCGCGTCTTCCTCATGAACAACGTGCATGAAGACCATCCCGTGGTCTTCACCGTGCGCTGGCTGATGAGCTACCTCAGCGGCCCGCTCTCACGCCCGCAGATCAAGGCTCTCATGGACCCGATCCGCCCGCAGGCTGGTTCGAAAGCTGCCACAGCCGAGGACGATGGCTTCGCGCCTCCGGGCGCGAGCAGCGCTGCAGCCACCGACCGCAACACGCTGCGCCCAAAGCTGCCAGAGGGCGCGACCGAACTCTTCCAGCCCAGTGACGACGACGGCGAACGTATCACCTACATTCCTACCATCCTGCGCAGCGCGACGGTCATGTTTGATGACGCGAAACGAAAGATCAGCGGCCGCAGCATCATCACGCTTGTGAATGAAATCGACATCGAGAAACAGAAGGTGCTGTGGGACAAGTTTGTCGATGTGGCAAAAGACGACGATCTCTCCAAGTACGAAAGCGAACCGAAGGAGAACGCTGCCTATGCCGACCTGCCGGGCCCCGCGCTGAAAACGACGACCTACACCAGCATCAAGAAAGACTTCACCGAGTGGGTGTTTGCCAATCACAGCCTTGAACTCTTTTTCTCGCCACTGCTGGAAGTTTATTCCAATCCCGGCGAGAAGCAGGACGAGTTCAAAGTGCGCATCACGCAAACGACCCGTGAGCAACGTGATGCTGCCATCGAGGAACTTCGTGCGAAAACCGCGAAGACGATGAAGTCGTTGCAGGACAAGGCCGAAAAAGCCGCCAGCAAGGTGGATGTGCAGCAGGCCCAATCGAGCGGTGCCAAACTGAGCGCCGCCGTTGAAATCGGCGGCAGCATTCTCGGCGCCATCTTCGGTCGGAAGTCCAGCCTCGTCAAAGCCAGCACCATCAGCAGCGCCTCCCGCGCGTGGAAGGAAGGCGTCGATGTCAAAGCTGCCCAGAATGAATTGGATTCCCTCAAAGCCGACATGGCGGAACTGGAAAAGCAGATCGCCGATGACACGCAAAAAATCCGCGATCAATACGATCCAGCCACACTGGTGTTTGAGACGTTCAAGCTCAGCCCGATGAAGAAGAACATCCAGGTGACAGCGACGGGGATTTTGTGGCTGGCGAGGTAGGAAAAGAGAAATTCCAGCTTTGGAGTATTCGTCATGCGATTTGACAGGCATCAGGCCATGCACGCGGCATCCAGTAATGCGCGTAGATCATCGTTAATATTCTCGTTTTCCAGGCGATAGACAAAAGGCACTCCAACGTGAAGATCGTAGCCGAGTTGATCTCCAACAATCGTCTTAAATTCCTGCAAGGAACCGTCAAACATGACCCTGCCGTTGCTAACAATTTTGGCACGATTTGCTTCCCAATGAAGCTCATGCACACCAGCAGAAGCTTTCCAGCAACTCACAAGCAGAGACAAACTAGGCGGTGTTTGAAAACCCTCAATTGCCCAAGGGGAGTGTTTGTGGCATGAGAAAAAACCGATGAAAACAAAACGCTTTGCCTGGTGGGAGCCGCTCAAAAAGCGGCTCAAAAAAATGGTGTCTTAAACATTGGCGGTCGTCCGCGAGCGTCGCTGGATCTTGTACTTGAAGGCTTGTTCTACCGGTTGCGCAACGCGGGTCCCTGGCGTG
>JAPLUN010000268.1 GCA_026397715.1 Verrucomicrobiota bacterium
AGGGATCTTGGAGGCCGAAGTCCAAATGAGGAGCGTGAGCATCCAGCGGGAATTTGGAGTGCGGCACGCGTAGCTGCCGCTTTCGAGCGTCTCGTGGTGCGCGTCGGCTGACCGGCCTGCAAAAAATCACAGGCTGCCGCATTCGGACATCTTCTTTCATGTGTGGGCCACCGAGTCCGGCGAAAGCGGTAGCTGCGTTCGTGCCTCACTCCGCGACCGCAGTCCAAATGGGCCGGTTGCGATAGGAATGCACTGGGACTACACCCTGCTCACCACTGGCACTTCCTTCTGCAATGCCGCCACGATAATCTCCTGAGCATGCGTGATGGGCCGCGAGTAATGCACATCAATCTCAGACCAGTGTGTCTCCGCCTGCGGGATGAACTGGGCCATCTCTGCCTCTCACGTGCCACTCATCGTGCCCACGTACACCCCTTCCGCTGCCTGCCTGTATTGAGCCATCAGCCCGGCGTCCGCCTTCACCGTGCCGGGGAAAGACCTGAACTTCTGTTCCAGTGCCTGCACAATGCTGGCGGACGCAGCCAAATCACCATCCATAAAGCGGTCGTAGTACCGCTTTAAAAGATCGCGCATCACACGCTGCTGCGCGCAGGCCATCAGGTACTTGTCCATCTCCGCAGACACCCGGAGGTCCCAGGCCTTGGCTTTGGCTCTGGCTGCCGCCTCATACACCGGCTGGCGCTTCTCATACTCAGCCCTCAGCGTTTTCAGAGAGGCTGCAGCCGTGCTGGCATCCCCGCGAAAGCCTGCCGCAGAATCCACTACGGTCAGATCTCTGGTCACCCGCTGCTTCACGCCCGCCATCTCAAACACATCCGCGCAGAAGGCACCGTACTCGGGATCATCCATCAGTGACAGCCACACGCTCGCGTACTTCAGCACCATCAGCTCAAAAAAGCGGTCATACATTCCGGGCGATTTCTTCAGCACCTCCGTCCACTCTTCGGCACCTGCTGGGAACTCCTCCACCGGCATCTGGCTCAGCCACTTCAACACCTGCGGGATCTTGCGCAGCTCCGGATGAGCCTGAAACACCAGCTCCGCCAGCCGGCGATGTTCCTGGTGCTGGGCGATCAAATCCCTGACGCAGCGGTTTTTCATTTCCTTGAGCGCAGCCAGCTGCGCATCGCCCGCTGTCATCTTTTCAGCGTGTGCCTCCGCAGGGGATTTCTCAGTCGTGAACCTCCCCGAAATGAAAACAACAACCAGCGAGAGCGTGACGCCCGCAAGTCCAAGAACGACCAGTCGGATGACCGGAGATTTGAACAGTCTGGCAATGGCATTCGATGACATGGCTGTCCTGGAATTCACTCAGAAAAGAGGCGCCGTGGCAATGTTTTTTTGCGCAATGACCCTGCATCTGATTTGCCGGCACCCGCTCCCAGGCTTCAAGGCAGAGAGTCTGCCACGACGTTTATTCAAATTCTGCCCGCCACCACCGGCACGTCCCTCTGCAGCGCTGCCACGATGATCTGCTCCGCATGGGTGATGGGCAGGGAGTAATGGCCGTCGATCTCAGACCAGTGTGTCTCCGCCTGCGGGATGAGCTGGGCGATCTGCTGAGTGTAGGTCCAGGCGATGTTGCGGTCCTGTTTGCCGTGCCAGAGGCGGATGGGGAAATTGATCTGGCTGACTTCAAAGCCCCACTCGCTGAGGTAGATGTCGGCATCGGCAATGACACTGCGCGGTCCGCGATCCAGCGCACCGAGGGTGGCATCCCGCACCACGTCATAGATGCCGGGCTGCAGCAGCACGCGGCGGTCTTCCGTGCCGAGGAGTTTCATGAGCCAGCGCAGCGGGGCCTTGTGCGGGCTGCCTCTGGCAGCCATGCCACCCACGCGCAGGACGAGCCCGAGGACGGTGGGGAAATAATGCCGCAGCTGGATCATGAAGCGGTAGAGCCAGAACATCTGCCGGTCTCCCAGAAACTTCAGCGGTGGCGCACCGCAGATGATGGAGGCGGAGAGCAGGCGGCGGTTCAGCTTCAGCGCTGTGACGAGGACATACGGGCCACCACCCGACCAGCCGAAGACGTGGTAGTTGTCCGCACCCACATGCTTGGCGAGTTGCTCCAGCGTGTCCGGCCAGTCGAGCAAGGCGCGGTTCTTTTGGAAATCCGACAGGCCGATGCCGGGGCGGTCCGGGCAGATGAGGCGCATGCCGTGCTTTTTGGCATGCTCATGAAACAGGGAGCCCTGCACGCGTGAGGAGGGCCAGCCGTGAAAGTAGAAGGCCACCTCGCCGCGGGGATCACCGTACTCGCAATAGCCCAGCTTGCGGCCGTTGGAGAGGGTGAAGGTATGGTCTGACATGCGGGAGAGGGGGAGCGGAGTGTGCTGTTTCAATGCGCTCCTTCAAGCGCCTTTTCACCCAGCAGGGCGCTGCTTTGTGGCACACGGTAGCGGCGCAGGCCGAACTGCGTGACGGCCTTGTCCTGCAGATGGGCCACGGCTTCGTCAACGGAGTCGGTCCATTTGATGAGATCGAGATCTTCCGCGCTGATGGTGGCACCTTTGAGCATGTGGTCCATGAACTGGCGCATCTCCGGCCAGAAATCGCTGCCCATGATGACGATGGGGAAGCTCTTGAGCTTGCGTGTCTGGATGAGTGTGAGCGCCTCAAACATCTCGTCCATGGTGCCAAAGCCGCCGGGCATGATGATGAAGCCGTAGCTGTACTTGATGAGCAGCGTCTTGCGCACGAAGAAATGCTCCATGGTCACCCAGCGGTCGAGGTAAGGATTGTGGCTTTGTTCAAAAGGCAGGCGGATGTTGCAGCCGACGCTGCGTCCTCCAGCATCTTTTGCGCCACGATTCGCCGCTTCCATGATGCCGGGGCCGCCGCCGGTCAGAACGGTGAAGCCCATCTTCGCGATGGCCGCGCCCATGTCCCGCGCCAGCTGGTAGTAGCGGTGCTTTTCATCAAAGCGTGCTGAACCAAACACGGTGATGCAGGGGCCCACGAAATGCAGCGCACGAAAGCCGAGAATAAAATCCTTCGCCACGCTGTAGAGCAGCTGCAGATCCCGCAGACGGCGGTTCGGGCCGCTGAGCAGCGCGCGGTCTTCCAGCTTGCTGCAGAACTGCTCATCGGCATGGATTTCTGCAGGGGTGACTTGCGTGACGGGGGCTGGCGCGGGAGCGCCGGTGGTCACCGTTCCGGGCTCGGGTTCCCGGTCGAGAAGGGTAGGGGCAGGCATGGTTGGTTTGATATGATTGGAGGGCAAATGCGGTGCTTTTGTTCACCACGATTGTTGGTTATTTGCTAAATGCCTAAACGGATTTCCAGAAAGTGCGTGAGGAGCCGCTCTGGCAGGTTGTTTGAAATCCGGGGCACATACGATTCTGCCGCAGAGGGGGCGGAGAAGAGATTGAATCTCTGCCACCTCTGCTACTTTGCCCCTCTGCGGCAAAACGAACATCTCCAGGCTGTCCAAACGGGAACTGAGTTTCGGCGAATTTCCCCTCTGAGAGGACTGCCAAGAAAAAGCCCGCAGGCTCCGTGTGAGAACCTGCGGGCGCAATGAAAACGAGGGATGCGGCCTATCAGGCGGCGTGCGCTTCTTCCTCGTGGGAAGGAGCGTCGGAGTCTTCACCCCGGTTGTTCGGCTTGGCACCGCTGAGCTGCAGCGGGCGGCCCATGAAGTCCTTGCTGCTGAGTTCCTGCACGGCGCGGCGTGCTTCTTCCACGCTGCCCATGGTCACAAAGGCAAAACCCTTGGAGCGCTGGGTGCGGCTGTTCACCACGACTTCGGCGTTCTTCACAGCGCCGACGCCGTTGAAGAGTTCAAAGAGATCGCTCTCGGTGGCGTCATAGGACAGATTGCCGACGTAGAGGCGGTCGATGGTGATGTCCCCAGGGTTCACGGCAGGAGGGGCCTCACGGCGCACGCGGGGCTCGCGCTGCGGGCGGGGATTGTCATTGGTGGAGCGTG
>JAPLUN010000309.1 GCA_026397715.1 Verrucomicrobiota bacterium
TTGGGGGCTGGGACTCGGGCTGCAGCCATCAGCAACTTCATGCCACCCTTCGCCCAAACGTACAGCAACGTTTTTGTCACATCGCCCCACCTCAAACGCTGTGCCGAACACTATTGGCAGGAGTGCCCATCGTACTTTTCCTCATGCGATCACATTTTCGCCGCGGTTCTCCTTCTGCTGCAGCGTCACGGGCCAGCCGGGGAACTGATTCGTGGGCTTGCCGTCTTTCACATCAATGAGGAAGCGAAAGGACTCGATGAAGTAGGTCTTCTTTACTGTGTCGAAGGTGATGAAGCCGAAGCCGCTGCCTTTTTCATGCGCTTTGTCGTAGCGGTTCGCCGCCTGGCCGACCTCGGGATTGCCCACGGCGTAGACGTAGGCCTTGTTGCCTAGACCTTCGATGAACTCGCCTGTGTCCGGCAGGCCATGTTTGGGCCGGTTTTCATGCGGCATCTTGAGCTCATCCGGCCGCCACCAGCGGGGATAACCGGCGGAAATGGCGGGGGTGCAGAAGGACCAGTTGCTGTCGCGCTGTTTGTCCACGCCATACTGTGTCAGCGTGGTGATGTGCTGGTCGCCATTGATGTGCAGCGCCATGGAGGGACGCATGATTTCCACCGCCCGATTGCGCGGCGTCTGCGGCCAGCCGCCGGAATCGAGATCGGCTTTCAGGTAACCATCGGGCCCGCCATGATGCGTCGCCACATTGGCAAACACCGTCTGGCTCAGCACGGCCTTCAGTGAGTGACCGCGCCAGTCCAGCGCCCATCTTTTGAGGAACTCCTCCTGCCTCTCTCCCAGCAGAACGAGGCCTGGTTTGTCGAGCGTGGAGGTGTCAAAGTTCGCATCAGGCACATGGTCGGCACGCGCGCCGCCGGTTTGCACATGCTCCGGCCCGCTCTTCCACTGGCGGTCGGCGATGATCGCGAAGCCCACGCCGCCATAGACCATGTCGCCATAATAAACACTGATGTCCTGCTGCACCGGCTTGGAGTCATACGCGTCGGGATGATGCGCCACATTGGTCTTGTGCACCGCATTGACCATGCGCGCGGGTTCAATGTAGCCGCCTTTGGAAGAGGCGCCCGTATCGCCCACGTCCATCTTCTTGCCGCCCTCGCCCCAGATGTTGCCCTGGAACACATCGTGATCATCCGGCAGGCACAGCGTGGGCGCGTTACGCATGACTTCGCGGAAGGCCCAGCCGTGCTGGTAAAACTTGCGCAGGTAGTTCAGGATCGCGGGCTCCGCAGGTTCGCGGATGATGCCAAAGCCGCCGTGGTTCTCATAGATCTGATCGCCGGAGAAGAAGACGAGATCAGGATCAAGCTTGAGCAAATTCTCCGCCACGGGCGCGTAGGGGAAGCCGTAGTCGTTTTGACAGGTGAGTGCGGCCATGCGGAGCGGACGGCCTTCAGGATTCGCTTTGATGGTGCCGGCCCACGCATGCTCTGTCTCGGTGCCGTCCGTGTGCTTCTCGCGATAGACCACCTTGTACGGAGCAATCTGCTTCGCATCCCACTTTGGAATGCGGAACGTCGCCACCCACGCGTCGGGGTCCAGCTTTGCCTCGCCGAGGGATTTCCATTTGTTGCCCTGCTGTACGAGCAATTCCACAACCTGATTGTCCTTCGCACCCAGTGGGGCGGTCAGCGCACTGAGCTTCATCACAAAGCCCTCGTCGGTGCGTGAATCGCTCAGCGAGTACATGGACCACAGCAGGGGGCCGAAGCAATTCTGCGGTGTCAGAGTGAAAGCCGTGCCATGCAGATCCCAGTTTTGAAATCGGTAGCGTCCAGCACCGGCAGCGCCCGCCTTGGCCTTGTTCTGATTCTTTTTCGCCCCAGCCACCGCACCGGCGGCAAAATTGTTGGCGATGGACACATTCCCGAGAAGTGCTTCTGCATCGAACGCATGCGTGATCGTTCCCAGTTCCGCATTGGAGTCCATGGCATGCGCCGTGAGTGTCAGCACACCCTTGTCTCCTTCGGGTGCACCTTTGAGAGTCAGTCTCACCTGATTCAACGCGCTGCCGTCTTTGAGCGGAGCGGTTTTCGGGCCCAGCACGAGTTGATCGCCCTGCCATCCAGCGTTGATGCCCTTCTGCACAAAGCAGTTGCTGCGGTGCTCATTGAGCTCGCTGCGAATGCCGATGCGGAAGCCCGCGCCGCCGTCGGTTTTGCCGATTTCCAGCCGCGTCAGTGTCACTTCCATGGTGAAGGTGTCGTTCTGCGTCACCTGATGAGTCAGTGAGTGCACGCTGCGCCCGCCGCCCATGCTGAGGCACTCCGCACCACCTTCACTCACACGCCAGTCTTCCATCGGGTTTGCCCAGAACTGACCGCCGAGGAACACGCGGTCATGGGTTCGGGTCCAGACATCGTTTTTGATCCTCCTTGCCACCCCGGCAGGCGCGGTGCCACGGCCTGCGAGGCCCATGAGGGTTCCTGCTGTCATCAGCTTGAGTCCAGTGCGTCGGGAGATCTTTCGTTTCATGAGTGCGATGCAACGAGGACAATGGGTCGCGCCCATCATTAAATTTGGCCTTTCGCCTCAACTGCCCTCCGGCGCTTCCGCAGCAATCCGCCGGTAAATTTCCTTCGCCGCTTCATACGCGTGCCGGGCCTCTTCGCGCTCTGCCGGGGCGATGTTTTTCTCCCGCACGCGCCAGAGCTGCTCGATGCAGGCGAGGCACCACTGCGCGCTGCGGCGTGAGGCGCGGATGGGCTGTTCTGCGACGATGACGTTCACCGGATTCGTGTGCATCTGCGGGAACTGCCGCACCGCCACCCAGCTGCTGAGCGGAATGTCGGCAGTGAAGGTTATCTCATGAATCTGATCATCGGCAGGCACCTCGCGCATGGCCACGGGCTGGCCGTTTACGATGAGCTCCACCTTGCGTTTGCCGCCGGCATAGGGCTGCGCTGCGGTGGCGTCGTGATAGTTCACTGTGTCACCGGTCAGACGTGTGCCAGCAACGGGTGTCGCACCGCCATAGGCGATCTCCAGCGGGGTCTCAGAACTGAACGCGGCCTTCACACGCACTTCGACCTTCCCCGGCTGCGTGAGGCGCACCTCACCGCCGGAGGGCTGCCCCGCGACGGTGAAGTCGAGCGCGTGCGCATAGCCATCGCTCACATAACTGCGTCCCTGCGCCATCGCCTCGCACCACTTCTTGAAATCGATGCGGTCGATCTTTCCGAGCTTCACGTACGTGCGGCCCTGGCCCACGCGGGTGCCGCTCATGCAGGGGAAATCGGTTTCGCCGGCGGCCTTGAGCGGAAAGCCACAGTTCATGAGATGGTACCAGGTGTTCCACTCCAGCAGGCGCGCTGTGTCCATCGCGCTGATGAAATCACACACGCCATGCGCAGTGGTGACGAAGATTTCGTGGCCGCCCGCGTCGGGAATTGCGACGTTTGGCAGCAGATCCAGCACGCGCTCATGGCTGCTGGTGAGTTCGGCTTCGTTGAGTCCCTCATCGTGGTCGGCATCGATTTTATCAAACGGCTCCGGCAGCAGCGCACTCTGCGCTTCGGCTTCCGTGAGCCGCGCATCCTTGCTGGCGTCGTAGAGATCGAGCATGCGCTTCGCCGCTGTGGCGGAGTTCACCTGCATGCCACTGCCAGAGTGCGGGTAGCCGGTGAAGCCACCTTGCTGCTTGGTCCAGCGCAGCGCGGGCAGGGTCCAGGTGGGCCAGCCTTTGATGCCGTCTGCGCCGGGATACACCAGTTCGCGCAAATTGAGCAGGCACACGTGACCGAGCGCTGCGGAACCGAAGCCGCTCACTTCCATGTCGTATTTCATCTGCGTCAGCGGTTCGCTGAATTGATCGACCTGCGGGCCGAAGAACTGGCGCTGGTAGTCGAAGCAGTAGCCCCATGAAAGCACGCAGCCGACGTTCAGCCCCTCACCCTTCACCTGCTGAAACATGTGCTCCGGCCGCATGCCTTCGGAGGGCGAGGTGTAGTGCGCGCAGCCTGCGGCGTGGATGTGATGATCGCCGCTGTAATACCCGAAGTCCGCCACATGGATCCAGCGCGCAAGCTTCACGGGAAGAGTGGTCTCCTTCGCCGCCGGGATCGTCACCTGCGTCTTCACCGTGCGGTATTCCGGCCCGCGTGATGCTTCCATGGTAAACTCGCCCGGTGGCAGCAGCACGGTAGCGCCGCTGGGGCGATACAGGTGTTTTTGGAAAAAGAAATCCGGCGCGAGCCTTCGTGCCTGCGGCGGAAAGACATGGCCTTGAGCATCGGTGAAGGTCAGGCGTGCCGTGGTGTCACTGCCGTCGAAGTCCTGGATATCGAGCTTCACCGTCACTGCCGGTGATACCTGAAACAAGACCGGCACCTCCGCACGAAATCCAAGATCCTGCGTTCCCTGGCCGATGTCGAACACGAGCGTGGCCTCGCGTTTGCCCGCCTCGCTCGAATAGACAAGTGCAATGGCGTATTCGACTTCCAGACCGCTGAGGTTTGCGGTCATCGGCGGCGCATCAAACAAGCTGATCTCCAGGAAACGGTCGGTGCCCTGCGTGTTCTCATTTTCCCGCAGCTGCGTCTGCCGCTCGCGCTCCATGGTGAGCTTGGCCACGCCTGCATAGGAGGGCCCTGCCTGAGGGCTGCTGATCTGCAGCCGCGCCACGCTGGTGGCATGGTTGATCACTTTGATCAGCACGGGCGTGTAGCCTGCCTGCTGCACCTGCGCGGTGGCCGGTCCGCGCTGCGCCTTCACGCGTGATTCCGGGCTGATGTCCACCACGCACAGCACCTTTGAATCCAGCGCGGATTGTACGCCCGCGCCATCACGTGCCGTGATGGCGGTCTGCAATTGGGTGCACAGTTCGTCTGCGAGCGGTCTGCCGAGATAATCCAGCGCCTGCATGATGCGCTGCGCGTTGGCCGCCAGCGGCTGGCCTTCGACTTCGACCGCATGCGGAAAATCCATCGCCTGAGTCATGACGCAGGCCAGCAGTGCGGTGAGCAGCGTGAGTTTCGCGAACATGAGGTGCATACGCTGCGAAAGGGCACGCCATTCCATCACGCCTTGAAGAAGATCTTCCGCCGGTAGAGCGCGTAGAGGAAGAGCCACACCAGCAGCAGAGCGCCGGTGCTTTCCAGAACGCTATGCCATTTCGGATCCAGCGGCTGATAGAGTCCGCTGAAGAGCAGCTTGGACGTGTGGCCGAAATCGATGAAGTGATAGGCCATGTAGATGGTGAGGCTGTTCATGCCGACGACAACCAGCGGAAAGGCCCAACGTTTGAAATTCAGCAGGTCGATGACGCCGTAAAACGCCGCCAGCAGCGTGAAGGAGATGCCGGTGGTCACCAGAATGAAGGAGCTCGTCCACAGGCGCTTGGCGATGGGGAAGTGCAGGCTCCACAGCAGGCCGAGTGCGAGGCAGATGACGCCCGCGAGCAGGAGACTGCGGAATTTCGCAGCGGGAGAGCTGGTGCCGCCTTTGAGGATCTCACCGGCCAAGACGCCGAACATCGTCAGGCACATGGCGGGAAATTGCGTGAGCAGGCCCAGCTCGTCATACGTCCCCTGCAGCAGGCGGCCCGGAAGATACGTGCGGTCAAACCAGCCGACGAGGTTGCCCTCAAACGTGAGATTGCCCGCACCGAATCCGGGCACCGGGATGAGAAACAACGCGGCGTAATATGCCAGAAGGATGACGACCGCCACACCCAGCCGTTTCATCGAGCTGAGATTCAAATACAGCACCACGCTGACAAAGCCCGCGAGGCCGATGCGCCCCAGCACGCTGCCCAGGCGCATGTGGCGTGGATCGAAGAACGGAATCGGCGCGTTTTTATCCAGAAAGCCGAGGGCGATGAGGATTAGCAGGCGCACGAAGGCCTTTCGATACAGCGTGGTTTTCGGTGTGCCTTGCGCGATGGCCTTGCTCAGCGAAAACGGAATCGACACACCAGCTAGGAAGAGGAAGAGCGGAAAGATGCAGTCATAGAAGGTGAAGCCAAACCACGCGGGATGCGTGAACTGCTTCGCCACAGCATCCACCCACGGCCAGCCGGTTTTGCCATCGAGCTGATGAATCACCGCTCCCGCACCGGCGATCATGAGCATGTCAAAGCCGCGCAGGGCGTCGATGGAGATCAGACGTGCCGGAGTGGGAGCTGTGGGAGTCGCCATGATTTGAAGAGCAACGGCGGTCACTTTGCGAACTCCACGACGGTGCTCACCATCGCATCGCGTTCATCGCTGACGGTGATGAACCATGTGTTCGCCTCGGCGGGTGGTTTGGGAGCGGTGATAGTTCCGTCCTTGATCGTGGCGGGGACGGACTTCCATTCGCGTTTGGAGCGCAGGCCGGTGTCGGTGGTGTAGTCGATCTCGGCTTTCTTCAGCGGCACTTTGCTCTCGCAGGAGACGGTCACATGGTCACCGGACAGGACAGGTGCGCCCGGATTGGGCAGAGCATCACCGCCACGGCATTTCGAGTCGATGAACAGGCCGATTTCCTGCGGTGCCCAGCCGGGTGGATGGCCGTGCGGCATCTTGATCTGGATGCGGATGTGTTTCTCGCCGGGCACGGCGTTGTAGCTCTTCATGTAGCTGTCGAGCACGTAGTGGACGTCGTTCGTGCCGTTCACGAAGAGGATGGGCACACGGCAGCGTGGCAGCAGGCTGCCGGGATCGTATTCCTTCACCCACAGCGCTCGGTGCTCGGGGTCCAGTTTGTCGATGCTGGGCTTTTGCACGGACTCGCCTTCATGCAGGAAGCCGCAGCCATAGACGGGCACGGCGGCTTTGAAGCGATCATCCAAAGAAGCCACGAGACAGGTTGTGTAGCCACCCCAGCTGATGCCAGTCACAGCGGTGTGCTCCGCATCCACTTCCTCGAAGCTGCGCAGCAGGGAGTGTGCGCGCATCACGCTCGCGGCGGCGTGGAAGGGCCAGTCGTCGCTTGTGTCAGGGGTGAGGACGCAGTCGAATTTTTCGGGATGACCGTGCTGAGGACCCGCATTCGGCAGGCGCGTGCGCACACCGCGATGGCCGTTGCCAATCGCCATGCCGGTCTTGGGATCAAATTCGGGCTCAGGTGGTCGCGAGCCGTTCAGATCCATCGCGATGGCTGCATAGCCGCGTTTCGCCCACAGATGCACCCAGTCGGCAAAGGCCGTGCCGCCACCGCCGTGAATGAGCACGACGCCGGGGAACTTGGTGCCGGGTTTCACCTTCTCTCCCAATGTGATCGGCGAGGCATAAAATGCAAAGACCTCCGTGTCATGGCCCTGGTACTTTTCACCTGCATAAGTCAGCGAGTGAATCGGCTGATCCTGCCGCACCCACTTCATGGCGGGCACGTTGTTTTTGAGCGCATCCAGATCCCAAGGGCCGACTTTTTCGGCGTGAAGGGAGGTGGCGAGACAGACAGCAGCGGTAAAAAGAGATAACCTCATGGCGGGAGATCAAACGCTCCCACAAGGGCGATTCAGCATCTTTTTTCTGCAAACAAAACCGCCGCAGCGAGCGACTCCCGGCACTCACTACGGCGGTATATTTGGGTCAATGAGAGATGGACAGCTCTCAGTTGGCCTTCTTCGAACGGCCAAGCACATCGTCCTTGGTCGTGAGCGCGACGGCCACGACCTGATCGATGAGTTCCTGGCTGATCTTGAGATCCTTCAAAGTGTTCACGAGGTTTTCAGCGATGGCGTTGAAATGAACCTCGGTGAGGCCCATGCCCTCGTGGGCTTTGCGCATGTCCTTGCCGGTCCATGGCAGCGGTCCACCGAAGGCGGCGCTGAGGAATTCCTTCTGCTTCCGGCGCTGCTTGTCCATGCTCACGTCATCAAAGAAGTGTTTCACGCGGTCATCGGCCAGTACTTTGACATAGAAGGCGTCCACCGCAGCCTCCATGGCGGGTTTGCCACCCAGTTTTTGATACAGGCTGTCTTCACGGGCCTTCAGCCATTTGGTTTTGCAGGCTTCTTTGGCAAAGGACCATTTCCGGCCTTCATAGTCGGTGGTGATGGCAGGATCGACCGGCTTGCCACTGATCGGGCAGACGGTGTTGGAGGCTGTTTCAGTGGCCACGGCAGCGGGTTCGACCGCGAGCGCGGCGGCATTGACCAGCAGGGTCATGACCGCGGTGATGGTGACGATGGAGGAGAGAATAAGTTTCATGGTTTGGTTGGGCTATTTAATAAGTTGCATCGCCGATGCATCAATGCGCCGATCCTGCGCAGAGGTGCGCGTTTATTGTGCGCAGTGCCTCCGCGCCAATTCCTGCGCACAAGGCCGCACAAACAGAGAAGCGACAGGCGCTGTTAATGTTGCATGGTAAATGCATGTTTGAAGCCAAGCCTGACATCACCGGACGCACCGAAATCGAAACTCTGGTGAACACCTTCTACGACCGCGTGTGCACCGACGAGGTGCTGGGGTTCATCTTCAACGACGTGGCGCAAACCAACTGGACCACGCATCTGCCAAAGATGTACGCCTTCTGGGAGACGGTGCTCTTCCGCACGGGCGGCTTCACTGGCAATCCCATCGCCGCGCATGCAAAGCTCGTCCCGCAGACGGCCATGGGCCGTGCGCAGTTTGACCACTGGCTGCAACTCTTCCGCAGCACGGTGGACGATCTCTTTGCCGGTGAGCGTGCCGAGCACATCAAGAACTGCGCGGCCGACATGGCCAACGTCATCTACTCGCGCATCAACCAGGTGCCTGATCCTCGCTTTGATCCCGCCAATCTCACTCCGGAACAACGCGCGCGTTATTCACGTTATCAGCAGCCTGCCGCATGAGCCAGTTCCCCGCCTGCAAACACAAGAAACACAAAGCCACCGGCCCGCGCCGGGATGGCCTGCGCTGGCTCGCATCGGAGCCGTATCGCCTGTTCTTTTTCAGCGGTGCGGTGTGGAGCATCATCGGCGTGGCGTTGTGGCCGTTGTATTATGCGCAGCAGCTTGGCTTTTACCCCAGCTTCGTTCACGCGCGCATCATGATCGAGGCCTTTGGGGCTGCGTTTGTTGTCGGCTTTCTCGGCACCGCTGGCCCACGCATGGCCACGGCCCCTAAGCTCACGCCTCTGGAGCTGTTCTGGCTTTTCGCGCTGCATCAGGCCTGTGGTATATCTCATCTCACCCTGCACATGGCCTGGGGAGATATGTTCTTCATTGCGCTGCTTGGCTCGCTGCTGCTGTGTCTGGTGGTTCGCGTGGTGAAGTTCCGCAAAGAGGCGCCGCCACCGCAGCTGCTTCTTGCGCTCACCGGTCTGATCTGTGGCGTCACAGGCGCGTCGTTGCTGCTGTCTTCAGCGACGCTGCTGGATCAGCAGCGCCTGCGCCTCGCCAATCTGCTGCTCTATCAGGGCCTGCTTCTGCCACCGGTGCTGGGCATCGGCGCATTTGTGTTTCCGCGTATGCTCGGCGGAGATTTTGGCGATCCTAAAACGGCGGCGCAGAGCCGCACGAAGCTCATGCGCGCGCTCATGGCGGCGGTCCTGCTCGTCGGCAGCTTCTTTCTCGAAGCCTGCGGTCAGATCATTGCGGGCTATGCGCTGCGGGCCCTCGTGGCGGCGGGTTATTTGCTCCTGGAGGTGCGCTGGAAGACGTCACAATGCGGATCGCTCACCACGGGATTGCTATGGTCGCTGATCGTCGGCTGGCTTGGTCTGGCGCTTGCCGGATTCTTCTACACCCAGCACATCAGCGTGGAGCACCTGCTCTACATCGGCGGCTTCGGCATGCTGATGCTCATCGTCGGCAGCCGAGTGCTGTTTGGCCACAGTGGCGATCTCGACGGCTTTTTTGTGAAGAGCAAATGGGTGCGCTTCCTCACCTTCCTTGGCGTTTTGGCCGCCATCACCCGCGCCACGCCGGCCTGGGTGCCTTCCACGACGGTGTCCCATCACATCTACGCTGCCCTGACGTGGGCGCTGCTGGCGCTGTTCTGGCTGCTGTGGCACCGCAGGCGCTTCGTGAAGCGGGATGAAGAGGATTAAGCTGCGGCGGGTTCAAACTCCCCCGCAAAATCAGCACAACATTCACCACGTGCAGAAAGGATTGCCACGCACTCCTCCCGTTAGTCTCACGCATGAACACAGCGCTGAGCAATCCCGAGTGGTCCAAGGTGGCCTCGATGGCCTACGATGGCTTTGATGAACGTCCCTTTCTTGTCTTTTGGGAGATCACCCGCGCCTGCGCGCTGGCTTGCCGGCACTGCCGGGCCGAGGCGCAGTCGCATCGTCATCCCGATGAATTGAATCGTGAGGAATCGAGCCGGCTGATCCGTCAGCTCGCGGAGCTGAATCCGCCCATGCTCATTCTCACCGGCGGTGATCCGATGATGCGCACAGACGCTCTGGACCTTGTGCGAGAGGCGACGGCTGCCGGGCTGCACGTGGGCCTGAGCCCTTCGGCGACGGCGCGGCTGATGAATGCGGATTTTGCGGAGATCAAAGCGGCGGGCGTGGACCGCATTTCGCTGAGCCTGGACGGTGCCTCACGCGAGACGCACGATGCCTTTCGCGGTGTGAAGGGAACGTATGACCGCACCATCGCAGCAGTGCATCGCGCTCATGCGGCGGATCTGAGCGTGCAGATCAACACCACGCTCACGCGCGGCAATCTGCGTGAGTATGAGGCCTTCAAGAAGCTGATGTTTGAACTGAAGCCGGCCATGTGGAGCGTCTTCCTGCTGGTACCCACCGGTCGTGCCGGCATTGCGGATCTGCCGGACCCCTTGGACATCGAACACGTGTTTCAAGACATGGCTTCGCTCGTTGGCAAGGCCCCCTTTGCCATCAAAACCACGGAGGGGCACCACTTTCGCCGCGTGTTGATCCAGAAGCATGGCGCGGGTGGCAGGCAGCGGCCCGGCATGCGCTCACCGCTTGGAATTCGCGATGGCCGAGGGGTGATGTTCATCTCCCACACCGGCGTGGTGTCTCCCAGCGGCTTCCTGCCCTTCGACTGCGGCAACGTTCGCGACGAGCATCCGGCGGAAATTTACCGGCATCATCCACTCTTCGTCTCGCTGCGCGACAACGATGCGCTGGGTGGCAAATGCGGCCGCTGCGAATTCCGCACGGTTTGCGGTGGTTCCCGCTCACGCGCCTATGGCGTGACGGGAGATCCCTTCGCGGAAGATCCGGCCTGTGTGTATCAGCCTCGGCAGGGCAGCACCGTGCACAGTTAAAGCGAAGGCGGCGTCCAGTCGGGGATGCCACCGGACTTGAGTTGCTTCTCGTAAACTTCCCAGTAGGGCTTCGTCGGCGACATGGGTGCGGTTTCATTCACCATGAGTGGGCGTGCTTCCTTCCAGTAGCTGTCATAGGCGGCGCTCATTTTCTGCACCACTTCGGGATAGTCGACGCTGACATCGGTCTTCTGATAGGGATCGGCTTCGAGATCGTAAAGAGCGCCCTTGGTGGGTGCTGCGGCGGCTTGTTGCTTCTTCTTCGGATTCCCAGCACCACCACGCGGACCCACGTAGCGGAAGCGCTGGTTGCGCACTCCGTAGTTGAGAAATTCCTGCGTGTTTGGTTCCGTGCCCGTGGGCCAGCGGGCCACGTGGGTGAAGAGATAGCGGTCTTCCCACTTGTCGGCCTTGCCTTCGATCAGTGGCAGCAGGCTGCGGCCTTCCACTTGGTTCTTCGGCAGTTCAGTGCCAGCCAACGCGGCAAAGGTTGGCAGCAGGTCGATGTGCGCGGCGACGGTGCTGATGTCATGCCCGGCATTGATATGTCCATCCCAGCGGATGAAAAACGGCACGCGCACGCCGCCTTCATCCGTAGAGCCTTTCAGGCCGACTTGATCACCGTTGAAGAACGGATAGCCGGGTGCGAGATCCTTGCCGGGGGTGCCGGAGCCGCCGCCTGTGGTGCCGTTGTCAGACATGAAGATGACGACGGTGTTTTTGTACAGATCCCACTCCTTCAGCTTCTCTGCCAGCCGGCCCATGTTCTCGTCGATGTTCTCGATCATGCCGTAGAATCCAGCCTGATCTTTGCCGAAGCCGAGATCGGTGAAACGCTTCGCATTCTTCTCCGGCGCGATGTACGGGCCGTGCGGCGCGTTCGTGGTGAGGTAAGTGAAGAACGGCTTGTCGCCGTCCTTCTGCTGCTTCATCCAGCCGAGTGCGGCGGTGAAGAAGACGTCCGTGCAGAAGCCGTGCGTTTTCACAAAGCTGCCGTTGTGACGGATGACGGGGTCCATGTACTTGTTGTCCGGCGCATCCGCACAGGAGCAGGGATAGGCCTGGCCGATGCCGCCGGCGCCGTGGATGAAGGCCTCGTCAAAGCCGCGCTTGTTCGGCTGATACGCTTCTTCATCACCGAGGTGCCATTTGCCGAAAATGCCGGAGGTGTAACCAGCGGTTTTGAGCACCTGAGGCAGGATGGTGGCATTCAGCGTCATGCGCTCGCGCTCCAGAATGGTGTGCGTGATGCCGTTTTTGAGATCATGCCGGCCCGTCATGATGGCGCTGCGTGTGGGCGAGCACGTGGGGCTAACGAGGAAGCGCGTGAAGCGCAGGCTCTGGGCGTGCAGCGCGTCGATGTTCGGTGTTTTCAGCCAGGGATGCCCATGACATGCGAGTTGAGCGTAGCCCTGGTCATCCGTCATGATGAGAATGATGTTTGGCTTGCCGCCCGCGAGATCCGCGAAGGCATGCAGGGACAGGACAAAAAGAAGGGTCAGGGCGAGTTTCATGGTCGAGAGTGTGAGGACGCGGATCAAGCGACGCTCTTTCAACGCAATGCGGTCAGATGCTCCGCCTGCTACTTTTTATATGTCGTGCGTTTCACCTCTTCGATGACAGGCACGTCCTTGTTCATCGCCTCATAGGCGGCCATAAGTCGTTTCACTTCATCGGGATGCTGGGCGGCCACATCATGCTGCTCACCGGGATCATTCTGCAGATCAAAGAGCTGCATCTTGGCCGCTGCATCGCCGGTGTTGAGACCTGGAAAAGAGTCGATGTTGTACTGCTCGTAAGGCGCAAGAATCGTTACGCCATCGGGCGCGCGTGGATCAAGCCATTTGCCATCCGCGCCGGGTTTCAGCTTCAACTGGTTCGCAGGAAGCACGTGCAGTTTCCAGCGTGCATCGCGGATGTTGGCCAGCTTGGAGTTGAAGTGTCCAAAGAGGTGCTCGTGCGGTGATTTGGCAGCGCTGGTGAGCACCGGCATGATGTTGCGACCATCGAGTACGCGCTCGTCCGGCATCTTCGCGCCCGTCACCTCAAGCACCGTGGCAAAGAGGTCCATCGTGATCGCCATTTGATCGCTCACCTGTCCGGCGGGGATTTTTCCGGGCCAGCGGGCGATCATCGGCACGCGGATGCCGCCCTCATAGAGAA
>JAPLUN010000400.1 GCA_026397715.1 Verrucomicrobiota bacterium
GGACTATGAACGACGGCAAAAAAACCAGCGCATCAGAGATGCCCTGCTGGCGCTCCAGCGTGCGGCAGGGGGTGCAGGCGTGGTGAATGGGGAGGGCCATCCTGCAAAGCTGCCGGACGATTACCAATACGCTGATGGCAAGCCTGGCGAGCTGATTCCTGCAGCTGTGCTTTACGGCGATTCACCAGCCACAGGCGCACGCCCCGCAGAAACTCTGGCGGCGTGGGTCACCGCGCCCAACAACACTCGCTTCGCTCTCACGCTGGCGAACCGCCTGTGGGCCAAGTTGTTCGGACTGCCGTTCGCAGGCAGGGTGGATCAGGTGCGTGAAGTCGCTGACTGCGCCAATCCCGATCTGGCCCAGTATCTCGTCAACGTGGTGCGCGATTCGAAATACGATGTGCGGCGGATCCTGCACATCTTCACCCTGACCCGCGCCTATCAGCGTGAAGCGGGAATGCCTCCGCAGGACTCTTCGGTGGTGTATCGCTTCCCTGGCCCGGTGGTGCGTCGTTTGAGCGCAGAACAGGTGTGGGACTCCATGATGGCTCTGGCGGTGAAGGATCTGGATTTGAAACTGAATTTTGATCCCCCCGGTGTCGCTGAACTGGAAGCGGCGGTCGCTGCTAAAAAAGCCAGCGAAGTCACTGCTGTGGCCCGCAAAATCGCAGGCAAAGAAGAACGCGAAATGAAGGTGGAGGAACGCCGTGCACGCCTACGCAAGGAGATGGCCCGCGAGTTTGCCGGTGGAGGCCTGGAGCGAGCTTCGGAGCTGCCGCAGCCAACGCCTGATGGTCATTTCCTGCGCATGTTCGGCCAGGGCAACCGAGACTTCATCGGTGATGCATGGAGTTCATCAACCGTGCCGCAGGCGCTGCTCATGCTGAACAGCGATTTCTTCGACCATGTGGCGCGTTCAGGCAGTCCCTTGTCCGACAGTCTGCGAGGGCTCAACAACATCACCGAAGTCGCGCGCGGCGCCTTCCTGGCCGTGATGACGCGTGAACCGACGCAGGCCGAACTCGATGCCTGCAAGCTGGCGCTGGGAGATGCACGCAATGCCAAGGCACTTGCCCGCACGCTGCTCTCCACCGCTGAATTCATGTTTCAAAAATAACCCCCTCACTTTATGAAGCACTCCTTGAACCGCCTTGATGATGTCTCCCGCCGTCAATTTGTCACGCGCATGGCCCGCACCTGCCTGGGCGTCAGTTTGGTGCCGCCACTGGGGCTTGCAAGAGCCTTGGAAACGAGCACGCCGAAGTTTGCCAGCCATGTCATTTATCTCAACATGCGCGGCGGCATGAGCCACATCGACACCTTCGACACGAAGCCCGATGCGCCTGCCGGTCATCAAGGCCCGGTGAAAACCATCAAGACCAAGGCGGATGACCTGCTCATCTCCGGCTACTTTCCGAAGCTGGCGGAACATGGGAAAAAAATCGCCGTGGTCCGCTCCCTGCATCACACGCAGGGTGCCCATGAGCCGGGCGTGTATAAGGTGCTCACGGGTTACGAGATGTCCGCAACGATGCGGCATCCTGCGCTCGGAGCGTGGGTGGCGCGGCAGGTGACGCAAGGGCATTCCACACTGCCGCCTTACATTCGCCTCGCGGGTCTTGCAGGGCATCCGGGCAGCGGGTTCATGGATGCACGGTATGCGCCTGTCCCGGTGCTGGATGCCAGCAAGGGCCTGGAACATACCCAGCTGCAAAACGGCGACTCCATGACCAATCTGCGCAAACGCAACGGTCTCGCCGAGAACTTCAATCGCGATTTCCTTGCACGCTATCCCATGGCGGATGTCAAGGCGCATGTGGATGTGTATGCCGACGCCATCAAACTCATGACCAGCAAGGATCTCGATGCCTTCGATATCACGCAGGAAAAGAGCAAGCTGATGGAAGACTACGGCAATGATGAATTTGGCCAGGGCATTTTGCTGGCACGCAGGCTCGTCGAGAGTGGCACCAAGTTTGTGGAGATCGAACTCGGTGGCTGGGACACGCATACGGACAACTTTGCCCAGGTGGAATATCTCTCCAGCCGTGTGGACAATGCGGTGGGCACACTGCTGGAGGATCTGGAGACACGCGGCCTGCTGGACAGCACGCTGGTGGTGCTCACCACCGAATTTGGCCGCGGCCCCAAGATCGACGGCACCGGGCGAGGGCACCACCCCATCGCGTTTTCATCGTTCATCGCAGGCGGGGGCGTCAAAGGGGGGCAGGCTTATGGCAAGACGGATGAGACGGGGACGCATGTGATTGAGAATCCCGTCACCGTGCTCGACTTCCACGCCACCATCGGTGCGCTGCTGGGCGTGCCGCCACAGGAAACTATCTCCGCCGGCAGTGGCGGAAGTTTCAGCATCTATGGCGGCACCGGAGCGAAGCGCGGCGTGCCGATCGCGGCGCTGATCTGATCAGCTCGCTTTGGGTTTACGCTCGATCCAGTCATAGAGCATCGGCAGCAGCAGAAGCGTGAGCAGCGTGGAACTGATGATGCCGCCGATGACGACGGTGGCCAGCGGGCGCTGAACTTCCGCCCCTGCCCCATGCGCGAGGGCCATGGGCACGAAACCGAGAGCAGCGACGAGCGCGGTCATCATGACAGGGCGCAATCGCGTGGAGACACCGGTGAGCACGGCATCACGGACGCTCATGCCTTCCTCACGCAGTTCGTTGAAGTAGTTGACCAGGACGAGTCCGTTGAGCACCGCGACACCGCTGAGTGCGATGAAGCCAACGGCAGCGGTGATGCTGAAGGGCATGCCGCGCAGTTCAAGAGCGATGATGCCGCCGGTCAGCGCGAGCGGGATGCCCGTGGCGACGAGCAGGGTCTGACGAATGCTGCCGAAGGCGAAGAAGATGAGCATCAGAATGAGCGCCAAGGCGGTGGGCACCACGATTACCAGACGCGCACGGGCTTCCTGAAGATTTTCAAAGGTGCCGCCAAACTCGAAGCTGTAGCCCTCGGGGAAGGTCACTTCTTTTTTGATGCGCGCACTCGCTTCGTTGACGAAGCCTTCCATGTCGCGGTCCTTCACACCGACGAGGATGGCGGCACGGCGCTGCGTGCGGCTGTGGCGGATGGGCTCCACGGTTTTCTCCGTGTGGATGTCCACCGCGTCTCCGAGCGAGAGCATGCCGAAGTCACCGACACGCAGCTGCAGGCTTTTCATGATCTCCTCCTTGGCACGATCTTCCTCCGGCAGGCGCACGACGATGTCACGCTTGCGATTGCCTTCGACGACCTGGCCGGACACTTCCCCGCCGAGACCGGCAGAGACGGCATGATTGAGCTCGGCAAGGGGGACATTGTACTTGGTCAGAACATCCCGCTTCACCTGCATCACGACGGTGCTGGTGCGACCGTCTGTTTCAAGCTCAGCAGATCCTCCCGAAGTGTTGTTGATGATGTCACGAATCTGGCTGGCAAGCTTTTCGAGCATGTCAAAATCGATGCCATAGATACGCACGGTGAGCTCGGCCTTGGAACCTTCCATCATTTCATTGAAGCGAGTCTCGATCGGCTGGCCGAATTCGATGCTCTGGTCTTCGTGCTCGCTGATCGCCTCCGTCTCGATGGCGGCGCAAAGCTCGGCCTTGCTGGTCGGCAGGCCGGGGCCTTTGGGCCACTCGGAGACGGGTGTGTAGAAGACGTAGAAATCCGTTTCGTTTGGCGGCATCGGGTCGGTGGCGACTTCGCTCGTGCCGCTGCGGGTGAAAAAGCTGGTAACCTGTGGAAACTTTGCACGCACCATCTTGCCGAGCACGAGGTCCTCATGCAGCGACTCCTTGAGGCTCATGCCGACTTTGCGGTAAATCATCCCGGCGATGGAGCCTTCGTCCAGCTGGGGCACGAACTCGGCCCCCCGTGTGCTGAAGCGCCAGCCGCAAAAAGCAAAGAAAGCGACGGCCAAAAGCACCACCGCCATGCGCATTTTGATGGCGGCACGCAGCATGGGCTGGAACACGCGATTGAGACCCGAGATGATCCAGTTGTCCTTTTCGGCGACGTTGCCACCGAGGAAGAACGAGCACATCGCGGGCATGAGCGTCAGCGCCAGCAGCAGGGCTCCGGCGAGCGCAAAAATCACCGTCACCGCCATGGGGCGGAACATTTTTCCTTCGACGCCCGTGAGCGTCAGAATCGGCAGATAAACGATGGTGATGATGAGCACTCCGAAAAACATCGGGCTCGCCATCTGCTTGCTGCCGGCGAGCACTTCGCGAGAACGCTCTTCTTTGGTGAGAATGCGTCCGAGGTGATGCTGCTTGAGCCCGATCCTGCGAATGATGTTTTCTACCATGACCACGGCGCCGTCGATGATCAGACCAAAATCGACCGCGCCGAGACTCATCAGATTGCCAGACCATCCACCCTGCACCATGCCGCAGATGGCAAAGAGGAATGACAGAGGAATGGCCAGCGCCACGATCAAAGCCGCACGCCAGTTTCCGAGAAGGATTAGCAGGACGACGATGACGAGCACGGCACCTTCGAGGAGATTTTTTTCCACCGTGCCAACAGTGGCCTCGACGAGATCGGAGCGTTCGTACACGACCGTCACATCCATGCCGGCAGGCAGTTTTTCCCGCAGTTCCTCCAGCCGTGGTGCCACACGATGGCAGACGACGCGTGCGTTCTGTCCCATGAGCATCATCACGGTTCCGAGCACGACTTCCTCACCATCCATGGTGGCCGCACCGCCGCGAAAGCCCGCGCCCCATTGCACCTTGGCCACGTCCTTCACCCGCAGCGGCTCGATGGCGGCACCGAATTTGATCGGCAGCTGAGCGATTTCCTCCGCCGTGCTGACACGGCCCACACTGCGAATGGTGAGCTGTTCGTCACCGCGATTGATGACGCCGCCACCGGCATTTTCGACATTGCCGCGAATGATGGCGGCAAGTTCGCCCACGGTCATGTTCGCCGCTTTTAATTTATCGAGCATGGGCTCGACCGTGACCTGACGCTGATGTCCGCCGTTGCTGTTGATTTCCGCCACTCCCTGCACGACGCGCAGGTGCGGTTTCACGATGTATTCGTGTGTCTCCCACAGACGCATGAGGCCTTCCTTTTCATCGGCAGGCTTCTCCTTGGCCCCCTTTTTCCAATGAAGTGTGTAGTAGAATATTTCCCCGAGACCCGTGCTGATGGGGGCAAGGCTCAGCGAACTGCCCGGAGGCAGATCGCGCATCACGGCGGTCAGACGTTCGTTGACGAGCTGGCGCGCACGAAAAATGTCCGCACCGTCTTCAAATTGAACCGTGACCTGGCTGAGGCCAAACTTCGTGATCGAACGCGAATCAAGGACGCCGGGCATGCCGGAGAGCGCCATTTCGATGGGACGTGTGACGGCGCGTTCGGACTCTTCAGGGGCCAGGGCTGGCACGGCCA
This sequence comes from Verrucomicrobiota bacterium, assembly GCA_026397715.1. GTDB lineage: Bacteria > Verrucomicrobiota > Verrucomicrobiia > Verrucomicrobiales > Verrucomicrobiaceae > Prosthecobacter. The sequence goes on from JAPLUN010000400.1 coordinate 5,407, forward strand.
CGTTCACCTGCACCTGCGGGCCGGTGAGATCCGGCACCGCATCGATGGGCAGATGGAGGAGTGAATACAAGCCTGCACCGAGCAGGCCGAAAGCCCCCAGCAGCACGAGGGCACGCTGGCGGACAGAGAATTCTAGAATGAAATTGAGCATGATCGCAAAGGATGAGGTTCAAATGCGATGCGGCCTATTTCGCCAACGTGCTGCCCGTGAGCTGCTCAAGCTGCAGACGTGCGTCCACAGCACCCAGCTGCGAAGTCAGCACGGCTCTGACGGAAGCGATGTACTGACGTTGCAGCTCTGTGTAAGTCGCCAGTGGCAGCGCGCCAAGTCGATAGTGCTCATCGGCTTCTGCTGCTGCTTTGCGAAAGCTGTCCAGCGTGTCAGCCGGCCACTTGGCAAGCTCCTCGGTGTGAATGCGGTAATGACTGGCCTGCGCAGCGACATCACGCTCGAGCTGGCGCATCTGGGCGGTGAGCATGACTTCAGCCTGCACTTCCTTGGCTTTCGCGGCGTCGATGGACCCTTTGTTGCGGTTCCACAATGGCAGCGGAATGGAAACACCGATGCCCACCTGGGTTTCCCGCGTGAACGTCGTCTGCTTCTGCATGTAAGGCTGCACGGTGATGGAAGGCCAGCGCTCGTTTTTGGCGAGCTCCACATGGTATCCCTGCTGCTCCACATCAATGAAGCGGGCGCGCAGAGCGAAGTTTTTGCGGCGTGCCTCGGCCAGCAAGAACTCGAGCGGCGGTGGTGGATTGAGCACAAGATCTTCCATGCGCAGCTCCAGCGGATGCTCTGCTTTTTCACCCAGAAGCTGGTTCAGCTCAAATCGTGCGGCGGCCAGTTCGTTGCGCGCCAGCGTGGCTTCGGCACCGAGGGTGAGCGCGCTGGCCTGAATGATGCGGGCCTCCAGACGCGGAGCGGCACCGGCAGGATCACGCTGCAGGAGCACCTCCGCGAGGGATTGGAAGCGTTTTGCCACCTCCTCCGAGGCACGGGTTTGCTCCTGCGCGGCCAGCAGTTTCCATGAAATGGTGCGCACCCGGCCGGCAAGCGCAGCGCGAAACTGCACGACCCCGAGCTGGGCGAGTTCAATGTCTTTTTGCGCGATGGCCTTGCGCAGAGAGAGGCGCCCGGGCCACTCGAAAGTTTGTGTGAGCTGCACCGCCCAGGTGGGACCATCGCCAACTGCACCCGTGGAGAGATCGCGTATATGCCAGTTACCGACACCGACCATCATGTCCGGGTTTTTAATCTCCCCCGCCTTGGTTTTTCCGCCTTGGGCGACATCGATTTGGGCCTCGTAAAAACGAAGCTCCGGGTGTGTGGCGAGAGCCTTGAGAACGAGGGAATTGACTGTGACGGGCTCCGTTTCGCCCCTGGAGGGCAACTGGAGACAAACAAGCAAACTGAGAAGAAGAGAGGAAAGTTTCATGCGCGTAAATTGAGAATGGATGGTGAGTCTTGGGCAAGGCGGATTCATCCGCAGCATGTGCCCGCTGTGTCCGTTTTTGCGGACCCGGAGATTCAATCCATTGCTCAACAACGCATGACGGTCCTGCCAGACTTCAGGGCAAGACCCTGCGACCAAGAGTTCCGCTGCAAGCGGCCGACCGCAGCAGCCACAAAAGGTTTTGCGAGGCAGCATTGGGCCACGGCCAAGACATGCGTAGGAACCGCCGCTTTGGCAATGCCTTGCGTGGACGTCATCAGTCGCTGCGCACGTGAAGCGTCATCGACCTGCTTGAATGCCAGCACGTGATCCGCCGCATTGGATGCAGGCGCTTCGGCAAAAGCCACCAGCACTCTGCAGAGCGCGTCATGTTCATGAATCGTCAGCTCAGCGGCGGATTTGCCTGCATGAGAAAGCACCACCGTCAGGGCTCCTTTGTTGGACACGCCGACCTTCACGGCGTGATTGCCGTCAATCATTGCCGCCGCCAGACAGATGGCCGGTGCGATCCCATGAGAGGACAGCATCCAACCAATCAGCAGCAACAAATGCACCAGCCGGACGAGCGGCTTGGAGTCATGGCGGTGAGATTTCATGCGTGTATATAAGATAATAACGCACAGCCCGGGCAGTTTCCAGCATGAAAAATCAGCCTATCCGTGCCCTTCGGGTGGGTCTGCGGGCGTTTCCGGTTCATCCGGCTTTTTCTTCTCATGCAAAGATAAGAACGGCTGGTGATCCGGGCCCTCGATGAGCACGTACTTGCTGTGCAATCCTTCTTCTCCGGCATCAAAATGGGGATAAAGCACTGGAAGAATGAAGAGCGTGAGCAGGGTGGCGGTGATCAGGCCCCCGATGATGACGCAGGCAAAGGGACGTGCCGTTTCCGCACCGACGGCGTGGGACAAGGCAGCGGGCAGCAGGCCCAGGGCTGCCATGGCGGCGGTCATCACAACCGGTCGCACACGGCTGATGGCCCCCTCCCGAACCGCCTCGGCCATGCGCATGCCTTCCTTGCGCAATTCACGAATGCGCTCGACCAACAGAACCCCGTTCTGTACCGACACGCCAAAAAGGGCGATGAAGCCGACCAGGGCTGAAACAGACATCGCCAGCCCCGCCAGTGGCAGGACGAGAATCCCCCCTACTGCAGCAAAGGGAACATTGAGCAGGATCAGGGTGGCGAGCTTCGCGGAATCAAAGGCCGTGAACAGCAGGAAGAAAATCGCGACGAGGGTGATCGGCACCACCAGAATCAGGCGCTTGACGGCGCGCTGCTGGTTTTCAAATTGGC
>JAPLUN010000373.1 GCA_026397715.1 Verrucomicrobiota bacterium
ACACCGCAGGTCACCCCGGAGGTGTAACCGAGAAACCAGAGATCCTTGAATTCGTAATGCGTACCGGTTTTGCCACCAGCCACAAACTCACCGAGCTTGTAATCACTCACCGCAGGACTGCCGGTGCCGCGATGCAACGCGTCCACGAGGCAGGTGTGCGTCTGATACGCGGCGATGGGGTCCATGCTCTGCACGCTGCGCAGCGCAGCCTCGGAGATTTGAAACACCACCTTGTCGTTGTTGTCCGTGATGCGCTGGATGAGGTTCAGCTTCTGCGGGCGACTGCCCAGCGTGGGGAAATTGGAATAGGCCAGGCACATGTCACTCAGCCGCACTTCACTGGCCCCGAGGAAGGTGGAGGGGTAGTCGCGCATTTCGGAGGTGATGCCCGCCTTCTGCGCCACCTGTTTGACCATCGGCACCCCGACACGCTCGCCAAGACGAACGGTCGCAGAGTTACGCCCCTGAACAAGAGCCTCACGCGAACTCATCGGCGCCTGGGTCCATTTCGGATTGTCCACTTCCGCACCCCATTCACCCAAAATCCCTGTCAGGCCGCCGATCATCACGCGGCGGTTGTCCAGCGGCGCATCATCCACCTTGGTACCCGGGTAGAGTCCAGGGCTGCTGAACGCTGCGGCATACACCAAAGGTCTGGTGCTCGTAGCCCGGGCGCTTTTCCAGTTCGGCCATGCGCTTGCTGACCGCCTCCTCCGTGGATTTTTGCAGATCCTGGTCGATGCTGGTGTAGATGCGGAAGCCGCCGATGGAGGCCCGCTCCTCACCCACCAGATCCACGACCTCACGCCGCACGGCATCAAAGACGTAGCTCAGTCGCGGGTCCGTACTCTGTGGCGCAGTCACCAGCGGCCTTTTCTTGAGCTTTGCGGCTTCATCCTTCGTGAGCGTTCCTTCAATGGACATGCGCTCCAGCACGTAATTGCGCTCCTTCATGGCACGCTGAGGGTGCTTGATCGGCTGGATGTTGTTCGGGCTCTTGATCAGGCCGACGATCGTCGCCGCCTCTTCGATGCTCAGCTCTTTGACATCCTTGCCAAAGTAGCCGCGCGCCGCCGCCTGCACCCCGTAGAAATTCACCCCGAAGAAGATGCGGTTCAGGTAAAGCTCCAGAATCTCCGCCTTCGAGAAATGTTTTTCGATGCGCTGGGCGATGAATGCCTCCAAAATCTTGCGCTTGTAGCTGCGCTCCAGGAGCTTGAACGTCTGCCGGGCAAGCTGCTGCGTGATCGTACTCGCCCCCTGCGTGACTTCGCGGGCCACAATGTTTTCCTTCACCGCGCGGAGGAGGCCGATGTAGTCCACCCCGTCGTGCTTGAAGAACCGCGAATCTTCCTGAGCCACCAGGGCATCGATCAAATGCTGCGGCACGTCCGTGACCGGTACTGGCGTGCGGTTCAGCACGTAAAGGCGGGCCATTTCGTCACCATCGCGGTCAAAAATGATGCTCGCGGACTCTAGCTTCTTGAGTTCCTCCAGGTCAAACTTCTCCGCATCCCGCCGCAGCGGCGCCACGATCACGCTGTAAACGCCAAAAGCTGACACAACGCAGAGCAGGGCAAAAGCCACGAGCGCACTGAACCAGCCACGGCGGTAGAACGGCAGTTTTAGGCCGGCTTCGCCACGCCAGTTGCGTACAGGCTGGGGATCGGGATCATCACGGAACATGGCTTGGTAAGAAAGTAGGGTCGTAAAACTACCCGTCCTTCACAATCCGCGCCAGTTCTTTCCCGTGCATCGAATGTCTTCCCTTCCTCAGATACTGCGAGAAAAGCTCGCTGCCTCTCCTTCCGGCCGTCTGCCCTTTGCACAGGTCATGGATCTGGCGCTATATCATCCTGATCATGGTTATTATGGAGCCGGCCCGCGCAAAATCGGCCGCCAGGGTGATTTTTACACCAGTGTGAGCGTTGGCCCCTTGTTTGGGAAACTGCTGGCCATGTACGCTTTGCAGGAATGGCAGGCGCTGGGAGAGCCCGAAGATTTCACGCTCATTGAACAGGGTGCCCACGACGGTCAGCTCGCAGAGGATGTATTGAGCGCCCTGGAGGGCAGCCCACTGCGCTACCTCATCGTGGAGCCAAACCCGAAATATCGTGAAGCTCAGTTCAAGCGCCTCGGCAATCGCGTGCGATGGGTGGAAAGCCTCGCCGCCCTCAAAACCGGCCCCAAACACGGTTTTTTCCTCTGCAACGAGCTGCCGGACGCCTTTCCAGTGCATCTCGTCCGCTGGAACGGTGAACGCTGGGAGGAATTATTCGTCGAAACCGACGGCACCGAGGCCTTCCGCTTCATTCCCGGCGGCCGCTCCTGTGAGGAGCTCGAGGCAGAAGTGAAACACCTGCCCCACGATCTTGAGACCGGCCACACCCTCGAAATCAATCTTGCCATGCTCGCCTGGATTCGCGCTCTGGCTCAGGCCGCATTTCACGGAGCCATCTTCATCGCCGACTACGGCCTGGATGCGGAGGAATTCCACGCCGACTCCCGCGCCGATGGCACCATCCGCCGCTACAAGCAGCACCAGACAGATGGCCATGTGCTGGCGGACCTCGGTGAATGCGACCTGACCACGCATATCAATTTCACGCGGCTGATTGAGGAAGCCGAGCGCCATGGACTTTCCCGGCGCGAATACGACCTGCAGGGCCGCTTGCTGGGCCGCATGGCGACAAAATGGATTCAAAGCCTCGACGGCAGACCGCCGGACACCGCCACGATGCGCCAGTTCAATTCACTCACGCATCCTGCGTTAATGGGTCGCTCGTTTCGCTGCCTCATCTTGGAAAAGTCAGCCCGTTGATCCATGGCGCGCGTATCTCGGCCATGAAAAAGTTGTTCGCCCTCATCAGCGGTCTGGTTGTCAGCGCCATCGGCATCGCCGCCTGCGCCACATCGCGTGCGGGTTATGAAACGGCTCCGTACAAGATTATCCGCACGGACGGCACCTTTGAGATTCGTGAGTATCCCGAGCTCAAAATCGCCACCACTTCTCGTGACGCGGACAATTCCAGCTTCATGCGTTTGTTCCGCTACATCGACGGCGGAAATGCAGCCAAAGAGAAGATCTCCATGACGACACCGGTCTTCATGGTGGATGGGAAAATGGCCTTCGTGGTGCCGGAAAAGCACAGGAAAGATACGCCCGCCCCTGCATCTGCCCAGGTGAGCGTGGAGACCGTGAAAGCGCGTCGAGTGGCCGTGCATCGCTTCAGCGGCTCCCAAACCAAGGAACTGGAACAGCAGGCTCTGGCGAAGCTGAAAGCCTGGATGCAGCAGAACAAGCTTCAGGAGGCAGGAGCGCCCTTCAGCGCCTACTACGACCCGCCGTGGACACCAGGTTTTCTGCGCCGTAACGAAGTTCTGGTTCCCATCCCTCCTCAATAATTCTCATGCGCATCGGCATCACAGGAGCGACGGGCTTCATCGGCAGGCACCTCGCGGCATATACAATCGACCAAGGTAATGAGGTGATCGCTTATTCACGCAGGCCGGGTTCGGGCCTGACTCAGCCAAAACAGGCACCTTTTGCGCTTCCTGAGACGCAGCTGGATGCACTGGTACATCTCTCGGGCGAATCACTGATGGGCCTTTGGACGCAGGACAAACGTGATCGCATCTGGAAAAGCCGCGTGGATTTCACCGAGTCCCTGGTCGCGCATCTGGGCACCTGGAAAGCAGAGAACCGGCCCAGGGTGCTGGTGTGCGCATCCGGGGCCGGATATTATGGCAACAGCGGCGCAGATGCCGTGGATGAAACATCGCCGCAAGGCGAGGGCTTCCTGGCGGATGTCTGCGCAGGCTGGGAAGCAGCGGCGCATCGGGCCGAAGCACTCGGCATGCGCGTCATCACTTCGCGCACGGGCATGGTGCTGGGCCGCGATGGCGGAGCGTTTCCACTGCTGCGGCGGGTGTTTGCCTGCGGCCTCGGCGGCAGGCTGGGGTCAGGGCGGCAGTGGATGTCCTGGATACACATCGATGATGCGGTTCAGATTCTCCTTCAGGCGATCACCACCGAAACCGTGAACGGCCCGCTGAATCTTTGTGCGCCAGAGCCGGTCACGAATGCTGAGTTCACCCAAAAGCTCGCAGCAGCCCTGCATCGCCCCGCCTTCTTTCATGCGCCTGCTTTCGCCCTCAAACTGCTGCTTCGCGGCATGGCGGACGAAATGCTCCTGGGGGGACAGCGAGTGATTCCACGCGTTGCCACCGAGATGGGCTACGATTTTGTCCACCCGACACTCTCCGGCGCTTTGGCCGCGCTGGTCTGAAGGAAGCCGGTTTACAGTTGTTGACGGTTGTTTTCCAAACCACTGTCAACCATCGTCAAAGACTGTAAACCACCGTCAACTTCCCCCGTCCCTCATGGCATCCCAGCAGACCACCATCGGCATCATTTATGATTACGATCAGACGCTCAGTCCGACGTATATGCAGGATGAGACGCTCTTCCCACACTTCGGCATCAATCCGGAGCAGTTCTGGAAGCGCAGCCGTGAACTCGTAAATCAGGAGGGCTACGACGGTGAACTGGCCTACCTGAAATGCATGCTGGACTACCTCGACATGGACCGTCCAACGAACGAGGAATTGCAAAAACTCGGCGCAAAACTGAATTTTTTCAAAGGCGTGCCGGAGCTTTTCGACGAACTGAACAAGGTACTGAACGACCAGCACCGTCTGCTCGGTGTGAAGATCGAGCATTACATCATCTCCAGCGGCCTGAAAGCCCTGCTGGACGGCTCGGCGCTGGCACCGTTTGTGAAGCGTATCTTCGGCTGCGAATTCGGCGAGGATAAAAACGGCCGCATCACCTTCCCCAAACGCGTCATCAGCCACACCACCAAGACGCAGTACATCTTCCGCATCAACAAGGGCATGCTGGAGCCTCACGAGGACGTGAACGATCACATGGCCCATGAACTCCGCCCCATCCCCTTCCAGCATATGATCTATGTGGGAGACGGCCCGACGGACGTCCCCTGCTTCACCCTGATGAAGCGCTACGGCGGCCATGCGGTGGCGGTTTACAATCCTGACGAGGCCAGCCGCAGCAGTTTCCGCAAGTGCTACCAGCTCACCGGCCTCGCCGACCGCGTGAAGCACATCGCCCCCGCCGATTACCGCCCCGGCAGCCATCTCCGGCTGCTGCTTGAGGAGATGGTGACAGACATCGCCGACGGCATCGTCCGTAAAAAGCGCCAGGAAATCGAGGATGGCACGGTGTCAGCACCTCATTTTTAACTAACAGCAATCCCACGCGCCCGCATGTCTCGGAACCACTCCACATAGGCAGGCACCCCTTGGGCAATGGTCGTGGTGGGTTTGAAGCCAATCAAGGCCTTGGCCTTGCTTACATCGGCAGAGGTCAGCGGCACATCCCCCGGCTGCTCTGGCAGTTGGTTGATGACCGCCTTTTTACCAATCGCCTGCTCAATCGTGGCGATGAGGTCATTGAGTGTGACGGTCTGGGAACCGCCGAGGTTGATGATGTCGCAGATGGGACCGCTGCGGTAGTTGAGCGCACCAATAATGCCATCGACGATGTCGTGGACAAAAGTGTAGTCGCGCGCAGTGCTGCCATCGCCAAATTTATCGATCGGCTTGCCGTCTTCGATCAGTCGGGAGAATTTTGAAATGGCCAGGTCAGGGCGCTGGCGTGGGCCATAAACCGTAAAAAAGCGCAGGGCGACGGTCTTGATGCCGTAAAGATGACTGTAGTTGGAGCACATCTGCTCGCCCGCCATCTTGGTCATCGCATAGGGGCTGATGGTTTGCAAAATGGGGTCGGCTTCAGCAAAGGGCACCTTTTTGTTCACCCCATAGACCGAAGAACTGCTGGCGAAAACAAAGTGCTTCACTCCGGTGCGGCGGGCGGCCTCGAGGAGGTGAAAAGTGCCTTTAATATTGGTATCGATATACAGCTCGGGCTGCTCAATGGAGGGACGCACGCCAGCACGGGCCGCCAGATGTATAACTGCGTCAAAACGGCCCACATCAAAGGCCTCATGGACAAACTTAGGATCAGAAATGTCCCCCTCACAAATCGTCACTTTCGAGCCGAATGACCTCAGATTCTCACGCTTGATCGTGGGATTGTAGTAGTCATTGAAGCTGTCAATGATTGTGACTTCCCCAGCTCCCTCATTGATAAGGCGCTCAACGGTGTGGGAGCCGATGAAACCAGCTCCGCCTGTGACAAGAATTTTCATGCTAGAAAGGCCTGGGAGGACGCGGTTGCCGACCACCAGACGAACAACTAACGATCAATGGTCCGACAATTGCAAGGCAACAGGAGAAAGGGATTGACGCAAGGGGGCGAAATTCGCTAAATACATAGAATTCTCCGAATCATCTATTTTCCGTCCCTGAACCATGAGCGAATCCGAAAACACGCCCCCAACACCACCGTCAAGCTCGACGCCCAAAACGGCCGCTGTCCCGCTGAAAAAAGAAACGGTGCGCATCACACTGCGTGGTCGCCCGGGTGCAGGTGTCACCCAGCCTCGTGAGTCCACCTCGCCTGTTTCCCCTGCTACAGGCGGAATTCCAGCCTCTTTCAACACGACATCCGTGGTTCCCATGATGTCGAAAAAATCTACGGCTCCGATTCAGCTGCCTTCCGCGCCGCTGCCTCCGCCTGCGCCCAAGTCCAGCACCTCCCCGGTGAAGCTGCCTGCGCCGCCGATGTCGCCGCCGTCCCGTAAGACCACTTCAGCCATTCCAGTGGCCTCGTCACCACCACCGGCCGCACCTGCCCCTTCTGGCGCCATGCCCCCTCCGATGGCTCGTCCGCTGGCTCCGCCTACGGCACCCAAGCCGCCAGGAGCGCCTGTCGCACCAGCGGCACCATCCGCCCCTCGTCCTTCCGCACCGCCCATGGCAGGTCTGCCTGCTGCCACCCGCCCGCTCGCCCAAAATCCAGCAGCGCCACCTCCGCGCACTGAAACCGGCGCACCGACCGTTCCACTTCAAAAGCCAACCGCAGGCCCTCGCCCACCTTCAGCACCTGGAGCAGGCACTGGCCCCATGGTGGGTGGCGGAGTCGGCGCAGCCAGCCCACTCCCGAAAGCGACCGTCAAGCTGCAGCCCACACAGGCTATGCAGCGCCCGTCCATCTCCGCTCCTCCCAGCGCGCCCGTCAAGCGCAGCGCTGCCGCTGATGCGGAACAGTTCTATGAAGAGAAAGATACAGAGGCTGGCTTGGTCCCGCTCTCGGTGTTATGATTTGTTCTTTCCGCCGTTTTGATGGTGGTTCAGATGTTTGGAGCAGATGCTATCAAATCTGATCCCGTTGGCGAATCCCCCATCATGGTCCCTTCTGACAACAAGCAGGCTTGGGAAACTCACTCCTTGACGACTGGCACTTGGTCCAACGAGAAGTTCAAAGCCGAACTGCTGCCGATTCCTTGAAGAATTGACGGATCTCCTTAATCTCAATCTCACTCTCTCATCTCATGCCTCTTGCCTGGTTAGTTTTTATTCTCGCTGTTGCCACCTTGGCTCTCAATTTCCTCGCCCGAAGCGGCGGTGGGATGTGAGTCTCTGACAGTTTGTGCCACTATCCATCCATCTTCCCTCCTCAAAGGGAGGATGGATTTTGCTTTATTTCACTGACCGAAACTTCAGTGAATACCACGCGCAAAAGCAAAAAGAGTCCAAGCCGCGTGTGAAGCCATCGAGAGGGATGCTCTGCGAACGCGTCAGCGTTCTGAAGGAGAGAGATCGTCCCGATCCCTCACGCTCAAGCCACGTCCAGCGCTCCCGCAGATTTTCAAGCATACTCTCCTCCATCGGCAGACCTGCTTTCAACGGACCATAGTATAAGTATTTGGGATTTAGACACCCAATTCATCCTGCATAGGTCCATCCGCCGTTCGGATGAAAGAGCTTTCTCCGACTCTTCAGCACGCTGCTAACAGGGCACTTTCAAGCCCGGATGTTTTCCAGGCTCCAATCTCAAACAGCAGGCAGTACTATTGCTTGCCACCGCGACCGCCAGGATTGGGGTCCATGTCCAGATCGAAATTGAATTTGGGGAAGTCCTTAAGCGTGAAGGAAAGCAGGAGGCCAAAATCAGAGATGCCATTGCCATTGTTACGCGACATCAGCCCAAAGGAGGCAATCCAGCTGCTCAGGTCCTTCGAAAAGCTGTAGCTCTGGAACTGGAGAATGCCGTTCGTCGCTTCGTAAATGTGGTAAGTGTTAAAGCCGTAGTTTTCGTTCAACCGCGCATAAAAGCGTGTGTAAACCAGGCTGCTGTCACGGAAGAAGGGATGGTCGTAAATGTACTGATGCCCCAGCTCGATGGAGGTGTTTTTGCTCAACATCCAGCTCACACTGTTGTTGGCCTCAGTAAAGGCACCAACACCGCTGGTGATTGGCAATTGCAGATCTGACTTCACCGTGGCCCAAGGCACCGGGGACCAGAAAAGCTCATTGTAAACATTGGAGAGACTGCGGCCATATTCCGGGTCCTGTCCAAAAACGTTCACATAGGTGTTCATCCCCGCCCAAGTGTAAGTCTGAGTGTCGCCACCATCGGGCGTCTCCCAAAAGCTGCCGTAACCATTGCTCGACATGTAGTCGCGTTTCGTTTGAAAAAGATTGCGGAATCCGACACGCGCCACATTCCAAGAGCGAAGACTGTCCACCGCCGTAAACAACGGAACATCAATGGAGCGTGGCCTGGTGGTGGTGGAAAGCCGGTCAATCGCAGGAACCCCCGCATTCTGTTGGGCATCCAGATAAGAGTAATTAAGATACGGCTGGAACACATGACGTATTCCATTGATTCCCAAGGATGGAACCTGCACATCGCTCCAGTTTTTGGAAAGCTTGAAGGACACGTCCAACCCAAAGCTGAAGATGCCACGGACATAATTCTTCAGCCCCGTGGTGCTGCCCACAATGCCATTGTAGCTCGTCATACCGGCACCGATCCTGGGCGTCACATTCAGCCAGCCCATGTAGGTCTTCGGATACAGCAGCTCATGGTACGTGTGAAAACGTGCATATCCAGGTTGTGCAAGTCTGCTGGAAATAGCTCCCAATCCCTGAGTGATATCAACAGGCGTCAGCGCAGCAGTTCGTGGCGCTCCAACGAGGCCGAGGTAGGATGCAGGAGCGGTTCCAAGTGGATCCCCCATCACGCTCGGCAGCCCCAAAGCTCCAAGTGCCTGCAGGCGGATCAACTCCGCTCTCTCCTGCGCTCCAACCATTTCACCAATGATGCCAGCGGTGATAGTGCCTTGGTGAAACACCCCGGAATTCCACAGAGGCCTCCGGGTGAAATCGACAGAAAGCTCAGGCAGACGTGTTGTCGTCCGATAGAAATTGTTCAGCTTGAACTTCGCCATCAAGGTGGCGACATAGGCCTCATTCGTGTGAATGAGTGAGATCTGATTGTCAGGCTCGCGATTGGTGCGGTAATCGTTAAAGAAGAAATCTTCGTAGAAGTGAATGTCGCTGATCTTGTTGATGTCGAAATCAAGATACCAAGTGCTTACATCCGGGCCGGGAAGGTAGATGCGGTGCTGGAAATTGACGCGATACCTGTTCTGAGGCACCGGATAACGAATGGCACTGGTGGCGTTCGTGGTGGGGTCGGTGTCACGGACACCATACAACTTCAGGGTGCCAAAATTCTGCCGGTTGGCACTGTTCCGTATTGAAAAGAGGTCCACGCCGGCACCCACACCACGCTTGCTGCGCAGGTCGAATTTGTATTTCGCGAAGGTATGGTCGCCATGCACAACCGCCATCTGGGTCAGCAGGAACGCACCCCAGCGGCTTTGATAGCCGGGGCCGATGCGAATGCTGCTGTCCTCATCCAGTGATTTGGTGATCTGAGGCAGATAGAAAAACGGTGTTTTCCCAGCATACATTCTCACATCCTTGAGGATGGCCTTGTCCTCTGGATAAACCGTCAATTCTTTGATTCGAAAATGGTAATTTGGGTCCTGCACATCATGCGATGTGAACGTCACCCCCTTGGCATCGATCCGGTTTTCAAGCTTGCTCCCCGAGTGGAAATCCTCCGCCTTGAAGAAAAACATGCCCGATGTCCTTCTAAACCCGCCGCCCGTGGGGCCACCACCAGCGGTGATGCCTGTTCCAGCGATGCTCTGCTGCGTACCTGCACCAATGCCCGTGATCACATTGCGGCCTGACATCTCACCCGTGATCGAGTTGTAGGTGATCGAATCCCCATGGTAAAGCATACCATCCCGCCAGATCGTCACTCCGTCCTTGGCAACGACCTCCCCGGTAGATTGATTATACTGTGCACTGCCGCAGCGCATTTCGACATCCCCGTAATGAATATGCACATCCCCCGTCACCGTTGCGACACCCGTTTCAGGATCCATCGTAGTGGTTAGACCCCGAATATTCAGATCGCTCGTGAGACTGTCGAGAAGGGATTGCCCGTTCGCCGCCCCGGCCATGGCCAAGGCGCAAACGAGGACCGTCACGCAAAATTTTGAAAAAATCATAACACGAGAGGACATCGCCCTACACGAACAGGCAATGAGAGCGACCTAAATAGGCTACCGGGATCACGGTGACAAGAAAAAGCCGGACTTTTTTCGCTTCAGTCGTCCTCCCGTCCGGGACGCACGGGACATACACCCTTTTTACTCGGTGCTTGGACAAACTCCAGAAGTCGCCGCGCTTTGTCAGGCCACTCTTGGGTCAGCGCCTGCTCCACTGCCTGCGTCAGGTTCAATCCCCCGCAAAAAAGCTGCTGAAACAGGTCTTTAATGGCTCCGCGCTCCTCCGTGGTGAACCCCTGCCGCCGCAAACCGATCACATTCAGCCCGGTGATGCGGTTGATGCGCTGTGCCGCACAGTAGTGGGGGATGTCTTTGCTGAAGCTGCCGTTCCCCTGGATCACGCAAAAATCTCCGATTCTCAGGAACTGGTGAAACACCGCCCCGCCGCCGATGAAGGTGTTGTTCCCCACATGAATGTGCCCGCCCAGCAGGACCGCGTTCGCCAGAATGTTCCGGTCCCCCAGCACCACATCATGCGCTAGGTGGCTGCCCACCATCAGATAATTGCCATCACCGATCCGCGTCGCCGTCCCCGGCTTGCTGCCTCGGTGGATCGTCACGTGCTCGCGAATCACATTCTTTTTGCCCAAAATCACGCTGCTCTGGGTGGCGGGATCAAAGCCCAGATCCTGGGGCTCCCCGCCGATCACCGCCCCGCGCCCGATCCTCGTCCCCTCCCCCACGATTACATGTCCCACCAGCTGGGCATGCGCCTCGATCCGGCATCCAGCCCCCACCACACTCGCACCTTCGATCACCACATACGGGCCGATCTCGGCAGCGGGGTCGATTTGGGCGCTCGAATCAATCAGTGCGGTCTTGTGGATCATGCGCAATGACCATGGATGCCCCCTCGTCGGGGATCAATCCTGACTTGCAGCTCATGCAAACTTCCTCTTGGCAGATTGCCTCGCATTGCCTACTGTCCCCGTTCCGCAACGCAGCACCAGGAGAGGTGGTCGAGTGGTTTATGGCTCCAGTCTTGAAAACTGGCGTGGGTTTATCCCCACCGTGGGTTCGAATCCCACCCTCTCCGCCATTTTTACCGACCCAAGGAGGCGAAAAATGCCCTCCGTAGCTCGAAGAGCGAAGGATGGGGCACCGAATCTTTCCGGCTGCGAATCCCCCAACTCACCCTCAAAGAGACAGAGTGCCGCTGGCCGGACTCGAACCGGCAAGGGAGTTACCTCCCAGCAGATTTTAAGTCTGCTGTGTTTACCATTTCACCACAGCGGCGTGGGGGAATGCCTGCGCCGCGCAGTGTAGCGGCAAAGCAGAATGCCTCAATAGCTGAAAATCTCGCCGTCCTTGAAAAAGCGCTTCAGCTCGACTGCGGCGGCTTCAGGGGAGTCGGAGGCGTGGACGACGTTCGTCATCTTGTCCGAGCCAAAGTCACCACGGATGGTGCCCTTCGGCGCGATCTTGGAATCCGTCGGGCCCAGGAGATCACGCACGTGGGAGATGATGTTCTCCCCGCTGATGGCCACGGCAATGACTGGTTTGCTCTTCATGAAGCTGGCCACGTCCGGGAAGAAAGGCTTGTCCGCAATGTGTGAATAGTGCTCCTTGAGCAGTTCATCGGTGAGCTGGATCATCTTGCAGCCACGGATGCGGAAGCCTTCGTCTTCGAGACGCTTGAGGACTTCGCCATTGATGCCGCGTTCGACGCAGTCAGGTTTGAGCAGGATGAGGGTGGTTTCTTGGGCCATGAGGGTCTTGGGGGAAAAAGGGTGCGTACACTGCCGTCCGCCGCTGCATCCGTCAAGGCTGGGAATGTTTTGCCAGATGGAAACGCGGCGCTAGGCTCTGCACCGCCTCCCCCTCCGCGTCATGCCTGCACGCTCCTACGCTTTCTTTGATCTCGATCACACGCTGCTGCCGTTCGACACGCAGGCGCTCTTCTGCAATTTCGTGCTGCACCGCGAGCCCTGGCGCGTGCTGCTTCACGGATTGTTCGTACCCGTGGCACTGGCTCGCGCCTGCGGCCTGGCCAGCACCGCCACGGCCAAGCGCGCCTTTTTGAGCTACCTGCGCGGCATGCCTCGCGAGCGCCTGGCCAGGTACGCACGGGAGTTCGCCGAAATCTGCGTGCCAAAATGGGCCTACCCTTCCCTGCGCGCCGAGATCCTCCGCCACAAGCACCAGCACCGCGTGCTCGTGCTGAACACCGCCAGCCCAGACTTCTACGCGCATGAGATCGCCCACGCGCTCGGGTTTGACCACTGCATCGCCACGCGGTTTGAGGTCGGTGCCAAATTTCCCGGCATGCCCCGGCTCGTGACTGGCAACAACAAGCACGCGGCCAAGATCGCCGCCATGGAGGAGGTCGTGCCCGGCCTGACCGAACTCACCGACCAAGAGCGCGCCCACAGCTGGAGCTACTCCGACAGCGCCGCCGACCTGCCCCTGCTCGAATACGCCGGCTACGGCGTGCTCGTCCACCCCTCCCGCAGCCTCGCAGCCATCGGCAGGCAGCGTGGCTGGGCCATTCTCCACCCCGAACGCCCCTACGACAACAAGCTCGGCGACATGCTCCGCGTGGTGTTGCAGATGTTCGGCTTGCATCCCGAGTGAAGCGCGCCCTTGCTCAAGCCGCAGATAGACTTATGATCGCGCCGGTCAAGCGAGGCACCCGTAGCTCAGTGGATAGAGCAGCCGATTTCTAATCGGCTGGTCGCAGGTTCGATCCCTGCCGGG
>JAPLUN010000423.1 GCA_026397715.1 Verrucomicrobiota bacterium
GGAGATGATGAGCTTTTGCGTGAGGCTGCGGGCGAGCTGGTCTTTGTCTTCCAGCAGCAGCTTCTTGTAATCGGAGATGTCTTTGAAAGCTTTGCCTTCAGGAGTGGTGCCGCCCTGCTCCACATCGGCCCCGCGAAAGATGGCGCGGCCGCTGGTGGGAAAGATGGGCATGGGGTAGGCCTTGGTACGCTCGGTGCCACGGTAGAACTCGCGGTAGTTGCCGATGGGGTCGAAGTTTTCGAGAGCGAAGCCGGGTGGGTCGATGTGATTGTGGCAGCTGGCGCAGGCGGGTGTGTTGCGGTGCTTGTCAAGCTGCTGGCGGATGGTGGTGGCGCCGCGAATGTCTGGCTCAATGGGCGGCACATCCGGCGGTGGTGGTGCGGGCGGCTTGCCGAGGATGCGATTCAAAATCCAGGTGCCGCGCAGGACGGGGGAGGTGCGTGTGCCATCTGCAGTGACTTTTAAAACGCTGCCCTGCGTCATCACGCCGCCGCGATGGGATTCGGGTGGGAGCTTCACTTTGCGGAAGTCCGCGCCCTGCACGCCTGGGATGCCATACAGTTTGGCGAGGCGCTCATTGAGCATGGACCAGTCAGAGTCGATGAAGTTGAGCAGGGAGAGATCATGGCGCAGAACTTCTTCAAAGAAGAGCTGAGTCTCGCGCGGCATGGCATCGAGCAGGAGGTAATCAAAGTCGCTGTAGAGCTGCGGGTCGGGGATGGTGAAGTCGATCTTGCGCAAGTCGAGCCACTGCCCGGTGAAGTTGGCGGTGAAGCGGCTCGCGCGCGGTGCATTCAACATGCGCTCCACCTGTGCGCGCAGAACCTGCGGCTGGTGCAGCGTGTTCTTGGTGGCCAGCGCGATGAGTTCATCATCCGGAGCGGAGGACCAGAGGAAGTAGGAGAGACGCTCGGCGAGGGAGAAGTCATCCAGTTTGGTGGAGACGAGATCGCCCTGCGCGGTGGCCTGGGCATTTTCTGAGTCCATGAGGAAGAGGAAATCCGGCGAGGAGAGGATGAGCTTGAAGCCGTACATCAGCGCATCATTGAAGCTGTACTTTTGCTCAAGGCGCTGCAGCACCTTGCCCACGTAATGCTGCTGCACCTCCGCGCTGACGGGGCGGCGAAAGGCACGCGGCAGGAAGGCGCGGATGATGCGCTCGGCATCGGCCTGCGGATTCGTCGAGGCGGGAATGAGAGGATCGGCGAGCCACTGGGACTCGGTGCGCTTGTCATTGATGACGGGCACGCGTGTGCCGGCGAGTTCGGCTTTGACGACGGAGCGCGCCTTGAGCGGGACCTCGCCATAGAGGGCCTTGTAGGCGGGAGGCGGGAAGGCATCCAGCGGGCCGTCGATCTGCATCCACTCCACCATGAGGCCGGGGCCGGTGTATTCCTCGATGGGCTTTTTGAAGATGCGGATGTCCCAGGTGGTGAGGAGATTGACGACGAAGGCTTGATCGCGGCCGAGGTCCACCTCGTATTCGATGACGCGTGGTTTGCCATGGGGGATCTCGCGCACCTCGCGCAGCACGGGGCCTTCGCGGCCGCTTTGATTCACCACCATGAAGCCCACGGGCAGGGGCTTGGCCTCTGC
The DNA here is from genome assembly GCA_026397715.1 of Verrucomicrobiota bacterium. GTDB lineage: Bacteria > Verrucomicrobiota > Verrucomicrobiia > Verrucomicrobiales > Verrucomicrobiaceae > Prosthecobacter. The sequence continues at coordinate 1,597 of JAPLUN010000423.1, forward strand.
GCCGACGGCACAGGCGGACATCGTGACGCGGTAGCGCCCTGCCGCTTTCACCGCCGTGGTGGCGCACAGGCCGTAGCGCGGCAGCTTGCAGTAAAAGATCAGCGCGCCGTCCTGCATGCGTGCGCTGCGTGTGAGGGTCTGCTGGAAGTTTGAGCCCTTTTTAACAATAATCTCCGCCGTGCGGCGGTCGCTGAAGGGGATGGGCGGATTGATGGGGATGACGGACTGCACGGCCTTGGCTGCCGCTTCTTGATAGCGCAGGAAATGCGTGGCGGAGAGATCCAAGCCGGTGCTGACATTGTCAAAGCCGGCGGTGGTGCTGTCTTCGGGCAGGAGTTCTTTGAGCGCGACATTGGTGCCAAGGAGATCGCGCAGGGTGTTTTCGAACTCAGTGCCATTGAGGCGGCGCACCATGACGCGGCCTTGTTTCTGCTGGTGGTCCAGGGATGCGGCGTGAAGCTGCTCGCGAAGAAAGGTGGTGGCGGTGGTGATTTCTCCCTGCGGCGGGCGTTCGCGCTTTTTGGGCGGCATCTCGCCGGAGACGATTTTGTCGAACACCTGGGTCCATTTTTTCGCAGCGGCGGCATCGTGGAAATCGGTGGAAAGGGTGTCGAGACGCAGGCCGCTTTTTTGAGTGTCCACGCCGTGGCAGTCGATGCAGTGCTCATCCAGCAAGGGCCTGACCTTGGAGGTGAAATCCGGTGCCGCACCGGCATGGCTCAAGGCGAGAACGAAGAAGGCGGAGATGAATCGGAGCTGCGGCATGGGGTTGGGAGGATGTGAACGCATCTGCCAGGCTGAGTTTTGCTTCAGCTTGCGGGAGAATGGCCTCGTGAAGGAAGCGGAGCTCTGGTTGAGCGGGATGGAATTGTCAAATGCCCGGGACTCACTGCTGGAGTGTGAAGCGGTGGTGAGCAGGTGGAGGTGGGAAGGAAGATCTCTGAAAGTTTGGCGGCATGCACGGCATACTTTTCACTCCTGCCCATGACTGATAAAAATCTAACTGCGATGAACGCACGCAACGTCCGCTTTTATTTGGGTGCCCCTTTGATGTGGGTGGCTGTAATGGTGTGTGCTATCAGGACGATGCTGTGTGGCGCGGAGTATTTGCAGAGGCCGGTGGACGGGCGACTGCTGAAGATGGAGGAGAAAGGTGTGGAGGGATGCGGATTGTTCGGTGGAGCCGTGCATCGGGTGGCGTCTGCGGCGGAGGTGCGGGCGCTGGCGGGAAAGCTGAAGCCGGGAGATCAACTGGTGCTGGTGGGTGAGGAGTGGAAGGATGCGCGCTTCACTTTCAATGGCGCGGGCACGGAGGAGGCACCGATTCTCATCCGGCCGGAGAAGAGTGGTGGCGCGGTGTTCACGGGAAAGAGCGAGGTGATTTTTCATGGCTCGCACTTGGTGGTGCAGGGGCTGACGTTTCGCGGGGTGAATCCGGCGCGGGAGGGTGCGGTGATATTGCGTGCGGGCGATGGCGAGGCGAAGCCTGCGGACCATTGCATTTTCACGGGGCTGACGTTTGACCACTGTGGATCGACGGAAGCGGCGGACTGGCCGCGACAGAAACTGTGGCTGATGAGCTTGCGCGGGAGCGACAACACGGTGGCGGGCTGCCGCTTTGCGGGGCTGAAGCACATCGGCCAGATGATTGGCGCGGCGGAGCTGCCGAAGACGGGGCTGCAGCGGCTGCATGTGCTGAACAATCGCTTCACGGACCGGCCGAAGATCGACGAGCAAAACGGCTACGAGATATTGCAGATCGGCTGGAGCGGCGAGAGCGCGAAGGGTGCGGGATCGCTCATCGAGGGAAACACGTTTGAAAACTGCGATGGTGAAAATGAGATCATCTCGCTGAAGGCTTCGGATGTTTTGGTGCGCGGGAATTTCTTTTTCGGCTGCCAGGGGGTGCTGTCGCTGCGGTCTGCGAACCGCGTGCGGGTGGAGGGCAATGTGTTTGATGGAAAGGGGAAGGCGAACACGGGCGGCATCACGGCGGAAGGCGCGGACCATGTGATCTCGGGCAACACGTTTCGAAATCTGAAGGCGCCAAAGGATTACTATTTCTGGACGCTGGCTTTTCTCTCCGCGAGCGCGGAGAACATCGGCGACAACGGGGATGTGGCCGGGTATGGCCGCGCGAAGAACATCCTCATCTCGCACAACCGCTTTGAGCACTGCGATGCGCGGATCGCGGTGGGGGCGTATCCGCGCAAGGAGTACCCGCTGCTGCCGCGTGACCTCCGCGTGGAGGACAATGTGTTTGTGGGGATGAAGGGGCCGAGCGTGTTTGATTATCTGGCGCCTGATCCGGAGGGTGAGGTGCGGAAGACGTGGCGGGAGGTGAGGAATGTGTTTGAGCGTTAGGGGTGGGCTTGAGATCCTGGCGAAGGATGAGGCCGCTCCACCGCCGGGCAGTGCGACAGGCGTTTTGAGAACCGATCTGGCACAGAGACTGCGACGTCATTTCCAAGACCATGGAACTTGACCCGGTGGCAGAAAGGCTCTCTCCCTCACCGCATGCCTGATACTCTGACTGCACCTTCTACGTTAAAGCAGACCATCCTCCGGGGCGGAGTGCTCGCGCTGTTTTGCTGGGCGGTGGGATGGATGGCGATGACGAAGCTGGCGCTGGGAGCTGTGGCAGGCTGTGTCATCGGCGGAGCGACGTTTGGCATCGGGCTGTATGCCATCGCCAATCTCAAGGACGCGCCTCCCGGGCTGTGGGTGACGTTTGCGCTGAAGCTGCTCAGCGTGACGGGCTACAAGATCATGATGGTGGTGATGGTGTCCTACCTCATGAAGGACTGCGGCATGAGCGATGCGGAGGCTCAGCATGGCTACCTGCTGCTGGGGCTGATGATGTCTGGCTGCACGCTGCTGGCGGGCTCCATCACGGATGCCATCGGGCTGCGGCGCACGCTGACCATCGGCGTCACACTGGCGGTGCTGGCGCGCCTTGTCATGATCTCGGTATCGCAGCCGTGGCTCGCCCTCACGGTGGGCCTCATCCCTGTGGCGGTGGGCGAGGCGCTGTGCACGCCGGTGCTGGTGGCGGCGACGCGGAAATTCAGCACGCCGGAGCAGCGCAGCGTGGCCTTCTCCGTTTTCTATTCGCTGTTGAATCTGGGCTTCATGGCCGGGTACTTCATCTTTGACGGCATCAAGCAGATGGGCGGTGGCGGCCCGACGATTCACACCTGGGTGGGCGACCACAGCATCCAGCACGTGCTCTTTGCGGTGAGCGCCGGCATCGAGATCTTCATGCTGCCGGTGCTGCTGCTGCTGCGTGAACGCGAGGCTCCGGGCGAGGACAGAGACGCGCCGGTGCGCAAGCTGACGGTGGGCGGAGCCATCAAGGAGTCGGCGCGGTTGTTTGGCATGCTGCTCAAGCATCCGGGCTTTCATCGCCTGCTCATGTTCCTTGCCGTGATCGGGCTGCTCAAAATTGTCTTCAGCATCATGGACGGTGTGCTGCCCACCTTCCTGGAGCGCGAACTCGGGGTGGAAGGCGGCAAGCGCGCGGGCCGTGCGAACGCGGTGAACAGCGTGCTCATCCTCATCCTCGCGCCCATCGCGGGCATCCTGACGCGCAAGATCCCGGCGTATCCCATGGTCATTTTCGGCGGCTTCATCACGGCGTCGTCATTCATCTTTCTGGCACTGCCGCAGTCGGTGTTCCAAGGCCTTGCCAACGGGACGCTGGGGCAGTGGATCATCCGCGGCTACTTTGACTGGCAGGGCGCGGCGAATCCGCTCTTTCTCACCGTGGTGCTGTGGCAGGTGGTCTTCTCCATTGGCGAGGCCTTTTACTCGCCGCGTGTGTATGAGTATGCCGTGTCCATCGCACCGAAGGGGCAGGAGGCCAGCTACGCGGCGCTCTCCGCCGTGCCGCTGCTGATGGGAAAGATCACCACCGGCGCCGTGTTCGGCTGGCTGCTCGCCAGCTACTGCCCTGCCGTGGGCCCGCATGATCCTGTGACGATGTGGAGCATTGTGGGTGGACTGGTGCTGATGGCCCCGCTGCTGCTGCTGGTGCTGCGGCCGTTTATTCGGATGAAGGAGGAGGGGAAGGAGTAGGACTCAGACGAAGGACACTGCTCACTTCACCGCTGGCAGCGCGTAATACGCGCACTCCGCGAAGAAGAATTCGGCCATGTTGAGTTTGGAGTAGTCGTAGTGGCGGAGCGCGTGCTCGATGAGTTCGCGGCTTGAGCCGTCGCCGAGGAGGGAGACGATGGCGGCGGCGGCGAGAGGGTTTCGCATCAGGCTTGACTCATAGTGTTTGCGCTGGCCGCGCTTGGTGACGTCGGCGATTTTGGAGAGTTTCGCGGCGTCTTCCTGGGTGGGCTGGGGGAACCAGGTGGAGTAAACGGCGCGCCAGTTGGCGTTGCCGAAAACTTTGGTGTCGTTGTTGTCGAAGGTCTCGTGGGCCTTGATGGCGGGGAGGGCATTGGTGGCGTTGACAGTGAGGCCGGTGCGGTAGAGGGCGCGGAGGGTTTCATCGGTTTCCATTTCGATGAGGCGGGAGAGGGAGTACTGACTGCCGACGTAGATCCAGAGCTGGTATTGATCGATGTTGGCGATGGCTTCGCGGTCATAGGGGTAGCCTTCGGCGCAGATTTCGGCGCGTGTTTTGCCGGCGGGTGCGGGGCGCTCGGCGCTGGCTTTGTGGTAGCGCTCCAGCCAGACGGGGTCTCCGGTGATTTCGTGGGTGGCGCGGAGGAGGTAGAGGTAGCGGACGGCATCGCGGAAGAGGTGGCCGTTGAAGCCGCCGCGGAAAGTGCCTTTGAAGTCGCCTTCGCAGGGAATGCGCCACTGCGTGGCCTCCAGAGCAGTGGCGACTTCTTTGACCTTGGTCGCGATTTGCTGGCGCTCTTCGGCGGTGGGGATGGTGCTTTTCAAATAAGCATGCAGGCCGAGGAACCAGGGGTGGGTTTGATCGTCTGAGCTGAGTGGGTAATGGCACACGCCATCGGTGCCGATGCCGCGAGCAATGAAGCCGGGGACGTCGGAGACGGAGGCGCATTTCATGAGGCCCTGCGCGAGACGGCGGCACTGATCGGCATCGGCTGCGGCACCGCTGCGGCGGGCGCGCTCGCACATGGCGGGGAGATACATGCCGGTGAACATGGGGCCGTTTTCGATGGGGCTCCACCAGCCGATGGCATTGGGCCGGCCGAGCTTGCAGTCCTCGGGCGTGGGAAGCTCGCCCACGAAGTCGCGGATGATGCCGTGGGGATCGACGAAGCGGCGCCAGAGTTCGGTGTGGGCCTGATCGATGGCTTGTGGCAGAGTGGCATCGGCAGCGGGCAAGGACGCGTGCGAAGCGAGCAGCAGGGCGGTGAGGAGTGAGATGGTGGGGGAAACGAATTTTAAAAGCATGCTGGGAAATGTGAAGGTGTGGTAGTGGGGCGAGTGTGCATCAGTGGGAGGCTGCGGCAGCACCGAGGAAGCGTGCGGCGTTTTCCACCACGCGGAGCGGCTCGGCCTGCTTGAAGACGGGGTAGGTCTCGTGGCCGGGGCGGAAGTAGAAGACGCGGCCTTTGCCGACCTGCCACACGCAGCCGCTGCGGAAGTGCTCGCCTTTGTCCCACTTTTCCTCAAACACGACTTCGTCCGGCGCGGGCACGTGGAAGGGCTCGCCGTACATCTCGGTCTGCGGGATGTCCCACTGCGCGGGCAGTCCGGCGGCGATGGGGTGCTGCGGCAGCAGCGTGGTGAGATGGCCCGGCGCGCCATCCGCACGATACACGGGGAATACGCACTGCGGCAGCGTGAGCTTCCAGATGCCGCCTTCCACCTGCTCGACAAACGGGGTGATGCGTGCGGCGCGGCCGAGGCCTTTGTAATAAGGCTGGTCATTCACATACTCCCATTTCGCCGTCGCGCGCTGGGCCTCGGGGAGCTGAGCCAGCGCATCGGCCTTGGAGCGCTCCTGCATGAGGCGGACAAAGGGCTTGGCCCAGTGCGCGGAATGCAGGGCGATGAGCGAGAGCCTGCCCGCGAGCACGCGCTGCACCACGGCCTCCATGCGCGCATCGTTCTGCTCCTTCGCGCGGCGGTGGCACCAGAGGACGAGGACGTCGGTGGCATCGAGCGTGGCATCGCTGAGGCCCTGCTCAGGGTCATCGAGTCGCGCGGTCTTCACGGCAAGGCCGGGCTGTTTTTCCAGATGTGCCGCGATGGTTTCGCCGAGGAATTTTTCGCCGTAGGCTTTCTTTTGCTCCGGCTGCTGCTCGTCCCAGACGAGGACGCGGATGTCTGCGGCGGATGCGGTGACGGTGAGAAGCAGGAGGAGGAGAGTCTTCATGGGGAGGTGATGGAAAGTGAATGCGGGGAGTTTCATTTGACCGCAATGAACAGGCACTGTGGTTGGATTATTGTTACCTGCCGCCGGCATCATGGCGACCACGGTTGTAAATGGTGAGCACGACGAGACCTGCAAGGCCGCCAAAGACGAAGAGCATCACAGCGCCTCCGGCGTCGATGTGAACACTTCCGCCGAAGATCAGCACCAGAATAGAAATGGCTGCAAAAAGCAGCAGGCAGCCACATCCGCCCTTCGCAAACGCCTGGCCTTTTGTGGGTGACTGATTCATCGGTGATGCATGCTTGGTGTTCAAAATCGCCTGAATGGTGGATGATGAACTGTGGTTTTGGGATTTTTTCGGCGTCTCCATGGCCGCCAGATATTATGCCCGAAGCTAAACAAAATGGGGGCATGTGTGCAAGAGGCTTGTGACTGAGAAGCACTTTAAAGTGTGAACCCACATCCTATTGAAAGATGGCGTAATTCATCTTCTTTGTTCTCCATCAAACCTCATGAACACACCCGCCACGCCTGGCTCATCCGCCGCTGCACGTTATCAAGCGAACCTGGAAAACAAAGGGGTGGGCACGGCTGAATCCACCAAGGCTGCGCTGAAGCCGACACGGCATGCGCTGGAGAGCGTGCTGGTGTACAGCAAGTCGGCCTGGTATGAGCATGCGACGACTTCGGCCACGAATCATTGGTTTCTGCACTTTGGCTGGGACAATGATGTCAATATTGACCAGACGGATGATCCGATGAAGTTCAATCTGGACGACCTGAGCCGCTACCAGGTGCTGGTGCTGAACAGCACGACGAACTTTGGCAAGGATCTGAACGCGGAACAGCGTGAGGCGCTGATCACGTGGTTTCGGCAGGGGCGCGGCATCGTCTCCGTGCATGCGGCGGCGGTGAACCATGGCGTGTGGGATTGGTATGCAGATCTCGTGGGCTGTGACTTTGAGGCGGACTCTGACCGCATGCCGGCGCGGGTGGTGATCGATCCCGCTGCGGCAGAGCACCCGGCGGTGAAACGTTTCGCGCCGGAGATCTGGATCAATGAGGAGTGGCTGTGCTTTGACCGTGCGGTGACGGGCCAGCCGGATGTGCAGGTGCTGATGCGGCTGGATGAGTCTACCTACCAGCCGGTGCGCGACAAATTTCTGGAGATGAACGCGAAGCCGATGGGCGCGGACCATCCGGCCGCGTGGACGCGCGAGACGCAGGGCGGGCGCTTCTTCTACACGATCATCGGCCATGACTGCCGCGTGCTGAACAGCGAGTTCGGCCGACGCCACATCCTTGAGGCGCTGCGCTGGGCGGCGTTTGAAACGGAATAGGATGTTGGAGAGATCAGGGCCGCTTTATCTTGGATGGGAAGCCATGCTACTTTTTGAGGAGCTTCTGCCAGTCGGCGTGCTTCTGTTTGAAGGTTTGAAACTCGCGGTATTCATCCGCTGAGACCTTGCCGTCCTTGTCTTTGTCCACGGCTGCGAAGAGCCATTCGTAGCCAGGTTTGTCGGCATTCCATTCTTCCTGGGAATCCCATCCTCTTTCCAGAGAGGCGTCGTATTCCAGCACCTGGCCGGCATCGAGCAGGGCGCGGCGGTAGCGTGGGAAGTCGATGGCCTGCACGGCTGATTTTTCCGCGAGGGCGTGTGCGGCGGCGATGCCGGCGGAGAGGCCGAGGGTGATCCACACGGGCTCCATGCGGATGCTTGTCATGGCAATGTGGCTGGCGGAGCAGCACACAGGCACGAGGAGATTTTCGCATTCGCTCTGTTTTGGCGTGATGCTGCGGTAGGGGATGCTGTGCACGCCGTTGTGCTGTGGGTTTGCCTTCAGGATGCTGAACTCGCCGCCGCTGAGCGCGACGCCGCCTTCATGCGCGATGGTGGCGTAGGACCAGTCGTCCACGCCATAGCTGCCGAGGCCGATGGCGTCTTCGGGATGTGCCTGGCCTTCGAGATCTTTTTGCGTGACGATGTAGGCGGACTTCATGCGGCGCGCCTCGCGCACGTAGAGCTGGTGCGGCCAGCCGCCGGTCTCGTCAAAGACGCCGCGCTTGAAGCCGAAGGTCTCCGCTTTTTCCCGATACTCCGGCGGCACGGAGGGATCGGTGCGCAGGAAGTGGTACATGCTGCGCACGAAGTTCATCTCATCGCGCCAGATGCGGGAGCGCGTGGCCCAGTCGCCATCGGGATAGGCGGCATTGGCTCCGGCGATGGACTGCGCCCAGAGCGCGCGGCTGGAGTTTCCGCCGAAGATGCCGGCGCCGGGATTGTCCGAGAATTCGCCGAGCACGTGCATCTTGCGCCCTGCACGCATGTTCACGCCTTTTTGAAAACCACGGCGGAAGATCTCATACATGCGCGGGTCGTAGTGGTCCGGCTTCTCCACGCGGATGGGGTCGTTCTTCGTGAGCACCCAGCGGAAGCAGTACATCATGGTCAGCTTGTCCGCGCTGCCAGGCGGTCCGATCTGGATGTCTTGCAGCAGGGGTAGCAGGCCGCTCTTGGCATCGCCTGGCGTGACATAGGGATCGATGTCGTAACGCATGAGGATGGGACGCACGCCGCCGAGGGATTCGCCGTACTCGTCGCTCGATTCGCGGCCCCAGGTGTAGCTGACGCCGGACTTGGCCATGAGATCGCCTTCATACGAGCAGTCGATGAACATGCGCGCGGCCACGGTCTTCGCGTTTGCTTTCACGGGCTGCTCGATGGGGCAGCCAAACTTGTCTGGCGGCGCGTGATCGAGCGTGATGCTGCGGATGCGCGCACCCTCTTTCGCCACACTGGCGAGCCGGTGCTCGTAGATGACGGGGATGCCGCGCTGGGCGAGCTCGTGCTTGTAGAGCTCGCGCATGGCCACGTCGTCTTTTTCGATGAGAAGCTTCAGCGCCATTTTGCCGACGGTGCGTTTGTTGCCCCAGTCGATGGCATTCAAGCCGCCGCCGCTCATGCCGCCGAGCCAGCGCGAAGGCTCCACGACGATCACCTTCGCGCCGCCATCCGCCGCGCCCATGGCTGCTGCGATGCCGCTGGCCGTGGCGCCATAGACGCAGACATCGAAGCCGCCGGTGTCCTCCGCCAGCACTTCATCCGTGAGCAGGCTGCCGAGCAGCGCTGCGCCTGAAGCGTGGATGAAATCTCGGCGGGTGGATTTGAGTGGGGGCGTCATTGGCAAAGTGGGAAGGGGTGAGTTGAGGGAGCGTGAGATTTATTTCAAGGTCTCGAACTCAATTTCGATCCGGCCATCAGCGATAGCTTCGACGTTGCAGGTGATCTGCCAGCGCTGCGTGGTGGTGTTCCAATCCGTCTGCCAATGCTCGATGGCCTTGCCATTCACGAGGAGGCGCTGGCCGCGTGGCTGGGTGAGTCCGGTGAAGGTGACGGGGATGTGGCCGAGGCCGCCGGTGAGGCTGACCTGTGCGCGCTGTTCATCATCCACAGCGATGACGAGGGGATAGGAATTCACGAGGGTGCCGTGCTTGACTTCGGGCTTCAGCGCATTGCCTGCGGTCTCGCGCTGCACGGGCTTCCAGGTGTCGGCGTCGTGGGAGAGCATTTCGCGCAGCGCGGCATCCGGGCCGTAGTAGGAGGTTGCATCGGCGGGAAAGACGACGAGCTCCAGATCGGCCTCGACGAAGTCGCCCGGCTGCAGGGCATCAATGCCGGGCGGTGGAGCGAGCTCGAGGCTGGTGTGGTGATTGCCCTTGCCCCACTCGGTGCAGAAAAACGTGGCGTGCGGTTGCGGAACAGGTTGGCCACCGAGCACCGCGCGCCACGAGCGCACGATCAGTCCGCGACTGGCATCGGCCTGGCCGGTACGCAACGCTGCGCGCTCGACGCCGTGGATGGAAACCCACGGCTGCGCGCCGGTCAGCGGCGTCGCGACGCGGTCGAAGACATCCTTAGCGCGCTTGGGCT
>JAPLUN010000485.1 GCA_026397715.1 Verrucomicrobiota bacterium
GTGAAGCCGCCGCCGAGGGTGGAGGCGGTCAGCCCGTTGAAAAGCAGGTATGCCGCGCCCGCACCAACAAGGCCGCCAGCCAATGCCAGGACCACGGACTCGGTTATGGCTACAGCGAAAGCTGGAAGGCCGCCAAAGCCAATGGCGCGCAAGGTTGCGAGTTCCTTGCTGCGCGCTTCGACTGCCGCGTACATGGTGTTCAACGCACCGGCCAGGGCGCCGAAGCCCAGCGTTATCGACAGCGCCCAGCCGAAGAAGACGAGATACTGCAGAGACTGTGCTTCGCCAGCGAAGTGTTCCTTCTCTGTCTTGACGTCGACCTGAAGACGCGGCTCGCTCTCAACAAAAGCCTTGATCTCGGCAAGCGCCGCAGGGGACTCAAGACGGGCGCGCAGCGCCTGAACCGTCGGCCCGCGGTTGAACAGGCTCTGCACGACGGGCAGGTCAGCCCACAGTTCGCTGTCAAAAACTGTGCCGGGAACCTCGAAGACACCGACAACCTTCCATGTGCTTCCGGCAAGTTGCAGCTCGGTGTTGAGGTCAAACCCGCCGAACTCGCGAACAACACCGGCGCCAACGATCATCTCGTTGGTGCCAGGTTCGAACATTCTTCCTGAGCTGAGGCGGAATCCGGGCCGCAGATCCTTCGCGCGCTGGGTCACGCCCCGCAACGATACGTTTGCCTCCCCACCGCCCGCGCGCCGGTTGGCGCCGACGACGACATAGAGTTCCGGGGACGTGATCGGCTTGCCGGCCGTGTCGCGAGCGATGCCCGGCGACTCTTCAAGAAGGCGAACGGCCTCGGACGACATTGTCGAAGTCAGTTCAGCGTCCGACCCAGTGCCAAGAACCAGGGCGATATCGTCTGAGCCGGTGCCGGCAACCGTTTTCGCAAAGCCGCTCGACATCGCAAGGAAGGCGAGAAGGGTTGCAACCACGAGGGCGATCGAGAGGACGGTTGTGATCGAGCCCCAGAAGCGGCTGGGCAAGCCGCCGATCGTCATGCTGACGACGGCTGAGATCTGGCGAAAGAGGGAGGTCATTGCCTAGATCCTCCTGAAGGCGGTGATCACGTTGACGCGCATTGCGTTGAAGGCGGGTATGGCTCCCGTGATGAATCCAAGCGCCGCCATGAATGCAACAGCGGAAAGCGCGATCTGCGGCGTGATCCGCATGCCGCCGAAGAACTGGCTGAGAGCCGGAACGCCGATCAGCGTGCTGGTGAGCACGTTCGCGAGCGCCAAGCCTATCAACCCGCCAAGCAGCGCCAGCAGCAGGGTCTCGCCGATGACGATCCTGCCAATCCGCCCGGACGTGAAGCCAAGCGTCTTCATCACCGCAATCTCGCCGGCTCGCTCGCGGATCGCGCCAGCCATCGCATTGCCGACGATTAGCAGGATCGTCACGAAGGCTGCGCCTGTGACGCCCAGGATGATGAGGCCGATATTGCCCTGCTGGTCGATAAAGGCTGCGTTGAACGCCGCTTCGGACAGCGTTTCGGTTTCGGCTCGTGAGTTCGCAAACAGTGCATCGACGCGGCTGGCGACGGCGTCGTTTTGCGATGCGTCAGTCGTGACGACCTGGATCGTGCCGACCGTATCGTTGCCGAACGCCCGGGCCTCATCGAGATACTCAAAGTGAACGAACACAGCATTCGTCGATGTGCTTGCGTCCTTCCCGTCGTAGATCGCGCGGATGACCACCGGCCAGACCGACGTGCCGTCGCGCCGGCGCCAGATATTCGAGGAGAGAGGAATCTGCTGGCCCACCTGCCAACCATATTGCTCTGCAACCGATCGTCCGACCATGATCCCGTCGCGGTTGGCGATGAAGGCCTGACGCTGATCATCCGGCGTGACGTATTCGCTGTAGATGCGCGTGTAGCTCTCGGGGTCGACCGCAAACGTCAGCAGGAAGTTGCGAGGCTCCTGATAGTAGCCGCCGAACCAGTTCGAGTAGCTGACGTCGGTGACGCCTTCGACAGTCTGAATGCGGTTCAGATATGCGATGGGAAGCGGCTGCGTGAAGTTGATGCGGTTCGCGACCACCAGACGGTTGCTTGACGAAGGCCCCGCAGCATTTTCCAGGGAAGACTGAAATGCCGCGAGCACGCCATAGATCAGAAAGGCGATGAAGATCGCGAACACCAGCAGCGTCGTGCGCCACGGCTTCCGCCCCAAACCGGACAGGATGAGACGGAAATCGCTCACGTCAGCCGCTCCTCGAACGCGCCCTTGTCGAGATGCAGCTCCCGACGCGCGTACTTCGCAGCGGCCGGATCGTGCGTAACCATGACGATGGTCTTGCCCAGTTCACGATTGAGCAGCTGGAGCATTTCCAGGATTTCGACGGCCGTGGTGCGGTCAAGGTCGCCAGTCGGCTCATCGGCGAGGATCAGCTTGGGGTCGGCGACGATGGCGCGGGCAATCGCCACCCGTTGCTGCTGGCCGCCGGAAAGTTCCTTGGGCCTGTGGCCTGCGCGGTTGTCGAGACCGACGACTTCAAGCGCCGTCTTGACCCGGCGCTTGCGCTCCGCCGCGCCCAGAGATGTGAGCAGAAGCGGCAACTCGACGTTGCGGGCGGCCGACATGGTCGGCATCAGGTTGTAGAACTGGAAGATAAAGCCGATGTTCGCCGCGCGCCAGGCGGACAGCTGGTTCTCGGAATACTTCTCGATGGGGGCGCCATCGAACATGATCGAGCCACTGGTGGGTCGATCAAGGCCGCCGAGCAGGTTGAGCAGCGTCGTCTTGCCCGAGCCTGAGGGCCCCATCATCGCGACGAAGTCGCCTGAAGGGATGGTGAGGTTGAGATCGGAAAAGAT
>JAPLUN010000052.1 GCA_026397715.1 Verrucomicrobiota bacterium
CTAAAGCACATCGCCGACAACGCGATGAACTTCGTCTCCCAGCAAACCGCGCCTGCTGGCAATGCCGTCCCGAATGCAGCCGCACCACCCGCCGACGGCAAGCCGAAGAAGTCCGCCAAACTCCAGGTGAATGAACTGCTCATCACCGGCGCGAAACTCAGCGCCAGCGCAGCGGGTCTTGTTCCAGGTGCAGACGCCAAAATCACGCTGCCCGAGATCCGTCTTACCAATCTCGGGACCGGTTCCGCCGGCATCACTCCTGCCGAACTGACAGCTCTGATTCTCCGCCAACTGAACACCGAAGCCGTCAAAGCCAGCGCCAGTGGTGCTCTCAAAAACATGCTTCAAGGTGGTGCCGCCAAGATCAACACAGGCGGCATTAAGGGTCTGTTTGGGAAATAGCATCTCGCACTTCATCGGGCGGCGGGAGAATCCTGCCCAGCCTCCAGCGTGGACTTTCTTTCCGACGAGGGTGCCTTCGTGCCACCCGATTCTGGATGCTTGGAAGCTTTCACCAAGAGTCTCGAAGTCAAAATGGACAATTTTTGTCCATTCATCAATTCATCGGCAGCCACCGCGTGACAAAGAATTGGCCGATGTTTGGTTGGCATTCCGCCTATTCCAACCCATGCGTCGATTCTCCCTCCCGCTCCTGCTCGCCTTCTCAGCCGCCAGCTTTGCCGCTGAAGTTGAGGAAGATAAAAAGAAAAAGCCCACCCAGACCGCTGACCTGCCCGAGGTGGTGATCACGGCCACGCGCAGCGCGACTCCGCTGTCTCAGGTACCTGCGGCGGTGAAGACGCTGGACAAGAAGCAGATGGAGGAGCGCCTGACACGGACCTTCCCCGAGGCGCTGCGGGAAACGCCCGGCGTGGCGATACAGAAGACCTCCAACGGCCAGGGTTCACCTTTCATCCGAGGCTTCACCGGTTTCCGCAACTTGATGATGGTCGACGGCATTCGCTTCAACAACTCGACCTTCCGTGATGGCCCTAACCAGTACTGGAACACGCTGGATCAGTATGGCCTCGACCATGTGGAAGTGCTGCCTTCCCAAGGGTCCGTGCTCTATGGAAGCGATGCCATCGGCGGTACGGTGAACGCCTTCACCAAAGGATCGGGCTTCCTCAGCGAAGCCGAGGGCGGCTTTTTCTCCCATGGCCGGGCGGATTATCGCTACTCCACAGCGGAGCACAGCAATGTGGAGCACCTCGAAACCAGCATCGGCGAGGGGCAGAAGTGGGGGCTGCATGCCGGTGTCACCTTGAGCCAGTTTGGCGATGTCACCGACGGCAGCGGAAAGCGGCAGCGGCACACCGGGTACGATCAGTGGGCCTTCGATGTGAGGCTGGACATAGCGCTGGATGACCAGTGGACCTTCACTGCCGCGCATCAGCAGGTGCGCCAAAACGATGTGTGGCGCACGCACTCCACCACCTCCGGCGTCTCCTTTGAAGGGACCGCCGTCGGCACCGACCGAGTCCGACTTTTCGATCAGGAGCGCAGCCTGACTTATGCCCGTCTCGCCGGAAAGGACTTGAACAGCTTCATCGACAACGCCAGCCTCACCGTCTCTTTGCAAACCACTGGAGAGAACCAGTTCCGTGTCACCGGACCGGGTGTACGTTCCTATAACAATGTGAACGTCACGACGCTGGGTTCTGATCTCCAGTTCACCAGCAAATCACCCATCGGCACCTTGGTCTATGGCGTCGATTTTTATGAGGACTTTGTGCAGTCGCATGCCTCGGACAATCCCTTTCAGGGAGCCGTTGCGGACAACTCCACCTACAGCCTGCTGGGGGTTCACATTCAGGACGCTATTGATCTCGGCGAACGTGTGCATCTCTTCATCGGAGAACGTTACACGCATGCCACGGCCAGGCTCGGCAGCTTCCAGAATCCCTTCACGCTCGCGCAGCAGTCTTTTGCCAACAGCTGGGACAACTTCTCCGGCAGCGTGCGCTTCGTGATCGACCTGGATGACCGTAACCGCTATTCGCTGTATGGCGGCGTGTCACAGGCCTTCCGTGCACCCAATCTCTCTGACCTCTCCCGTTTCGATGTGGCTCTGTCCGGCCGCAAAGAAACACCGGCCACCGACCTGTCCCCGGAAAAATACCTGACCTATGAGATCGGTCTCAAGGGCAGGGCTTCGAGTTCGCCGCACGCTGGCGGATCGACAAGCACTGGAGCCTCTTCGGCCATGTGGCCTGGGTGGAAGGTGAGGCGGATCAGTTCATCGGCACCACCACGCAGAAGCGCCGCGAGCCGTTGGGCAAAATCTCCCCTCTCGTGGGCTACGGTGGCGTGCGCTGGCAGACCACGGATCAACGGTTTTGGACAGAGTTTGTCTG
Source organism: Verrucomicrobiota bacterium (assembly GCA_026397715.1). GTDB lineage: Bacteria > Verrucomicrobiota > Verrucomicrobiia > Verrucomicrobiales > Verrucomicrobiaceae > Prosthecobacter. The sequence continues at coordinate 2,358 of JAPLUN010000052.1, forward strand.
TCTCACCTATGGCGAGGCCGGGCGCTTGAACACCTCCGACAAGCTCGACACCCAGCGAGTGCCGCCCAACGGCACACCTTCTTTCTGGCTGCTCACGCTGCGCGGTGGCTACTCCGTGACCGAGAACCTCATCCTGACAGCCTCTCTCGACAATCTACTGAACAAAACCTACCGCTACCACGGCTCCGGCTCCAACGAACCCGGTTTCGGTGCGAACCTAGGTGTGACGGTGAAGTTTTAGCTGCAAGGAGATGGCTCATTCTATTCGGCAATCCCGCGTGGGCATGCCCCTTGCTGTTCCGCACGGGCTGCTCGTGGTTTCCTGATTGGCATATCGTGGTTTTCCTGCTAAGGCAATCACCGGCCACGCATGAAATCTTCCGCATCGCAGCCTGCTTCCCGCGCTATTTTTCCCCCCACGGTGTGGAGCATGGTTCGACTCGCCGTAGCAGAGGGGCAGCCTGGGGCGGATCAGGCGCTCAATGACCTGTGCCGCCTCTACCAGAAGCCCATCATGATTTACATCCTCCGCAGTGGCCATGCGCCAGATTCCGCCGAGGAGCTGAAGCAGGCCTTCTTCGAGCACCTGCTGGAAAAGAACGCCCTCGCAACCGCCGAGGGCACTCGGGTGAAGCTGCGGGCCTTTCTGATCACGAAACTGCAGGGCTTCCTCATCGACCGCCACCGCCATGACAAGGCGCAGAAGCGCGGCGGCGGCAAAGTCGCCCGCATGGCCGATCTCAGCGAGAGCCAGGCTCATATGGCCGAGCCGGTGGACAACTTCACGCCCATCGTCGCCTTCCAGCGGCAGTGGATGAAGACGCTCGTGGCCAACGCCATTCAGGAACTCCGCGCCGACTACACGCAGCGCGGTCTTGGTGATCTCTTCAAAGCCCTGGCCCCCTTCATCACCGATAGCGGCGGAGGCTCCCTCGCCGATCTCTCCGCCAGACTCAGCCGCCCCGAGGGCACGCTCAAAAGCGACATCTCCCGCCTGCGTGCGAAATGGCAAAACCTCATCCGCGATCAGGTCGCGACCACTCTTGACGATCCCACCCCATCCAGCATCGACGCGGAACTGCAGGAGCTCATGGCCGCACGATCCTAAAACTTTTTTCAGCCAAACTGCAACCGGACGCCACGCCTCCCGAAGTAGCTAACTGAAACCCTCACTCTACTCATGTCCTCCGCCCCCACCCCATCTCCTGCTGGCGATTCCACCAACTGGCTACCGCCCTCTCCGGAGGAACTTCAGGCGCTGCTACCGCAGTATGAAATCACCGCCTTGATCGGCCGGGGCGGCATGGGAGCTGTGTACCGGGGACGGCAGGCAAATCTTGACCGTCCCGTCGCTATCAAAATCCTGCCACCAGGTCTGGATGAGACCGATGCCACCTTCAGCGAGCGTTTCCGCAACGAAGCGCTGGCCATGGCCAAGCTCAATCATCCCGGCCTCGTGGCCGTGTATGACTTTGGCAAGACCTCCAACGGCATGCTCTACATCGTCATGGAGTTCGTCGATGGCACAGACGTGGCCCAGATGATGGCCAAAAAGGGTCGCCTATCCTCCGAGCATGCGATGGCGATTACCGCGCATGTGTGCGATGCTCTCAAGTACGCGCATGAGCGCGGCATCGTGCACCGGGACATCAAGCCAGCGAACATCATGGTGGGTTACGATGGGGTGGTGAAGGTGGCGGACTTTGGCCTGGCGAAGATGAGCCAGAGCGGGCAGAGCGTGGGCCTGACACAAAGCGGCCTGGCCATGGGCACGATGCACTACATCGCGCCAGAAGCGCTCACGCTGGGCGCCTCGGTGGATCAGCGTGCAGACATCTACGCCATGGGTGTGATGCTCTACCACATGCTCACCGGTGGTCTGCCGCATGGGATGTTTGAACTGCCCTCCCTGCAGGTGCCAGGACTGGACCCGCGCTATGATGGCATCATCAGCCGCGCGCTGCGCAACGACCGCGAACGGCGCTATCAAAATGTGGGAGAGCTACGGCATGATCTGGACGCCATCCTCACCCAACCCGTGACGCAAGTGAACGCGGACGCCAAGAAAGCGCCCGCAGCACTGAACACCACCGCAAGGCCGCAACGCCCCGCTGGCCCGCCCCAGCGGTCCGTCGGCCAGCCCCAGCGCACGCCGCAGAAACACGCACCACTACCGCAACCGCCGAGGCAAAAGAGCAACCTGGGCTTATGGGTGCCCGTGGTGGGCGTCTTGGTTGTATGTGCTGGATTTGTAGTCTGGATGGAACGAACCAAATCAGATGCCAGCAAATCATCGGCAGCTGTGGCAGGGGATGCTCACAAAGCTCCAACCATTGCCGAGGCAACCAAGGGTCATCCCTTCACCAACAGCTTCGGCATGAAGTTCGTGCCCGTTCCTGGAACGAAAGTTCTCATGTGCGTTCATGAGACTCGGAGGCGGGATTATGCTGCTTATGCCGCAGAAGTGGGCGACACAGACAATGCTTGGAAGAATTCAGTCACAAGTAGCGGCATCCCTGTGGGAAACTTGGACGACCATCCGGTGGTATGTGTCAGCCAGGAAGATGGCAAGCAGTTCTGCGAATGGTTGAGCAAAAAGGAGAGGGTGGCCTATCGACTCATGACAGATCGAGAGTGGAGCATGGCTGTGGGTAATGGTGACAATGAGGAGACGGCAAAAAACGGCACCCTCACAATTCCCGCTGATGTCGAATCAGACAAATTTCCATGGGGCAAATGGCCGCTTCAAAAAGGTTCTGGGAATTACGCGGACGTCACTTGGTTGGCCGCGTTTCCAAACGAGCCGAAATCAATCGTCGGTTACACCGATGGCTTTGCAACGACAGCGCCAGTCATGAGTTTTGATCCGAATGTCCTTGGAATCTTTGACATGGGAGGGAACGTTTGGGAAGTGGTGAGCGATACTCCTGACGGCCGTGCCAACTCATGCGCTATCAGGGGTGGTTCCTGGGATACGCTCAATCGTGACCGTTTGCTATCGTCAGCTCGTCTTTACACCAGCCCTAATCATCGCGATATGCGCCATGGCTTTCGCTGCGTGCTGGAAACCGGCATGAATGAATTGTCGGCCAAAACAACTTCAACGAATTCTTCCACCACATCTGGCGCTCCTTCTGCTCAAAGCAAAACCATCCGGTCCGGCGAGGCTTTCACCAATAGCCTCGGCATGAAGTTCGTTCCCGTGCCAGGCACGGATGTGCTCATGTGCATCCACGAAACCCGCAACCAAGATTATAAATCCTATGCGTCAGCGGTACGGGGTGTGAATCCGTCTCCTGTCCTCATTGACAAGACGTTCGTTGACCATGCAGATGACCACCCGGTCAGAAATGCAAAACACGATGATGCCGTGGGCTTTTGCAAGTGGCTGAGCTCGAAGGAGGGCAAGACCTACCGCCTGCCCTCGGATCAAGAATGGAGCTTTGCCATGGGCATTGGCCAGGAAGAGAAAAGAGAGGCATCGACCACGCCAGAAATGCTCAATGGAAAACTCGCCAAAGAATTCCCCTGGGGCAGCCAGTGGCCGCCGCCCAAAAATTATGGGAACTTCGCCGACACATCATGGAAGGAAGCCTATCCGACCAGACCCTTCATCGACGACTACGCCGATGGATTTGCGACGACGGCTCCAGTCATGAGCTTTCAGCCCAACAGCCTGGGGCTCTATGACATGAGCGGGAACCTCAGTGAGTGGGTGCAGGACTGGTGGAATGCACAGCAGAAGGACCGAACGATCCGGGGGGCAGGCTATGCCAGCAGGGACAAGGCGCCTTTTTACGCTTCCTTTCGCCTACATCTCCCCCCCTCGGTTCTCTACAACAATGCCAATATAGGCTTTCGTTGTGTGGTGGAACTTGCTCCGGCCAAGACCGCTGGCGCTGCTTCATCAGCACCCGTGAACACTTTGCCCGTCGAGACCGGTTTCACGACCCTGCTTACCACGGATCATCTCCAAGACTGGAAATACGACGGCACGGGCTACATCAAAGAGGATGCGGGCGTTTTTATGCTTACTGGGGGAGGCATGTTCTGGTATGAGCCTCGCGCTTTTTTCAACCATGTTTTGAGGCTGGATTTTAAGGTGATGAGTGATCAGGACAACTCGGGGGTCTTCATTCGTGGTCTAGGTGCGGGCAAGTATGCCTGGGGGCAAGGCTATGAGGTTGAAATTCTCGGTCAGAAAACCGGGCAGATTGTCATCCATAAGGCATCTACAGACAAGCCACCACCGCTACGGCTGGGGGAATGGAACAGCTTTGAGATCACCGCCAACGGCAGTGAGATTGTGATCCGATTGAATGATGTGGTGATCAACACTTATCTGGGCAAAGAAAACAAAGCGGGACAGATAGCACTGGCAGGCTGTGATGGTGGCATGCAGTTCCGCAATGTTCGCATCAAGGAATTGCCAGACTCACAGTCATCTCCTGCAAAACTCAAAATCCGGCTCTTTGAGGAACAAATCCCAACGACTCTGAACAGTGTGTTCGCCCCGCTCAAAGAAAAGTCGGCAGCCTCTCTCCGACAAAGTCTCACGGCCATGCCAGATGAACTGATTTCCGAAGGCAAGGCACAGCCCGCTGCCAGCCTGGATGCCTATCGCGCCGCTCATGCGCTTTGCGTCGCGCTGATTTCCGCCATGGATGAGCGCGCTGCCGCCAGCTCCGAGGCTGCGTGGTCGGCACGCTCCCAGGCTTTGCGCCCTGTGCTGGAAGATTTGCACGCCAAGGCCCGCCGTTTGCTGGGAACCGTACCTTGATCCCTCATTCACAGTATTCACCACCATGAAACCACTGCTCCATGCTGTCATTGTCGCTTTCGTCATCCTGCTGTCGGTGGCTCCGGCTGATGCGCAGTCAACGCCGGTCAAGTCTCCGGTCCCAGCACTAATCCTCACCCCGGCACCGCCTGGGGAGGATGATCCCAAAACGCTCAGAGAGGCCCTGCAGAACTGGTCGTGGACCTGGACCGGGCCGCAATCCAACACCGTCGTTAACTTTGAACACGGGGGAAGTCTGGTCACTCGGGAGAAAGTGGGCAGCCAATGGGAGATTATCAACGCCAACACGGTGCGGATCAGCAGCGGCTCGCGGCCGGTCATTCTGCTGGCATTTAACAAGAACTTCAGTCGTTTCGTTCAGGCAGGTGTGGTTACGGCCCCGATCGCGGGTGTGAGAGACAAGCATGTACCCGTATATCCGCCCAGCCCCATCGCCCGCTTCACCTTCAATAGCACTGAACCCGCGCCTGGAGCGAGTGTCCGCAATGCCCGGCAGCATGACGGGGTGCTCGATCTTGCGGGCATCTATGAGCATCATGACAAAGAGAGCACGGGAGAGCGTGCCATCTTTTCCGTTCCCGAACTCGACTATCAGGCCTTCACGGTGGTGGTGCATCTGCGTCCTGATGATATTGGAGAAGGCCATAGAACGCTATTGATGGGCGGCACTTCATATCGTTGGCTTGAACTTTATGTTTCACGAGAGGGCGGCCTTTCACTTGGGTTGGACAGCAGGGCAGGCTATCCGATCCCTGGAGTGTCGATCAAAACCGGCCAGTGGACAACCCTCGCTGTATCCTGCGATGTGAAAGTCCATCGTCTGGCTGTCTATATGAATGGCAGACATGTGGCAAAGATAGCCATCCCGCTGGATTTCAAGTTCGACGTGATTGGCACATCCTACGAGCGTGGTGACAAAGCCTGGACATTCACCGATTATAGCTCAGCAAACACCTTCAAAGGCCTGGTGAATGAGCTGGTTGTGTACAACCGCGTACTACTGGACGTGCAGGTCGAGAGTCTCCAATTCACCGCCCGGCTGCCGAACAAGACCCCTTAAATTCAACGGCGATCCAACATCCCAACCCTCATGCCAGACGAAGCCCCTTCCTCCTCCACCAGCGATTCCTTGTTTGGCAACAACGCCAGCGACCTTCTCCGTGCAGGCATGGATCCCAACCATGGCAGGTCCGCGACTCCACCCGGTGGCTGGCAGCCACCGCAGCCCGAGGAACTCCACGCCATGCTGCCGCAGTATGAAGTCAGCGCCTTTCTCGGGCGTGGAGGGATGGGCGCGGTCTATCGTGGCAGGCAGCTCAGCCTGGAACGGCCCGTCGCCATCAAGATCCTGCCACCCGGCATGGAAGCGATGGATGCCTCGTATGCCGAGCGTTTTCGCCATGAGGCCATGGCCCTGGCCAGGCTCCGGCACTTGAGCATCGTGGCCGTCTATGACTTTGGTCAGACGCAGGACGGCATGTTCTACATCGCCATGGAGCTCATAGAAGGCACGGACGTGGCCCACATGGTGGCGCAGCAGGGCCGCCTGCACTCGGACCATGCCATGGCCATCACCGCCCATGTGTGTGATGCGCTGCAGTATGCCCACGGGCAGAAAATCATCCACCGTGACATCAAGCCCTCCAACATCATGGTGGCTTACGATGGCACGGTCAAAGTGACGGACTTCGGTCTGGCCAAGATCCTGCTGGAAGGACAGCCCGGCCTCACGCGCAGCGGCATGGCGCTGGGCACGCTGCAATACATGGCCCCCGAAACGCTCACACTCGGGACGGCGGTGGATCATCGGGCCGACATCTATGCCGTGGGTGTCATGCTCTACCACATGCTCACCGGCCTGCTGCCTCAAGGCATGTTTGAGCTGCCCTCCCTCCAGGTGCCGGGACTCGACCCGCGCTACGACACCATCATCGCCCGCGCCTTGCGCAACGACCGCGAGCAGCGCTACCAGAGCGCCCATGAAATGCGGCGGGATCTGGATGCCGTGCTCACCCAGCCAATCACGCAAGTAGCGGGCGCACATGCTCATACTGCAGCCGCACCACCCCCCAAAGCGGGACCACCCCAACGCAAGCCAGGCCAGCCATATCGTCCGCCGCAGACACAAACCGTTCCCGCCAGAAAGAATACCGCACCGCAGAAGTCCAAAAAAAGCAGCACACTCGTTTGGGTCGGCGTTGCGGTGATCGGCGCAGGAATGGCCTTTCTGCCTTGGATCGGGAAGTCTGGTCCAGAGAAGAAGGCTGCCACAGCAGCGGACGATGCCCCGGCAACTGAAGTTCCAGCGCCCCAGTCCGCTTTTCTGCAAGAGTTCACCAAGGACAATCCCTTCACCAACAGCCTCGGCATGAAGTTTGTGCCGGTGCCGGGCACCAAGGTGCTCATGTGCATTCATGAGACGTGTGAATCAGAATATGGCGCATTTGCGAAAGACATCCCAGACACTGAACAGCGCACGCACTCCAAATCCGACAAACCCATGGAGGCTGTCTCCATCAACATGGCAAATGCCTTCTGCGCATGGCTCAGCAAGAAGGAAGGACGCGCCTATCGCCTGCCCACAGAGCAGGAATGGAACTTTGCAGCCGGAACGCCGATGAGTGAGCAGCCGGTGAACTCGATCCCAACTGCGTTCAAGGACATTAAACCAGCTTTTCAGACTCAGTTTCCCTGGGGGGATCAATGGCCTCCACCGCCGGGATCTGGAAACTATCTGGACTTCACTTTGGCAAGTGTAATGAAAGTACCGGGAATTGAAGGCTACAACGATGGCTACGGAAACAACGCCCCGGTCACGTCATTCAAGCCCAATACTCTCGGCTTTTACGATCTTGGGGGAAACGTTTGTGAGTGGTGTGTCATACAAGAGGATGGCAGGTCTGATTCCTATGTTCTAAAAGGGGGGAGCTTTGTCACTTTCGATCGTTCGGAGGCATTGTCATCGTTTCGCACGAAAAGTGATCCAATCTATAGGAAGATGTTCGTGGGCTTTCGATGTGTGATCGACACTGCATCTTCATCCGATCAAATGACTTCAAACAGCGGTGGAATAGCCTCCGCGCAGGATGCTCAACGTCTTCAGGAATGGCAAGCTCGACGCGATCCCCGCCAGCGTCTTGAGAAACTGCGCACCCATGGTGGATCCCCCGAATGTGAAGCCTCTGTCAGTGCGGCTTTAGAATACCTGAAAAACAAGCAAAATCCCAACGGCTCGTGGGGCACGACAGACCAGGTCGGCTCGACCGCGCTCGCCTTGCTGGCCTACCTTGGACGTGGCGAGACCGCTGAATCCACATCCTATGGGGACACCATCGTGAAGGCGGTTATGTTTCTCATTGAGACCGGCAAGAAGAACACAGAAAGAATTATGGCCACGAACATTGCCAGCCCGCACGCTGCTGCCGAGCATGGCATGGCTGCCTGCGCACTGGGCGAATTGTATGTGGTTGCCAGCCAGGTTTTCAAGACTTTGCCGGGCATGAGAGAGGCATTGGAGCAAGGAATTCGAACCATCCTCAAGCATCAGCTTTTAGACGGTGGCTGGACCGGCCAGGAAGGAGGCACGGGCTTCAATTCCAAGGGCACCGGCAGTGCTTTCGTCTCTGCATGGCAGTGTGAGGCACTGGCCACGGCCAAACTGACTGGTCTGACATTCGATGGACTGAACGCCAGCATCCCCAGGGCCGCCGATTTCATGCTCGCTTTTCAAATCACGGGGCAACGCAAGCCCCCTCAGCCGCCCGAAACCCTTGAAGCCATGACGGGCACCTGCATGCGCGCTATGCAAATCACTTCCAGCCGCAACCAAGCAGAGCTCGCAACAGCCCTGCGCTTTTCTCGCGATCATTTCCAGAGTGAACCGGCCGCCTGGGATTACGCAGACCTATATTCCTGGCTGTTTTACACCCGCGCCTTCTTTCGGGAAGGCGGTGAGAACTGGCGATTCTGGAATAAACAGATGGTCCCGCAATTGCTTGGGAACCAAAAACCCGACGGCTCATGGCAGCGCCCTTCGGTCTTCATGGGGGGCAGCGAGTGTGACTCCACCGCGCTCGGCGCACTGATGCTGGAGACCTTCTATCGTGACGTGATGATCTATGAACCTGCCTCTCCCAGGCGAAAGTGATCACGCCTTGAGTCCAGCGTGAATCCTCACGCATCCACCACCCGCAGAGAGGATTCGCTTGAGGCATCGCTCATGATGCGGCTCGTGATTCCGGCGATGCTGAACTTTCCGGCGTAGGGCACCTGCACGTGTGAGTCACGCGCCACCATGTCCCATTCCAAACGCAGGTATTCGGCGATCACATTGGTGAGGCTGAGCTGGAAAAAATGCCCGACTGCCGCCCATATGATGGCGATGTGGCTGTCGCAACTCCCCTGCTCCACGGCCTCGCGCAAGCGGCCCAGGACACCTTGATAGCGCGCATGCTTCGTGGATTTGAGCAGCACCGCGCCCGCCTGCAGACTGCGCTGGCAGGCGGCGGGTGAAAGCTGGGAGGAAAGTCTGGAGGAAGCCGCGATGAGACCTGGCAGATCATTCGCATGCGCGCTCTGCCATGCGGACTTGAGCGCCGGACCGCTGGCTTCACGCAGCACGCTTTCAGCGGCGGCATTCCACTCGCTCACATCCTCCACCAGCAGCACCTCCACGCGAGCACGCACGCTGCCCAGCAGCCACTTCACCCAGTCCAGTCCACGGGACCAGTCCTCGATGACGTGCTTATCATCCGCCGTGTCATGCGGCGCAGGCAGCAGAGTGATGGTGGGAAGCAGATGCAGTTTCATCGCGACAGCAACTCGCGCCGCAGCCATTGGCGGCGATTTTTAAACCCTCGTTGCATAGACCCGTTCATCGCACGAACTATGCCTCCAGCGCGGCATTGCGCGAACAGAATACTTTTCATGAGCGAAGCCTCCCCACTTGACACATCCACGCCCTGGTATGCCTGCCAGCGCTGCGGCAACTGCTGCCGCTGGCCGGGAGATGTGCGCGTCACGGACGATGAGATCACACGCATCGCCACGTATCTGGACATGCCGCGCATCGAGTTCGTGGAGCAGTGCACGCGGCTGAATGCAAACCGCACCGGCCTGAGCATCATCGACAAGCCGAACGGCGAGTGCCTGTTCCTTGATGGCGTGAATGTGTGCCGCATCCAGCCGGTGAAGCCGGTGCAGTGTGAAGGCTTTCCCAACACCTGGAATTTTCCCGGCTGGCGCGAGAAGTGCGAGGCGGTGGAGGCACCGCGCCCTGCATCCCACTAGGCTGCCGTCGGGACCGACTTGTCCCAAAGCACGGACTTCGTGTAAGCGTAGGGTTTGCACAGCACGACCTTGCTCACATCCGTGCGGATGACGGCAAATTTGTGGTAGTCCTCCGTCTCGCAGTACTTGCGGTAGTAGGCCTTGGATTTGCCGGGCATCTGATCCCAGTAGCGCTTCGCCGCATCTCCCTCGATCAGCCGTGTATGTCCGGAGAGGTAAACGATGGTCTCCATCGAGGGTGAGGCAAACATCCACTCCGCCTGCGGATTCGCACGCAGGATGGCGGCCTTCAGCGAATTCGGCGCGGTGATGGAAATGATCTCCTCCATGTCCATGGTGACCTGCGTTGTCATCCAAGCCGAATGCGGATGTCCCTCGGCGTCTGACGTGGCCAGCACGGCATTGCGGCAGTTCGTCACCAGTTGAGCGGCGTTTCGAGTGACTTCATTTTCGATTTTCATGCTTAAACAAACGCCAAATTTTCAACAGCGTCTCCGCGTGGCTTGCCTGCATGTGTGCCTTTTTTGAAGATCGCGGCTTTACTGGACAAGCGGCCCAGTGCATGACATCTCACCCCATGAAGCAGCAGACCATCGTCACCCTCGACCTCGAAGGCGTTCTCGTCCCCGAAATCTGGATCGCCTTTGCCGAGAAGACCGGCATCCCCGAACTGCGCCGCACCACGCGGGATGAGCCTGACTACGATGTGCTCATGAAGGGCCGCCTCAAAATTCTCGATGAGCACGGCCTGAAGCTGCCGGACATCCAGCAGGTCATCGGCACGCTTTCCCCCATGGATGGCGCCAAGGCATTCCTCGATGAACTGCGCTCCATCACTCAGGTGATCATCCTGAGCGATACCTTCGCGGAGTTTGCCCAGCCGCTGATGCGCCAGCTCGCATGGCCGACGATCTTCTGCCACCAGCTCGATGTCGCCCCAGATGGCCGCATCGTGGACTACAAGCTGCGCCAGCCGAACCAGAAGCAGAAGTCTGTGGCCGCATTCAAAGCGCTGAACTACCGCGTCATCGCCGCGGGTGATTCGTTCAACGACACCACGATGCTCGGCGAGGCCGATGTCGGTTTCTTCTTCCACGCCCCGGCCAGCATTCAGGCGCAGTTCCCGCAGTTCAAGCCCTTCGACGACTATGGCGAGCTCCTGGCCGCCATGCGCGCGGTGCTTTGAAGCATCATTGCCACAACGCGATTCCGCGTCCAGAATGCGCGCTCGTTTCACGCCCCGCATGCCACAGCTCCATCTTCAGCCCGACTTCGCCACCTTTCAGACGCTCGCGCAGCAGGGCAATCTCGTACCGGTGATGGCGGAACTCGCCGCCGATTACGAAACCCCGCTCTCCGCATTCCAAAAAATCCACGATGGCCGCTGCGCCTTCCTGCTGGAATCTGCAGAGCTCACTCAGCACTCCGGGCGCTACTCGCTGCTCGGCAGTTCACCGCGCATCATCTTCACAGCACGCGGTCGTGAGATTGAAATTGAGGAGCGCGGCAAAAAGCGCAGCTACACCACCACCGGCGATCCATTGACGGAACTGCAGGAGCTGATGAAGCCCTTCACGCCGCTGGAAACACAGCCGCTGCCGGTCTTCCACGGCGGTGCCGTCGGTTACCTGGCGTATGACATGGTGCGCTTCTTTGAGCCGACGCTCTCACCACCACCGAAGGACGAACTAGGCCTGCCGGACATGGTCTTCATGGTCACCGACACTGTGCTGGTGTTTGATCACCGCACCCGCCGCCTTTCCATCGTGGCCAATGTACACACCGATGAGCATGCCACGCTGGAGGCTGCCTACGATTGGGCGCGCGCGCAGATCGCGGATGTCATTGCCAAACTGGAGAAGCCGCTGGCGGCCAGACCGCTGCAAACCTTTGCCCCCGTAGGTCAGCTGCCACCGCCGGTGAGCAACACCACGCAGGAAGAATATGAGGCGATGGTTCTCAAGATGAAGGAATACATCGGCGCCGGTGACATCTTCCAAGGCGTGCCTTCTCAGCGCTTTGAGACGGACTACCAAGGCACCACGCTGGATCTCTTCCGCGCACTGCGGCACGTGAATCCGAGCCCCTACATGTTCTGCATCGACTTCCCGCAGGGCTTCGCGCTGGTAGGCAGTTCGCCGGAGGTGCATGTGAAGTGCATGAACGGCCGAATCGATATCCGCCCCATCGCCGGTACACGCTGGAGAGGCAAGACCCCCGCAGAAGACGATGCCCTGGCTCAGGAACTGCTGGAGGATCCCAAGGAACGTGCCGAGCACATCATGCTCGTCGACCTTGCACGCAATGATGTCGGACGCGTGGCCGACTACGGCACCGTGCGCGTCAGTGACCTGATGATCATCGAGCGCTACTCACACGTCATGCACATCGTCTCTAACGTGGACGGCCATCTGCGTGACGACAAGACCGCCTATGACGTCATGCGCGCCACCTTCCCTGCTGGCACGGTCAGCGGATCGCCCAAGGTGCGCGCCATGGAGATCATCAACGAGTGCGAGAAGAGCAAGCGCTGTGCGTATGCCGGCGCGGTGGGTTACTTCGGCTTTGATGGCAACCTTGATTCGTGCATCGCGCTGCGCACCTGCGTTGTGAAGGATGGCAAAGCCTATGTGCAGGCGGGCGCCGGTGTGGTGGCTGACTCTGTTCCCGCCTCCGAGTATCAAGAAACGATCAACAAGGCCACCGGCATGCTGCGTGCAATTCAATGGGCGCGTCAGTTGAGTGCGCCGTGAGCTGATTGAGTTGCTCACATACTAATCACACGGTGCTAACAAGCTAATCACACAGTTGCTCACAATGCCCGCACGCATCACTCAAAAACAGAGAACCCCCCGGCATGCGAAGCCGGGGGGTTCCATTGGCGATCCAGCAACCAACAACGATAGAGGACCGATTGGCACGAAATGCTTTAGCTGAGGAAGCTTGCAAACGTGGCCCGCGAGTTGCCCCACGGACGACGACATGTTAAAAAGTTTTGCCCCTCCCGTCAACCTGCCCACCCTTCTTTTGCAAAAAGAAACCGCTGAGTCGCAACCCTGAGAGCCTAAAACGCCCAATTGTTATCAAAATTTTAGCAAAACGAGTCTTGACACCTGATCCGTCACTTTCGCTCAACCACTACTCAACCGAACACACGCTAACATGCCCTCCTCCCAAGACCTCGGCCAGCTCCTCCTCATGGGTGTCCCCGGTGCCGAACTGACTCCAGAAACCGCCGCACGGCTCAAAAAACTTCAGCCAGGTGGCTTCATTTTATTCGGTCGCAACATCCAAACCCCTGAGCAGGTCCGCAAACTCATCGATGACCTGCGCGACATTTCTAACGTCGAACCTTTCATCACGATTGATCAGGAGGGCGGTCGCGTCTCGCGTCTCCGCCTGATTGGTGAAGAACCACCGAACGCTCAAGCGCTGCGTGACAAAGGTGACCCAGCGCTGATCAAACGTCATGGCAAGCTCACCGGGCAGATTTTGCGCCTCTTCGGTTTCAATCTCGATCTCTGCCCTGTGCTGGACATCTCGTATGATGATGCGGCGGACAATTCTCTCAAAGGCCGCACCTATGGCAAAGATCCACAACAGGTGATCGACAACGCCGGCGTCTTCAATCGTGCGATGCGCGCCGAAGGCATCCTGAGCTGCGGCAAACACTTCCCTGGCTATGGGCCTGCGGAATGTGATCCGCATGAATTCCTGCCCGTCAT
>JAPLUN010000457.1 GCA_026397715.1 Verrucomicrobiota bacterium
GCTGGCGTGGACCCGAAGGCGCGTCGTGATTTCTGGCAGCAGATCCACCACCTGGCGGCTGAAGGGCTGACGTTTCTCAACACCACGCACTACATGGATGAGGCAGAGCGCTGTCATCGACTGGCGTACATTGCGTATGGCAACTTGCTCACTCATGGCACGGTGCAGGAGGTGGTTGAGAGCGCGCATCTCACCACGTGGTCGGTGAAGGGCGGCGATTTAGTGAAACTTGCGGGAGAGCTGCGGGGGATACCGGGCGTGCATCAGGCGGTGGCGTTTGGCACCTCGCTGCATGTCAGCGGTGGTGATGCGGCGGCGCTGGAGCAGGCCGTTGCGCCGTTCCGCAAAGATCATGAATGGACGCTGATCCGCTCCGGCCTCGAGGATGTGTTCATTCACCTGATGGATCAATCGAAGGACAACTTCGCCGCCGCATGAAGCGCTACTTTTCCATCACGCGCTTTCTGGCGATCATCATCAAGGAGTTCATCCAGATGCGGCGTGACCGCGTGACCTTTGGCATGATGGTGGGCATTCCGCTGCTGCAGCTCCTGCTGTTCGGCTTTGCCATCAACTCGGACCCCAAGCACCTGCCCGCCGCCGTGCTCATGAATGACCAGGGACCGCAGGCGCGCACGCTGCTCAGCGCCATCCGCAACAGCGGCTACTATGAGTTTGTGCGGCAGGTGAAGAGCGAGGACGAGGCGCGCGAGGTCCTGGAGCATGGGGAGGTGCAGTTTGTCATCACCATCCCGCAGGATTTTTCACGGGACCTGCTGCGTGGCGACAAGCCGACGCTGCTGATCGAAGCGGATGCCACGGACCCTGCGGCTACGAGCAATGCCATCAACATCATGCGCCCGCTGCTGACCACGGCGCTCATGAATGACTTCAAGGGCCCGCTTGCCTACCTGGCGCAAAGCGAGGCACCCATCGACCTGCGCATTCATGCGCTTTATAATCCGGAGGCGATCACGCAGTATAACATCGTGCCCGGTCTCATGGGCGTGGTGCTGACGATGACGATGGTCATGATCACCGCGCTGGCCATCACGCGGGAACGGGAACGTGGCACGATGGAAAATCTGCTCTCGATGCCGACACGGCCGTTTGAGGTGCTGCTGGGGAAGATCATCCCGTACATGTTTGTCGGCTACATTCAGGTGGTGCTTATTTTGATCGCGGCGCATTTCCTCTTTCATGTGCCGATGGTGGGGAATCTCGGGCTGCTTTTTGTCGCTGCGTTTGTCTTCATCGCCGCGAATCTCGCGGTGGGCATCACCTTCTCGACGCTGGCCACCAACCAGCTGCAGGCGGTGCAGGGCTCGTTCTTTTTCTTCCTGCCTTCGCTGCTGCTCTCCGGCTTCATGTTTCCCTTTCGCGGCATGCCGCAGTGGGCGCAGAACATCGGCGAGGTGCTGCCGCTCACGCACTTCCTGCGCATCATTCGCGGGGTGCTGCTGAAGGGGAACGACTTTGCCGACATCTCGCTGCAGTTGTGGCAGATCGCGCTGTTTGCGATTGTGGCGTTGTTTGTTGGGGTGTTTCGTTACCGGCAGACGCTGGACTGAGGCCTTGGTCGTAGGTTGGGCGTGTTTGGCGTACCCATCTCACCCACGCTCCACTACGCCCTTCGCCAAACCGCCCGACGATGAGCGTGTCCGTACGCCCTGGTGTTTGCCATGCGCTGATGGACGGGCGGGCTTTCGCCACACCCATCCTACGGGCTACGTGCTTCACTTCGGACCTAGCGTGACCCTTCGCTTATAACTTGTAGAACTTGATGGCGTTTTTTGACCACAGCTTGCGCTGATCTTCGAAGGGGCGTGATGCCACGATCTGATCCAGGGCCTCGACCCAGCCGCGCACTCGGCTGCCGAGGAGGCAGACGGGCCAGTCGCCGCCGAAGAAGACGCGGTCGGGGCCGAAGGCATCGAGGCAGTGGTTGACCACGGGTGCGAGGTCTTCGGGGCGCCATTCACCTGGAGGAACGAAGGCGACGATGCCGCTGATCTTGCACATCACGCCGGGCTGCGCGGCGACGGCATCGATGCCGCGTTTCCAGCCGTCGGCGGTGCAGCTGCGTTTCAAGCCGGGGCCGAGTTTGGGATTGAAGGCCTTGGGGTCGCCGTTGCCGCAGTGATCGAGGACGAAGTGCGTCTCCGGGCACTGCTGGATGAGCTTCACGGCATCGTGCAATTCCGTGGGGCGCATGGTGAGTTCGAAGTTGAGGCCGTGTTTGCCCAGTGTCTGCACGCCGCGCACGAAATCGGGGCGCAGGCAATAGCCAGCAGGCGTGGAGGGGCCATGCAGCACCTGGCGCAGACCTTTTACGATGCCGTTGCCTGCGTAACGCTGCACGTAGCTTTCGAAATCTGCTGAGGCGGGGCGTCCGCCAATCGTGGCGGCGATGGTCGGGGTGTTACGGGCGCGGATTTGTGCCACGATGGCGTCGGCTTCTTTGACGTGATCTTTCGGAGCGACATCCACTTCCATGTAGATGGCCTTCACGTTGAGCCCGTGAGTGGCTTCCATATATTCGGGGGTGAGGAAATCATGCTGCAGCACTTCTGGCGCTGTTTTGACCCAGGGTGGATTCACGAAATCTCCGCCCCAGAGGTGCTGATGCGTGTCGATGATCAGCTTGTCCGCCCGCTGGGTCGTCGTGGTGCAGGAGGAAGCGGTGAGGGCCGCGGCGGAGGTGGTGTGGAGGAACTGACGGCGGTTCATGGTGGAGGATTAGAAGCATCTGATACGTGATGCAAAGCGCCGCCCTGTCAGAACACAGGCTCCGACCACTTCATGATAATTCCATAGTTCACCCTGAAGCCTCACAACGCACCTGACTGTGCCAGAAGGCTGTTGATCACCTCTTTTGTCGAAGGTTTTTTCAGGATCAGCCCGAGCAGATTTTCAAATGCCACCATGTTTTTAACTGATGGCTTTTTGCCTTCAAAATGCACAGATAACGGAAACATTTTTGCCCCGTGCAGCACGGAAAGCAGCAGATGAGAGTAGTCATCCAGAAGGGGAGCCTGGATGTAGAAGTTGTGCACCATGTCACCTTGCGAATTATACCACAATCAGTTAAAAACGGGTCTGTTCCTCAGCCGGAGATAGCGTTTACTTGAGAGCGGATCCAGCCGTCGCCAACCAGGGAGCGCACCCGCTGGGGTTCGCTCCACAGAGGCTTGATC
>JAPLUN010000324.1 GCA_026397715.1 Verrucomicrobiota bacterium
GATCACCGTTTTAACCGTGTAGGTGGCATGAAAGCACCACGTCAGCCCGACCAGCGCGTAGAGAAAGCGCATGGGCTTCAGGTGCACCGTCCATTTCATGAGATGCACGTCATGCGCCTGCTGCATGTCCAGAGCCAGCCCCACCAGGCCAAACACGAGCATGATGATCAGCGTGTAAAAAGGGATCAAGTAGGGCGCGAGCGTGATCCAGGTGTTGGACTTGTCCGTCTCCACGTAGCCGCCCTCAGCGCTGACTTTCCAGTCAAAGATGCGCCCGCCAAACATCCGCGCCGTCATGAGGTGGCTGAGTTCATGGCCAAAGACATACGCTGTCACCGGCCTCACTCCGGCCAGGTAGGCCACAGCCCAGACGATGCCGCCAAAGGTGAAAAAGATGAACTCCTCGGACTTCAGGAAATCCATGCGGGACACCGCGCGCCAGAGCATCATGATCAGCGTGATGGCCGTGACCAGACAGGCCGGAGCCAGCACGGCACCCCCAATCCACCGCTTCAGGAGCAGCAGGTAGTGATCCCGCTGCACATCGCGCCGGTTGTTGATCCCGGCGGGGCGATTGCGGGTCTCATGGAGATGTCTGCGCAGGTTCGCGGTGGACATGGGAATGATGAGTTATTTAACCTTTGTTAAACATCTTCACAATTTGAAATGTGAATATGTGAACAAAATGTGCCGATCTTTTCACAATCTCCAACAAACAACCAAGCCGATTAGAACGAAAAAACCGATGCCGATGGCCTCCCATGACTCCGGATCAGGCTTGTAGCGCCCAAAGCTGAGCAATCGCACGGTCCACGACCCGAGATCGCCGAGCCGTTCGCCCAAAAAGCTCTCGGTGAAGCGGTTCACTTGCGGAAAATGAAGTACACCGCGCCGCACATGCAGAGCGCCGCCCAGAGGTAGTCCCACTTGAGGGACTCCTTCATGAAAAACACCACAAAAGGTACGAATACCATCAGCGTGATCACCTCCTGGATGATCTTGAGCTGCGGCAGGCTCAGCGCCGTGCTGCCAATGCGATTGGCTGGCACCTGGAGCATGTATTCAAAAAACGCGATGCCCCAGCTGATGAAGGCGGCGATGAACCAAGGCTTGGCCTTCAAATCCCGCAGGTGGGCATACCAGGCAAAAGTCATGAAAATGTTCGACCCCACCAGGAGTCCCACAGCTTTGATCACAGGCCAGTTCATGCGTGCATGAGAGCATACGGTTTTCCGCTGCCAAGCACGGCTTCCATTCTGGCGCATAGAAATCCAACCGAGGGAAAAATAGCAGCAATTGTCTTGATCTTACTCGGTAAAACATTCACCCTCGGAATTATTTAAGCCATGAGTTCACCCACCAGTTCTCTCGAAAATGCATCTGGCGCGTCCGACAAGATCACAGAAGTCATTGAATCCTATCTCAAAAAGGAAATCAGTCGTTATTCGATCTTCTCCGCCTTGGTACTGACGGCCCTTTGTGCCGGAGGTGCCCTCCTGTTCAAGATCATCATCGAAAACAAGCTTTCCGAGCTGGATCAAGCCAGAATAGAAATCAGCAAGGAAACCGGGCGGGTGGAGGAAAAGGTGAAAGGAGTTGAGGACATGCTCGCCACCATCCGTGAAACCGAGACCCAAGTACGGCAAATTGCCGCCAAAGTGGAAGAACAAGAAAAGCGTCTTCGCATGAGCGTCGAGGAGGCGCTGAACAACATCAAAGCTGTGCATGATGAAGGAACAGGCCATGTGGCAAACCTCAAAAAAAAGGCGGCTGACGCCCAGCTAATCACTCGCAAACTGGAAGAAAGAGTGAAGCAGCTGGAGGCAAACATGGAACAGACGGTGCAGGCTCTGCAGCACAAGGCTGGCGAAATTTCCAGTGCCGCCCAGGCGGTAGAAACTCAGATGGCCCAGCAAAAAAAACAGCGGCTGGATGAGATGGAAGCGCGTCGCGCCATCCTGCTAAAAACAGAGGGTCTTCCAGGGTCCGCGCATCGAGTGGTGTACTCAAAAGATCCCAAGGGTGTTTCGGTTTACCTCTCCCCGACCAACCACGTCTCCAGCGACGCAATAGGCACCGTGAAGTACTCCGAAACCGGTTCAGCTCAGTTCATCCGCCTCGACGTGCCCGAGCAAAGCAACGACGGCACTCCCCAAGCTCGGGTGCGTTTCAGCGGCTGGGTGCCTTCTGCCCTCGTCGAAGGAGCAGATCTGCCAGCGGTCCAAGATAATCCCGCGCAGGCGCTGCTGTCAGCCTTGAAGGGAGCCACGCTTCATCAAGATCCTTCGACAGCCTCGCCAGAACTGCTCGAATTCAAGCCCGGGAAGCCGCTTCCAGCCATCGTGACAGGCGAAACAAAAGCCGACTGGATCCGCATCGTCGTCGATGCCTGGATGCCCGTACGCTTTGACAAAAGCGTCAACAAACTGCTTATCGCGCCTGTAAAGCTCGGAGGCGGCTGACCCCATGCGATCACGCCCCGCCTGCCAGCGCCGAACCACGCACCAACAGGTCGAGGAAGCTCTCCTCAAAGGCCTCGTCACTTGTCACCTGCATGAAATCCACACTGTGGCTGGCGCATTCACTGGCGAGATTGCCGACGAAGGCGTCAAAGGTTTCCACATAACGCTGCACATCGCGCTTAGTCAGCCAGAAGCGGCGGCGCTCGCCGGTTTCGACCTCGGTGAGTTCCAGTTCACCCTCGATCTCCGGCTGTCTTTCATCGGGGTGCACGATTTGAAGAAAGTGATTTTCCCCCGGCCATGCCGCCACACGGGAAACCGCCTCCGTGGCGCTGCCGATCTCCCGGCCAAAGAAATCACTGATGATGAAGATGATGCCATAGCGCTGCTTGCTGGGGCGAAATTCATCAAAGCAACGCTTCATGTCGGTGAGACCGTCAAACTTCAGCTTCAGCACCGCCTGGATCACCTTCTCGATGTTCCCCTGCCCGCGCAGAGGCGGCAGTTCCTGATGCACGCCGCTGTTCATCGAATAAAGGCTCACGCGCTGCTGCGCACTTAGCGCCAGATAGGCCAGCGCCACCGCGAAGCGCAGCGCCTGCCGCCGCTTCTCCGGAAACGGCTGCGCCATGGAGGTGCTGGTATCCAGCATGATGTGCAGGTTCAGCTCTTGCGTTTCTTCGTAGAGACGCACAAAGAGTTTATCGAGCCGCGCATACAAACGCCAGTCGATGGCGCGGTAGTCCTCACGTGGCGTGTAGTGGCGGTAGTCCTTGAACTCGCGCGTGAAGCCCGTGGCGGAGGTTGATTGCGAACCGCGCCGCATCAGTTGCCGCCGCTTACGCAGGCGCAGCGCCAGCACCCTCAGCCGGTCCAGAAAGGAGGCATCAAACAAGTCTTCGCGTTCGAGGGTTTCGGGCATTTAGGTGTGTCGGATCCGGCAATCTTAACGAGATGAGTGCTCAGCGCTTGCGATTGCTGCAAAGATACTCAACGGAATCAACAGAACAAAAATACGCAGCAACCAAAGGAGAATGTCAGACTGCGGCTTGTGCGCCTGCGCCATGATTCCCGCAGCGCGCTGCGCCCCCACCACCGAGGACAGCAGTTCGGAAGTCACGTCCTTGCCGCCCATGCAGTTGGTGTAAAGCGTCTGGATGGTGAAAAAGATGCCCCAGGGAATGCCCCACCAGCCCACCACCAGGGAAAGCAGGGTCCATGGCCAGGCATGCGCGCCAGGCCCATGACCCGCGCGAATGTAGTAAGTGCCCGAGCTGCGCTGGAAGCTCATGACGATAATGGAAAAATTGTAGCGGAAGATCCTGAAGCGACCTCCACGAAGCACATCATCCTCGATCTGCTGGATGCTCATGCCTTCCGTCCCAGACATCGGGCGTCCTTTGTCGAGCAATGGCTGGCTGAGGTAGTTGTTGATGTCTGCTTGAGTCCAGTCGTTGGCCATTGTGGGCGG
>JAPLUN010000617.1 GCA_026397715.1 Verrucomicrobiota bacterium
TCAAAATCAGTGGTGGGGGGGCAGAGTCCTCGGCTTCCGGAGGCTTTGCAGCCCTCAGAACCTGGCGATTTGGCATTAGGCTTCTTGTCTTCAATCGCCCGCTCATGAAGTAAAAATCGTCCCCTTCCATGCCTGCCTGCCAGATCCTTGTTTTTCAAGACTCTCCTGCGAACCGACAGGAGCTTGCAGAATGGTTGTCACGGCATGCGCCGGACACGCTTGATGCCTCCGGCTGGTTCCGTCGTATGGTGCACTGGTGGGATGAGAACCCGTTTTCCTCAATCGCTCCCGATCGCGGATGGGTCATGCGGCATGAGGGACGCCTCGTTGGCTTCATGGCGCTGATTCCCGCTGGCTATGCGGTGAGCGGCACACTCACGCCCGCCATGCTCGCTTCCACCTGGTGCGTGGAGGAGGCCCATCGCAATGCCAGCCTGCCCATGCTGATGAAACTGCGACGAATGTCGGAATGCACACTGATGGCAGATATCACGCCGACTCCTGAAGTACAGATGATGCTGCAAAAAATCGGCTGGACGCCTGCCAAGGCCATTACACGCCACTTCGTGCCGCTGGGCCTTTTTGCACTGCCATTGCGGGGAAAATGGCCAGGATTGGCTTCGGGCAAAAAGCTGACACGAGACCCCTCAGAAGTGCGCAACATCTCCGCCAACTTTCAGAGGCCGGATCGCATCGAAAAATGGATCACACCGGAGTATCTGCGTTGGTTCGCCGCCTCGCCGATGAGACGGCATGAGTTCATCGGCGTGCTTGATGCCTCCTCCTGCCTCTCCAGCTACCTATTTCTCACCCCCAAGAAAATCCGCGGCATCCCTGGCTGGCTGGAACTGGATCATTTCACAACTTGCGAAGACTTCTCCGAGATTTACGCCCTCATTGGCGAAATCGTGCGAAAGCCTTCACTGCTCGGAAGCGAACGTCTTCTCTCCCTCGCCAGCTTCCCTGGCGATGACTCGTGGGATGGCGCGCCCATTTTGCATCGACGCCAAGAGCAGGTCGCGCATCACTTCTCCATTCCTGAGGCGATCAAGTCGCTGCCAAAGCAAAGCGTGCTCGCAGAGGGAGACTGGGGAATTTAGATGAGCTTCTCGATCACCGCCCGAAGGTGGCTCCCTGTGGCAAAGGTGTCCGCAGTCATGAGATCATCGGGAATCTGCACGCCGAACTGCTGTTCGATTTCCATCAGCAGATCGATGGAGGCCATGGAGTCGAGGCCAAGCTTGCCAAGATCCTCATCCATCGGCACTTCGGCGCTGGGCGCAAGGAAGCGGAGCTTCGGGCGGAGGATTTCCTGGAGTTTCTGAGGGAGATCGGTCGCGGTCATTGGAAACACTGATTAGAAAGCATGATAAAAAATTCGCCAACACTGGCAGACTCAATTTTCGATCACCTTGCTGCCGGAAAAAGCAACTTCCTCGGGCCTCTGGTGGCTGAGGAAACCCAGCAAGCTTGCTGTAAGGCCATAAGCTCCCACATTCGGCACGGCGAGCAGATCGCCGACCTCAACAGGCGGCATCTTTTGGCCACGCGCCAGGCTGTCTAGCGGGCTGCACAGAGGCCCCACGACATCGGCGACGATCTCGCCTTCTCTTTCAGCTGTCAGATTGACCAAGGTGATCGCAGACCGCGGGATGCGACCGAGGCCGGACATGCCACCGAGGTGATGAATGCCGGTGTCGAGGACGACGAAGGTCTTCGATCCGGCATTTTTCACATCCAGCACGGTCGTGATCAGCGTTCCGCTGCTGCCGCAGAGGTAGCGGCCGCTTTCAAAACAGAGCTGGGTCTTCCCATGCAGCGGCGAGGCTTTCCACACGGCATCCAATGCTTCGCGCAGGCCCGGAAGGTCACTGCCCGCCGAATCGCTCGCATAGGGCCAGGGAAAGCCGCCGCCAGCGTTGACGACCTTGCATTCAAAGCCTAGCGCAGTCGAAACCCGCATCGCCGTCTCCAGGGCACATTGCGTGTTCTTTGCCAAGGCCTCCACAGAGCCCACCTGGGTGCCGAAATAAACATGGACACCGTTGACCTTCAAGTTCGGCAGTATCAGCCGCTGCGCCGCGCCATCCGCGAACAGCAGCGCCTCATCAAATCCGAACTGGCTTTCCACGCCGCTCATCGCCAGCCGGGCATCTGGAGCCTTTTGTGGATTCACACGCAGCATCGCGGTGATCTCCACCCCGGCCTTGACCGCCATCTTCGACAACCGCCCGGCATCAGTGTAGCTCTCGCAGGAAAAATGCGTCACATCATTCTCCAGCATGCGTGCGATCATCTTTTCGGACTTGCCCGGTCCGCCGTAAACGATGCCATTCTCAAAGCCCGCTTTTTGTGCCGCCAGAAGTTCCCCGTCCGAGGTGATCTCCGCCCTCACGCCCAGCGTCCTCAGCTCGCGTGCGATGGCGGGAAGTGGATTGGCTTTAAAAGAGTAGTAGAGCCGCGAACCCTCTGGCAGCGCTGCTTGCAAGGCCTGCAGTCGCGCATTCACCGCATCCAAATCATAGGCGTAAAGCGGTGAACCGTACTTTTCGATGAGTTGGCGGGCGAAATCAGGGTTCATGGCTCAAAGGACCGCGCGAAGGGCTTTCCGGTCGATCTTTTGATTTCCGGTTTTTGGCAATTCAGGAAGCAAAAACACCCGGTTGGGCACTTTGGCGGGTTCGAGCTTAAAGCTGAGCGCCTGGATGATTTGCGCCTCGCCGAGCGAAGATTCCGAGACACTCACAAAAAGGCACAGCAGATCGTTAGCCTCGTCTTTGACGCATCCCGCAGCCACGATGCCTGGAATAAGGCAGGCTTCCTCCTCCACCTCAGCAGGACTGAGTCGATGGCCCTTGTGCTTGATGAGGAAGTCACTGCGTCCATGGATGTACAAGAAGCCATCCACATCCACGCTACCGAAGTCCCCACTGCGAAGCACACGTGTGCCGTCGAGCACGGGATAGCGCTTCGCTGTCTCCTCCGGAGCCCGCCAGTAGCCGAGCGCGAGGTGTGGGCCACGAATGCAAAGCTCGCCTATCTCGCCAGGAGGCAGACGTTTATCGTCCTCGTCGACGGCGAAGACCTCTGTGCCATCCAGCGGCCTGCCGACAGACTCGGGTTTGGCCTCCAACTCTTCAGGCAGTAGAATTGAGACGCGCTTGCACTCCGTGAGGCCATACATCGGATAAACGAGAGCCTGCGGAAACAACTCGCGAAGGCTGGCAATGTAACTTTGCGGCAGATGATCGCCCGTGCTCGTGATGATGCGCATTTTTGGCAGTGGTACCGGGCGGTATCGCTGCATCTTGATGAGGCCGCCAAACAGGGTTGGCACGCCTGGCAGCACGCTGATCTCCTGCGCCGCAAGAATCCGCAGCAGTTCCGGCCCGGCATGCTCCGGCCTGCCAATGAAGATCGACGCTCCTCTGATGGCGGCGTAAAAGACCTGGTAGAGGCCATAATCAAAACTCAGAGGCAAGAAGATCGCCACCCGATCCTCCGCCCTGTATGGCAGCCTCGCCTGAATGGCGGCGGAGACGAAGCGGACGTTGTCATGCGTCAAAATTACGCCACGTGGCGTGCCTGTGGAGCCGGAGGTGAAGACGAGGAAGGCCGGATCAACCTCCAGCCCGGGATACGGCACGCCTGGCGGTTCCTCCTCAGCGATCAAGTCGGCGAAGTGGCAATCTCCATTCTCGCAGCCGACCCAAACGAGCGGAGTATCTCCGAATTCTTCGCGTAGCCAGGCCGTGGCAGACTCCAGAAGTCCCAGCTTCGGTTCCGTTTGCGACAAAATGCGTCTCAGCCCCTCCGGCTTGATTTGAGGGTGCAGTATCACCGAGATGGCACCGATCTGCGCCACAGCAAAGAACAGGAGCACCGTCTCGATGCGATTCTCAGCGACCATCACCACACGGTCTTTGTGCTCGATGCCCTGCCTGCGCAGCCACGCCGCGATGCTACAGATGCGTCGCCAGGTCTCCGCATAGGTCAGCTCCTGCGTAACATCCCTTAAATAGATGCTTTCCGGCCACCTGCTTGCGCCTTCACGCACATAAGCTGAGATGCACCAAGCCGATTCAAGGCCATCGAGTTCCGGAGGCGTCAGCAAGGGATTCGGGGAAGTGTTCGAAGGCATCGAGAAACAAAAGCGCGAACAACGTTATGGGCCGAATATTTGCCGCGCAACAAGATGAGTTCAAGTTTCACCAAAAAAACACCTCCAAGCAATCTTCATCGTTACTGATCCGAAGGGCATCCTTCGGGGAGCCGATAAACAGCTGCTGCCGCCAGCGCAATACGGCGGGGCATCCAAAGCGGAGAGCAGCAACGTTAGTTTGACCTGAAGGCCAGTCTGGCCTTGATAACCGGACTCCTGGCCACACGGCCTGAACGCAACCCACACCCACACAACCTCTATGGCACTCTCCGTCGGCTCCAAAGCCCCTGGCTTCACCCTCAAATCGAAATCCGCCACCGGCCTTAGCGATGTTTCGCTTCCAGCTGGCAAGAACACCGTCCTGCTGTTCTTCCCCCTCGCTTTCACGGGCGTCTGCACCCAGGAACTCTGCGACATCACCGCAGGTCTCAGCTCCTACAGCGACCTGAACGCCGACGTCATCGGCATCAGCGTGGACAGCCCCTTTGCACAGGAAGCCTGGGCTCAGAAGGAAAAGATCGGCATCACTCTGGTCAGCGACCTGAACAAGGAAACCACCAAGGCTTACGACGTGCTCTTCCCTGGCCTCGCCGGCATCGGTGATACCTCCGCCCGCGCGGCTTTCGTCATCGACAAAAATGGCGTCATCCAATACGCCGAACAGACCGCCACGCCGAAGGATCTCCCAGACTTCGCCGCAGTGAAGGCCAAGCTCGCCGAGCTGTCGTAATCGACCAGCTGCAGTTAACAATCCGATGCCATGTGATGAGGAATCACATGGCATTTTTGTTGCTGACCAAGCAGACAGAATGTGGCTTCTTTCTTTCGTTTTTCCACCTCTCCACACATGGCCGCTCACGCTGATCAATTCTCCATCCCCACCCGGGGCAAGGGCACCTATGAAATCACTGAGCGCTGTCAGGAGATCGTGCGCGTCAGCGGCATTCGCACAGGCACGGTCACTGTCTTCGTGCAGCACACGAGCGCGAGCTTGGTGATCTACGAGAATGCAGACCCGTCAGCGCGCACCGACCTGCACAGCTTCTTCGATCACATCGTGCCGGAGGACACGCCTTATTTCGTTCACACCTATGAGGGGCCGGATGACATGCCGAGCCATCTGCGCATGGCGCTGACCCGCACCTCCGAAGTCATTCCCGTCGTGAACGGCCGCCTCGCCCTGGGGACATGGCAGGGCATTTTCCTCTTCGAGCACCGCCGGGCCCCGCACACGCGGAGCATTGTGGTCAGTGTGGTGGGGGAATGAATGCGGTATCGCACTCCGCCACTTTTACTCGGCATCCACGCCGTCCAGCGCCCGCAGATAATCAAACGAGTACAGCCCGGTGTTGTGCCCGTCGCTGAAATCAAACTGGATCGCGTAGCCGCCGACCATTCGCCAGTCCTTCACCGTGACTCCGGGAAAGTGCTTTTGATTGGTGCCACCGATCTTCTTTCCAAGCAGATCTCGTTCGCCGGTGTTCTCGGCGCTGGGTGAGGCGGCGCGCAGTTTTTCCATGGAGATGAACTGCTCCGTGCCATCGCTCCAAACGAGGGCAACTTCGGTTCCGATGAGTTCCAGGCGGGTCGGTGTCATGAGAGAAAGGCTACGAGGGTGGGAAAGCAAAAGGGACGCTCGAAAGCGTCCCTCTTGAAGAATGATGGCTAATCCGGAGGGATTAACGGGAGTAGAGTTCGACGACGAGCTGCTCGTTGGCGATCGGGTTGATCTCTTCGCGCACGGGGACGCGATTGACAACACCGCTCATCTTGTCGCGATCGACAGTCATCCAGTCAGAAGCAGGAGTGCCCTGAGTCATTTCAAGGAAACGACCGATGAGCTGCTGGCTGCGCTGGCTGCTGGCGCGGGCGGCGACGACGTCACCGGGCTTGACCTGATAGCTGGCGATGTTGACCACTTTGCCGTTCACTGTGATGTGACGATGGCTGACGAGCTGACGGGAAGCGAACCGGGTGTTGGCGAAGCCCATGCGATACACGACATTGTCGAGGCGCAGTTCGAGCATCTGAAGCAGGTTTTCACCGGTCACGCCCTTGCGGCGCTGAGCTTCAGCGAAGAAGCGGCGGAACTGCTTTTCCATGAGGCCGTACTGATAGCGCAGCTTCTGCTTTTCAGCGAGGGCGGTGCCGTACTCAGAGGTCTTGCGGCGGGTGTTGCGAGCACCGTGTTGTCCTGGTGGGAAATTACGGGTTTCGAGAGATTTGGAAGGACCGAAAAGCGCAATGCCGAAACGGCGATTGATTTTTTCGCGAGGACCTGTGTAGCGTGCCATAGTGGGTAAGAGAAAAGAGCTGAAAAATTAGACGCGACGTGCTTTTGGCGGACGGCAGCCGTTGTGCGGGATGGGAGTGACGTCCTTGATGGTGGTCACTTCGACACCGAGGGCCTGAACGGCACGCACAGCGGACTCACGGCCGGAGCCAGGACCACGAAGGCGGACTTCAGCTTCACGCAGACCATGTCCCATTGCCTGACGGCAGGCATCCTGAGCAACCACCTGAGCGGCGTATGCAGTGCCTTTACGGGAACCACGGAAACCCATCTTGCCAGCGGTGGACCAGCCGATCACACCACCTGCGCGGTCGGTGATCGTAACGATGGTGTTGTTGAAAGTGGCGTAAACGTGGACAAGGCCTGAGGAGACGTTCTTGGAACCCTTGGCCTTGACGACCTTCTGTTCGGCGGCTTCACCACCGATTTCGAGCCAGACGCTCTGGGAAACCTGCTTGTCGCCACTGCCGGAGGGGCGTTGGTCTGCACCAGGAGCAGCAGGTGCTGCGCCAGGGGCGGGTGCCGCTACCGGAGCGGGGGCTGCTGCCGGAGCTGGTGCTGCGGCGGCGGGTGCGGTGGGGGTCGTTTCGTCAGCCATGATATTGGAAAGGGGCGTTGCTAGAATTCAGATTACTTCGCCTTCTGGGCACCCACGGTCTTACGTGGACCCTTGCGAGTGCGGGCGTTGGTGTGGGTACGCTGGCCGCGCACTGGCAGACCACGACGATGACGATGTGCACGGTAGCAGTTGATACCAAGGATGCGCTTCATGTGCATCTGAAGCTCACGACGGAGGTCGCCTTCGATCGGAATCTTCATCCCCTGAACGGTCTGGGTGATCGCAGCGATCTGTTCGTCGCTCAGTTCACCTGCCCGAATGTTCGGGTCGATGTTGGTGGCGGCAAGAATCTTGCGGCTGACGGAAAGCCCAATGCCGTAGATATACGGAAGTGAGTATTCGATTTTCTTTTCGTTCGGGATTTCGACTCCAAGCAGGCGGGCCATAATTCAGTGTATTGGGATTTAAAGAAAGGATTAACCCTGACGCTGTTTATGGCGTGGATTTTTGCAGACAACACGGACAACACCTTTGCGGCGGATAACACGGCAAAGTTCGCAGAGAGGTTTAACGGAGGTACGGACGCGCATACAGGAGTAGTGAAAGAAGGTGAGTCTGGGGGAACTCAAAACCCTGCTTTTGGAGCAGGGGGCAGGATGTCTAACACAGACGAAAAGAGGCGCAAGCTGGAATTTGATGAGTTATTCACATTTGTGGAGAGCAGTTGCCCCCGCCTCGATGAAAGGCATCATGCACGCCTGATGAAAAACGTTCTCTGTTTTGGCGATTCTAACACCTGGGGCTTCAAGCCCGACAGCATCTCACTCCCCTTCCCCGAACGCCACCCACACGATGTCCGCTGGACTGGAATTCTGGCCCAAGAACTAGGGACCAGCTTTCGAGTGATCGAAGAAGGTCAAAATGGTCGCACCACCGTACATGACGACCCCTTTGCCCTCGCACGCAATGGCAAGAGTGTGCTGCCAGCCATCCTGGAATCTCACAAGCCGCTCGATCTGGTGGTGCTGATGCTAGGCACAAATGACCTCAAAGCAGTGTTTGGTGTTTCCCCCGGAGAGATCGCCACCGGCGTCAAAATGCTGGCGCAGATGATCTTGGGCAGTGATGCCGGCATCGGCAACAAAGCACCCAAACTCCTGCTGCTCTGCCCACCTGCCATCGGCGATCAACTGCACCTGCCGGACGTCGCCGCCAAGTTCCCCACCGGTCAGAAAGACAGTCGCAGACTGCCCAAGTATTATGAAGCCGTTGCCAGTTCACTCGGCTGCGGCTTCCTCAATACGCAAACACTGATCGAGCCCGGCAGCGACGGCATCCATTTAGATGCGGCTGCGCATGGACGGCTCGGCAAAGCCGTGGCAGCACTCGTGAAGTCCATCCTCCCGCCTGACGCATGACCTTGATCGAATCCTTTTATCCCGTGCTAAAACCGTGGCTCTTCCGGCTCGATGCCGAACGCGCCCACACGCTCACGGTAAAGATGATGATCATCGCGCATCGCCTCGGCATGCTCAGGTCAGTGGTCAGCGGTCCGCAACAATCGCGCAGTGTGATGGGGCTCACCTTTCCCAATGCTCTTGGACTCGCCGCCGGCATGGACAAGTCTGCCAGCGCCGTGGAGGCCTGGGGTGCGCTCGGGCTTGGCGCCGTCGAAGTCGGCACACTCACGCCGCGCCCGCAGCCGGGAAATCCAAAGCCGCGCCTCTTCCGCCTGCCCGAGCACGAAGCGCTGATCAACCGCATGGGTTTCAACAACACCGGCATTCAGTCCGCCGTGGCAAAGCTCAAGCATCGTCGCACCAAGGCCGTCGTCGGTGTGAACATCGGCAAGAACTTCGACACGCCGAATGAAGATGCCGTGCAGGATTATCTCATCTGCCTGAAGGCCGCATATCCAGTCGCTGATTATATTGCGGTGAACATCTCCTCTCCGAATACGAAGGGGCTGCGGGACCTGCAGGCCGAGGGCGCGGTGCGTGAACTGATCTCTGCTTTAAAGAAAGAACAGGCCGTCTTGAAACAGGAGCACGGCAAACAGGTGCCGTTTCTCGTCAAGATCGCCCCCGATCTCAATGAGATGCAGATTGAGGCGCTCGCCCGTGTCTTCAATGAGCAGGACATCGACGGCGTCATCGCCACCAACACGACCATTGATCGCACGGCCATCACAGGTCACCGGCTGGCGAATGAAACCGGTGGCCTGAGTGGTGCGCCAGTGCGTGAGCGCTCCAACCTCGTGCTGCAGGCCTTCCGCACGCTGCTCAAGGAGCAGATCCCGCTCATCGGTGTCGGTGGCATCGTCTGCGCAAATGATGCAGTCGAGAAGATGAAAGCGGGGGCCGCCCTTGTTCAAGTGTACAGCGGACTGGTGTATCGTGGGCCGGGGCTCGTGCGAGAGGTGCTGGAGACGATTCATTAGCCAGTCACAACATCCGCCTGCACGCCTTGACCTTCTTTCCCCATCTGCCAAATTAGCCACCATGGAAAATCTTCCCAAAATTCACGAGAAACAACCCGTCGCTGTTGAACTTCCTGCTGGAGACCATTGGTGGTGTGCCTGCGGTTTGAGCGGCCATCAGCCCAACTGTGATGGCAGCCACAAGGGCACCGGTTTTGGCCCGAAGAAATTCAATCTGCCTGAGGCCAAGAAGGTCTGGCTGTGCAACTGCAAGCAGACCAAGAACCCGCCTTTCTGCGATGGCAGCCACAAGGCGCTCTGATTCGTAGAGCTCTTCAAGTATTCAAAGTTCGTGAAACGCGCCGTGATGGGAATAACCCGCACGGCGCGTTCTCCTACCTGCCAATCCCTCCCCAACCATGAATCGAAGCTGTTTCCTGTCACTCGCCGCCTCGCTGCTCGCCGTCACCGTCGCCCACTCGCAATCCTTTGGCTTTGGCGGAGCCGCTGCTCCGAAGCAGGAGCGCGTCACGGCGGAACTGGTAGCGGCAGTGTCTGCCGCCGCTCCGGGGCAGCCTTTTCTGGCAGCCGCCAAGCTCGTGCACACGAAGGATTCGCACAGCTATGGCAAGGTACTTCCAGCAGGCGTCATCGGCAAGCCCACGAAGCTGACCTGGACCCTGCCCGAGGGCTGGCAGATCGAGGAACTGCCCTGGCCAGCAACCCATCAAGTCCCCTCCACCGACGGAGCAATCAGCGATGGCTATGACGGCACGGTGTATCTTCCGGTGAAGATCACCCCGCCAGCCACGGCCGCCGTGGGGAGCAGCGCCGAACTGAAAGTGAAAGTGAATGCGCTCGTGTGCGATCCGAAAAGCTGCCTGCCCTTCGTCAAAGAAGTCGCGCTCACACTGAATGTGGCCGAAGCGCCTGTGGCCAATGCAGCAAATGCCGCCGCACTTGGCAGCACACCTGCCGCAGAAAAAAAAAGCCCTGACAGCACAGCCGTAGCGCCCGCCGCGAGTGAAGCAAAGCCAGCAGCGCCCAAGGTCGTGGAACCGGCCGCCACCCCCGCAGCTGCGCCAACCACCGCACCGAAAATCCCCCTGACTTTTGC
>JAPLUN010000597.1 GCA_026397715.1 Verrucomicrobiota bacterium
CTTGTGGGGGTGAATGCAAAAACGGGACTTTATCCTGGCGCGCGGTCTTGGTCAGGTGGGCGGCATCGCATCCTAGGGAGGGGGCCGCTGGAGTCTTATTGCTACCATGTGATGTCCCGGACATGTGGCGGGGAGGTGCTCTTTGATGACGTGGAGAAGGAGGCGCTGCGGCGGGTGATCTGGCGCATGGCGGAGTTCTCGGGGATCAAGGTGGTGACCTACTGCCTGATGAAGAACCATTTCCATCTGCTGGCGGAGGTGCCGCATCGAGAGATGTGGTTGCAGAGGTTTGAGGGGCCGGATGGCGAGGCGAAGTTGATGGAGCATTTGCAGATACTGTACAGCCGGACCTACATTGGTCTGCTGCGGGATGAACTGAGCGATCTGCGTGCACGTGGTATGGCGGTGCTAGCTGAGCGGCGCATTGAGGGGCTCAAGAAGAGGTTCTGTGACCTTTCGTTGTTTGTGAAGGAGGTGAAGGAACGTTTCAGCCGATGGTTCAACAAGCGGCGCGGGCGCAAAGGGACGCTGTGGATGGATCGCTTCAAGAGTGTGCTGGTGGAGGGCAAGGGCGAGGCGCTACGCACGATGGCGGCGTACATTGATTTGAATCCGGTGCGTGCGGGGTTCGTGAAGGATCCGAAAGACTATCGCTGGTGTGGGTATGCGGAGGCGCTGGGTGGCAGTCGCAGGGCACAGCGTGGGCTGTGCAAGGCGCAGGGAAAGCCGGTGGATGGCTGGAAGAGTGCGGGCGCTGCGGAGGCGTATCGGTGCCTGCTACATGCGGAGGGACGCGAGATCAAAGATGCGCAGAATGAGAAGGTGCTTAGGCGAGGAGTGAGTGCGGAGTCGGCGCGAGCAGTGCTGGCGGAGAAGGGGCAGCTGAGTACGGCGGAACTGGTGAGGCTGCGGGTGCGCTATTTCACTGACGGAGTTGTGCTGGGGAGCCGGGAGTTCGTGGATGGGATCTTTGAAGCGCAGCGGGGGCGGTTCAGTCCGAAACGAAAAGAAGGAGGCCGACGGATAGCGGAGTCAGCGGAGCCCTTTTACACACTGCGCCGTTTGCGTGTCCAGCCCTTGGGCTAGCATGCTTGGTGGAAGGCAGTTTTTTAGATAACCGGGCAGGGGCACCCGATGGTGGGATGATTCTGCTGCACGGTGCCTTCTTCCCCTTTTTATTCGTCGTCCTCTTCCCACTCCTGCATCAGGCGGGCGAGTTTGCGCTTGATGCTGACTTTGGCGACGGCGTTGAGGCGGTCGATGAAGAGGATGCCGTTGAGGTGGTCGATCTCATGCTGGAAGGCGCGGGCGAGGAGGCCGTCGGTTTCCACGGTGACGGTTTTGCCGTCGAGGTCGGTGTAGGAGACTTTGATCTGGCTGGAGCGGCGGATGTCGCCACGTAGGCGGGGGAAGCTGAGGCAGCCTTCTTCGCTGATCTCCTTGGCGCTGCCGAGTTCGAGCTGGGGATTCATGAGCACGACGGGCATGTGCTGCACCATGTCCACCTTCTCGCCGTTGATCTTCATGAAGGTGATGCAGTCGGGATTGTGGGAGACGTCGATGACGGCGAGCTGCACATCCACGGCGACCTGTGGAGCGGCGAGGCCGACGCCGTTGGCCTCGCGCATCGTTTCCAGCATGTCGGCGGCCAAGGCACGGATATCTGGCGTGACTTCAGTCACGGGGCGGCATTTGGCACGGAGCACGGGTTCAGGATAGCGGACGATTTTGCGGACCATATCTTTCTTTAATATCACCGGGTTTTCACCGGCTCAAGCCGGGAGTGGTTTTGTCCTTGCCAAGATGTGGCGGTCTCCCTAGCCTCGCGGCCTCCCTTATGACTGACACCGCAGCGCAATCATCCATCAAGATCAAACTGTTCCTCATGATGATCCTCGAGATCGCGATCTGGGGGGCGTGGCAGATCAAAATCTTCTCTTATATGACGATGCTGGGGTTTAATCCCGATCAGCAGTGGCTGGTGGGCAGCGCGTTTGGCATCGCGTCGATCGTGGGGATATTTTTCAGCAACCAGTTCGCGGACCGCAACTTCTCGGCCGAGCGCTTCCTGGCTTTCAGCCATGTGATCGGCGGCCTGGCGCTGATCGCGACAGCGTTTCAGACGTCCTTCTGGCCCTTCTTCGCGTGCTTTATCACCTATTGCCTGCTGTATGTGCCGACGATTTCGGTGACGAACTCGCTGGCTTTTGCCAATCTCAAAGACCCGGCAAAGGATTTTGGCTTTGTGCGCATGGGGGGCACGATTGGCTGGATCGTGGTGAGCTGGCCGTTTATCTTCCTGCTCAGTGAGAAGGCGGGCGCGTCTGAGACGAAGTGGGTGTTCATCGTGGCCGGCATCATCTCGCTCGTGCTGGCCGTGTTCAGCCTGACGCTGCCGCACACGCCGCCGCGCAAGGATGTGGAGGGCATGGACAAGGTGGCATGGCTGAAGGCGCTGAAACTGCTGGGCAATCCTTTTGTGCTGGTGCTCTTCGTTGTCACCTTCATCGACTCGACGATCCACAACGGCTACTTCGTGGTGATCGACGGATTCCTGCAAAAGGTGGGCATCTCGGCGAACATGAGCATGGTGGTCAGCAGCATCGGGCAGGTGGCGGAGATCGTGACGATGCTGATCCTGGGAACGGTGCTCAAGAAACTCGGCTGGAAGACGACGCTGATCATCGGGATCATCGGTCACGCGGCGCGCTTCAGCATCTTTGCCTTCTTCGGCACGCCGGAAAACCAGTGGCTGATCATCGCAGTTCAGGTGCTGCACGGCATCTGTTACGCGTTCTTCTTTGTGACGGTGTACATTTTTGTGGATGCGGTCTTTCCGAAGGACATCCGCTCCAGTGCGCAGGGCTTGTTCAACCTGCTGATCCTCGGCATCGGCATGGTGGTGGCGAGCAAGATCTTCCCGCAACTCGTGGCCAGCTACACCACGGATGGCGTGGTGGACTACCACAAGCTCTTCCTGGTGCCGACGGGCATGGCACTGGCGGGCATCGTGCTGCTGGCGCTGTTCTTCAAGCCACCGACGTATGGGCCTGAGGGCGAGGTGAAACATTGATCCCCTATTAGAAGCCCTTATGAAACGCATCGTGCTTCTCTGTTTCGCCCTGGCCACCATGGTGCATGGGGCGGATAAGAAACCGAAGGCGATGCGCTTGAAGGGGGATGTCATCTTCGTGGATGACTTCAAGGCTGAGAAGCTGGACGAAAAGTGGGTGTATGCCAAAGGCGCGGAGGCGGCGAAATTTGAGATCGCCGACGGCGCGCTGCTGATGGATCAGGCGGCGGGCAAAGGGGCGGTGATCTGGCATGCGTTTGAGACGCCGGTGCAGGATGTCTCGGTGCAGCTGCTGGTGAAGCCCTGGGCCTGCAGCTGGATTGCCTTTGGTTTTTATGCTCCGGGGGATCGGCCTGGGGCGCAGCGGAAGATTAATGTGGCTGTCACCCCGAAAGGGGCTGTGGTGGTGCGTGATGTGGAAAGTCAGAAAGTGCTGAAGTCAGCGAACACGCGCATTGAATCCACCGAATGGCGGCGGGTGGCGTTTGAGTCGAAGGGCGACAAGATCACCGTGCAGGTGAATGACCAGGTGGTTCTGGAGCTTAAGACGGAGCTGACGCAAGGCGAAAAGGGCGGGGTGCTGCTGAACCTCTATGGTGGCAAGGGAAGCGTGGATGAGATTGAGGTGAAGAAGTTGAAGTGAGGGCTGGGGGCAAGCCCCGACTCTTGATCGTGCTTGACCGTTGACCGCGAACTCCATGTCGCTTTCATCATTTGAGTCTCGCTATTCATTCTCTCATTCCTTCTTATGAACCCACCCGGCCTCGATCATCTCCTCACCTGCCTGCGTTTTCCTTCTGTTTCCACTGACTCCACGCGGCGTGCGGATGTGCGTGCGTGTGCAGAATGGCTGCTGAGCAAGGTGCGTGAAATGGGGCTGACGGGGGATCTTCACGAGACGCCGGGACATCCGGTGCTGGTGGCGAAGAACAAGCACATCGCCGGACGTCGCACGGTTCTGCTTTATGCTCACTATGATGTGCAGCCTGCGGAGCCGCTGGGGGAGTGGAAGTCGCCGGCGTTTGAGCCGACGATCCGTGATGGCCGCATCTTTTGCCGGGGAGCTACGGACAACAAAGGGCAGCTCATGGCGCACATGCAGGGGCTGGCGGAGACGCTGGAGAAGCATGCGGATCTGCCGGTGAACCTGACGCTGCTGTTTGAGGGGGAAGAAGAAATTGGCAGCCCGAATTTGAAGCCGTTTTTGGAGCAGCATCGGGAGATGCTGAATTGTGATGTGGTGGCGATTTCAGACACCGGCATGGTGGCTCCAGGCGTGGGGACTTTCACGTATGGGCTGCGAGGCATCGCGTGCATGGAAGCGAAGATTCATGGGCCGGCGATTGACCTGCACAGCGGTATTTTTGGAGGAGCTATCGCGAATCCGGTGACGGCCATCGCACGACTGACGGCAACGCTGCACGATGCGGAAGGGCGCGTGATGATTGACGGCTTCTATGATGGCGTGCGTCCCATCGCCGACTGGGAGCGCAAGGCGTGGGCGGAGCTGGGAGATGGTGATGCGGAGATGCTGGAGCTGACGGGATCACCCGCGCTGTTTGGCGAACCGGGCTACACTGAGCGTGAGCGCCGCTGGGCACGACCTACGGCGGAGGTGAACGGCATCGGTGGTGGTTATCAGGGAGAAGGCTCTAAGACGGTGATTGGGCGTGAAGCTTTTGTTAAGCTATCGTTCCGCCTTGTGCCGGATCAGCATCCCGACGTTGTTCTGCAGCGTGCGGCTTCGCATCTGCAGGCGCATCTTCCCAAAGGCGTGCGGCTGGAGATCACGCCCGGACATACGGGCATGCCTTATCTGATGGATCCGCATTCGGCGCTAGGCACCGCTGCGCAACGTGCCTTGAAACAGGTGTTTGGAGAGAAGACCGCGCTCATTCGTGAAGGGGGCAGCATCCCCATTGTGCAGGCGTTTAAAGACGTGCTGAATGCGGACACTCTGCTGCTGGGACTGGCGCTGCCGGACTGTCAGGCACATGCGCCGAATGAGAACTTTCCCATCGAGAATTTCGTGGCGGGCGTGCGCTTGAACCAGGCACTGCTGGCGGAGCTGGCGTGAAGTTTTTTCTGCAAACTTTGCAACCAATCCTGCGGGGGTCTGTTTGAGCCGTCGTGCTTCACTAACCAAACACACGCACGACATGAAACTCAAAAAAACACTTCTCTACGGGTTCAGCATCCTGAGCCTGACCTGCTTCTCCACCGCTCAAGACGCACCCAAAGGACCACCTCCAGATGGTGGCCCGCCCGGGGCACCTCCTCCTGGCGGACCGCAGGGTGGCCCGCCTCCCGGAGGCCCCCAAGGAGGCCCTCCCGGTGGCGGTGGTGATCCTGCCGCGCGTGCTGCAGAGCTCATCAAGCGCATGGACACCGATGCAGATGGCAAGGTGAACAAAGAGGAATTTGCCGTCATGAGCCGGAAGATGAGCGATGAGCGTTTTGGCCAGATGGATGGCAATTCAGACGGCTTCATCGACAAGGAAGAAGCTGGCAAGCTGGCGCAGCGTGGGGGTGGGCAAGGAGGCCAAGGCGGCATGCGTCGTCCCGAAGGTGGTGGTCCTCCCGGCGGTGAGGGTGGCGGCTTCCGTCGTCCGCCTGGCGGCGAAGGCGGCTCCCCGGGGTCTCCCGGCGGCCAACCTCAAGGCCAAGGCATGCGCCCAGGTGGCGAAGGTGGTCGTGGACGCGGCATGTTTGGTGACCCCAAGGAAAACTTCAAGCGCATGGACGCAGATGGCAACGGCAGCGTCTCCGAAGAGGAGTACCTCAAGGCCATGGAAAAAATGCGCGAGATGTTCCGCGGCGGTCAGGGTGGTCCAGGCATGAATCGTCCTGGTGAAGGCGGCGGCCCTGGTGGCCCACCTCCGGGTGAAGGCGGCTTCCGTCGTCCTCCTGTCGAAGGCGATGCGCCGAAGGGGCCTGCTCCGGCTCCCGCCCCGGCTCCTGACAAACCGAAGGATCCAGCGTAGTCGCGGCGTCTGATTTCAATCAATCACAGTGCGGGATGGCCGAGTGGCCATCCCGTTTTTTTTGTGGGGATCAAGCTGAGCGGGGAATGTGATGCGGGCACTCTTGCCAATAGTGTTCGGCACAGCGTTTGAGGTGGGGCGA
>JAPLUN010000693.1 GCA_026397715.1 Verrucomicrobiota bacterium
GAAGGAGCAAAATTATTTCCAGAGCCAGAAGGTGGACCAGACCTCCCTCGTGGAGAAAACGGAGATCAAAGCGGCGACAAACACCCGCGTGAAGACCGTCACCACGGGCCTCATCCACCGACGCAGCATTTTCAGCGGCAAGGAGAAGCAGGAGACCTACCGATTCACGCTCACCGTTCTCTGGCATCAGAACACGAACATCAACGACAACAAAGGCTTCCCCTCGCAGGTGGAGACCTTGGGCAAACTTAGCCTGGAGCCCGTCAGCGAATCATGAACTCACGCACTTTCAGCTGGCTTCGGCTACTTCTCGTTTGCGTCTTCCCGGTGGCGCTCAAGGTGTCCGCCCAGGTGCAGCCTGGTCGTGAACTCGTGCGGCTGGACCCCAAGAACCTCGTCCACGACATCGCTATCAACAGCAATGTCGCCACGACCATCACCTTTCCGGAGAAGATCAGCCTGCTCACGGGCTACGGCCTCGTCACCGATCCTGCGCAGGTCAACCAGATGACCAGCACC
This sequence comes from Verrucomicrobiota bacterium, assembly GCA_026397715.1. Lineage (GTDB taxonomy): Bacteria > Verrucomicrobiota > Verrucomicrobiia > Verrucomicrobiales > Verrucomicrobiaceae > Prosthecobacter. The sequence goes on from JAPLUN010000693.1 coordinate 520, forward strand.
AAGGTGGGGATCGTTCATTATGAGAATGTGATCGGGGACACGCTCGTCGTCCGCCTCATCAAGCCCGGAGAACCCTGCCACGCCACGGTGCGCACTACGCGCAACATCTACCTCCTCCGCTTCACGCCAGCGGATGAGGCCAACCTTGCCGTCATCGTCTCCCCTCCGGCACCGACCAACAGCACGGTGGAGGTGACGCAGGACAAGGTGGTGGAGTCACGCATTCAATACAATGCCGAGGAACTTGTGGGCATGCTCAGCAAGGTGCGCAACCGCAAGGCGCTGGAGCCGCTTAATCCCGGCCTCTTTACGGGCTGGCAGGAGCGCAACGGCCTGATGATGACCTCCACCGCGAAGGACCTCGTCACCACCATTTATGAGATCCAGCGCAGTCCGGCCAAAGACCTCACCGTCTTCCGCTGCTGGCTTACCAACAACGGCGCCAAGGAGTTTGATTTCGATCCCGCGGGCACCAAGATTCGAGTCGGCAGCCGCAGCTATGACTGCCAGCTGGTAGACTGCGCCAACACTGTCGCACCTGGTCAGCGCGTCGCCATGGATGTGGTGCTGCAGGGCGGTCCCGGCGGGAGCCGTGAAGGGCTTTCCATCAATCAGGATTTCCGCATCGAACTGCCGGAACCCGGGCGTCAGCCAGTGCTGCTGCCGCCGCTTTCCAGCGCGGATGCCGCCGAACTCGATGCCGCAGCTGACGGCAAATAACCCGGAACTTCTCCCACTGCCATGATGCAACAATTCCAGAAACCGGCCGTGCAGATGATGCTGCTCGTTGTGGTGGTCGCCATCGCCGGGGTGGCCTTTTATGTAAGCAAGCAGCCGGCGGCGTCTGTCAACGCCCCGCCGGCGGCCAAGCCCACCAAGGACGGCAAGCCACCAGCCGAGCTCACGCTGGTCGCCGAATCAAAGACGGTGAATCTCGGAGACAAGCGCACGGCCATGATTGGCAGTGACCAGCAGGTGGAGCGCTTCGTCGTTCCTCCGAAGAAACCCGCGCCGCCCAGCCTGATTTCAACCAACTCCTCCACGCAGCGGAATAAAGCGGACAAGCCACCGCCTTTTCCCAAGCTGGTGCATGTCAGTAATGCTGTCTCGGAGCCCTTTGTGCCGACGACTCCGAAGCTCTTTGCGCCGCGAGGCATCCTCATCAAGGCGGCACTGGTCATCACCGTGGATTCGTCGTCATTGCAGACTCCGGTGCTAGGTCTGGTCACGGAAGACATTTACTGGAACCGTCAGCTGGTTCTTCCTGCCGGCACGCAGGTGCATGCCAAGGCAAGCAAAGGACGCATCCGTGATCGCATCGAGGTCGCAGGTGGTTTCACATTCATCTGGGAGGATGGCAGGGAGTACAGCATCGGCGGCGTGGCCCTAGACCACGAACGTCTTGCTGATGACACCTACGCCATCACCGACGGATCCGCTGGCATCAAAGGTATCATCGTTCAGAACGATCAGTACGCTCAGGTGAAAGTCCTCATCGCTGAAGCTCTTCAGGGCATCATGAACAACAACCGGCAACAGTTCCAAAGCATCTATGGACTCGTGCCGCAGAACAACACTACCAATGCCGCGCTCGGCGGTGGTGCGCAGGCGGCATCCGCGTACTCCAAGCTCCTGACCACGCAGCTCTCCCAGGACCTTGATTTCGTCCGGGTCGCCGCCGGCACCCAGTTTTACATCTACACCACGGACGTCTTCGAGCCGGAGATGGCCAGCATCGCCGGCCTGAAACAAAAGAACCAGCCGCTCAACAGCTGGCAGCTCGACGAGGAGATGTACGCCAAGGCGCAGGCGGAGAATGCCGCCCAGAGCCAGCAGAGCGCCGTGGCAAATGCTGAAGCCGAAAAAAACCGCCAGCAGCAGGCGGCGACTGATCAGATCCAGGAGATGCGCTCACTGATCTCCAAGCCTTCAGACACTGCTTCAGGCACCACCCCCGTTTCCACAACTCCCACTCCCAGCAGCAGCAAACCATGAACCGCAAGCTTCTCGAAGCCAGCCTGCCCTGTGCCGCCTTGATCCTGTGCGCTCTTCTCACAGCGTGCAAATCGAGCAGCGTCAAACTCTCTGATGATCCTCTGGTGCGCCCGGCTGATGATCCTGAGCTGGCCTACATCCCCACCTACAGCAGAAATGTGCTGTCCGACTGGCCCAAGGGGCGCTCGCTTGATCCGCATGATGTTTCCCGCGTCCGCCTCGGAGAGCAGGTGCATGCCTACCACCTTGGCCGGCTTCCCAGCAAGGACCGCCGCGAAATGCACGAAGCGCATACCGTGTACCGGCTGGAGCAGCCTTCCCGCTGGGATACGCGGCTGCCCGCCACGCCGATGGATTCGCGCGGTGTCGTACTCGGCATCGTTGATCCCGCACGAAAGGACATGCCGGATGACACCCTGATCAAACAAGAGCGTGAGGCCCTCGCCGCCAAATCAGTCAGCCTGCGCAAATCAATGACGGATCTCGATCAACTGCGCTCGCAGCTGATGAAGAAGAAGAGCTCGTTTGAGCAGGCGGAAAAGGACGTGGCCGAGATCAAGGAATACCTCGAAAAAACCCTTCAAGAACGCGCCACTCTAAGCGCGGAGCTCAAGCAGGCGCAGACACGCATCGATGAACTGGAGCAGGCCGAGCGTCTGCGCATCCGCAGCTCCAGCCAGGGACTGTTCCAAAAGAAATAGTGCCATGATGCCCCCTGTTGATCTAGCCCATATCCAGGCACTTCCCGGCTTTCTCGAAGAACGCATCATCGGGCAGGGGCACGTCATTCCCAAGGTGGTGCCCATCGTGCAAAACGGTGAGCTCGGTCTGAGTGATCCCGGACGCCCCAAGGGCACTTTTCTTTTCCTTGGCCCCACCGGTGTCGGCAAAACCGAAACCACCCTGCTGCTGTGTGAACACATCTTTGGTGATGTGCAGAAGCACTGCATCCGCCTCGACATGTCCGAGTATCAGAATCAGGAGTCTCTCCAGCTCCTGCTCGGCCAGAATGAAACCAGCCGTGGCAACATCGGCCGCTTCTTTGACCGCGCTGAAGGCCGGGGTTTCATCCTCTTTGACGAAATCGAAAAGGCACACCCGCGTGTGCTGGACATCTTCCTTCAGGTGCTGGATGCAGGGCGCATCACCGTCGCCAACGGGGAGACGCTGAATCTCTGCAACTTCTACATCGTCGCTACTTCCAACATCGGAGCGGAAGCGCTGATGGAGCTGAAGAACAGCCCCATCGCCACCGTGGAGCGCTTCATCGAAGATCTTGCTGCGGCGGAACTTCGGCCTGAAGTGCTCGCACGTTTCAATGTGCGCTGCGTGTTTCAAAAGCTCGGCTACGATTCGCAGAAGCGAATCGCCACGATCATGCTGAACAAGGAGCTCAAGCTCCTGAAATCAAAGGGCTACAATCTCACGGCGGGCAAAGGCGTGCTGGAGATCATGGTGGCGAATGGTGTGGAGCCCCGACTCGGCGTGCGCCGGATGCGCAGCACGGTGGAGACTTTTTGCCGCGAGGCGTTGCGCAACGCGCTGCTCAGCGGCCAGCAAACCAACGGAACTCTTGTCGCCCAGCATGGTCACCTGGTCATCGATACTTGATCACTACCACACCCACCGGACTGAGGTCAGGCGCTATGCCTTCACCCTGCTGTTCATGGCCGGTGCGCTGTACACCGGGCGCAATGCGGCGGCGGTGGCCGGGTTTCTGGCCCTGCCGGTGCTGTATGCCTACAACCGGTGGGGTGAGCCCTGGCGCAAGCGCGGCGAAGAAATGATGAAATCCAAGTCCAGCAAATGAAGCACCTCCTGACGATTTTATGCGCCCTGATCCTGGCCGGATGCGCCACGCCGCCGCCTGCCTACCTCAATGATGACGATATGCTGCCGGTGGCCACAAGTGTCCACTTCTGGGTGTATCACGACAAGAAAGGATGGGTGAAGTCCAACATCCACATCACGCGGCTGCCGCGTGAGATGAGCGGCAAAGAGGTGCGCCTCTGGGCCGAAGGCGTGGGCAAACGCGACGCCGGCAAGCTCTGGACTCACTACTACGTCATGGCTGATCTGCCCGAAGGGCACTCGCTGGGGCCGGTCCTCGTTTCGCACGTGCACTCCTTTGGCAAGCAGCCGCGCAACGTTGCTCCTTAATACACTCAATTTTTAACCATATGCCTGAAGAACAAGAAGAAGCTGGAATCGGAGAGTCCCTGGGCCAGGGCGTCGGATCACAAGTGGGTGGTGCTGCTGGAAAAGCGGTGGGCACGGCGGGCGGCAAGGCGGCGGGCAGTGCCGTCGGTGGCGCCATCGGTACCGTCGTGCCTGTCATTGGCAATGCCGTAGGCTCCGCAGTGGGACAGCAGGTCGGCGGTCAGATTGGCGGCCAGATTGGCAACCAGGTGGGTTCAGAAGTCGGTGGTCAGGTGGGCGGAGCCGTGGGCGGCGCGGCTGACACGGCGGTGGACGGTGCGGTCAGCAGCGAGCGACCTTCGAGCACCAGCGCCTGGCTCTGGTCCATCAGGCCCAG
>JAPLUN010000065.1 GCA_026397715.1 Verrucomicrobiota bacterium
TTCGTGCTGGCCGCGCAGCGTTCCACCTACCTGCTGGACTATGTGTTCTTCGTGTTCTCGCTGAACAGTGGCATCCGCCGTCTGGTGGACTACTACATCAATGGTGCCTTCAATCCGCTCTCCACCATCAGCCTCACGCCACTGATCGTCAGCGCGATTCTACTGGTGCCAGCGATGGCGCGCTTTGGCCAGCTCACAGCGAGCAGCCGCAATGTGGCCACCCTCATCATGGTGGCGCTGGGCCACGGGCTCGTGATCGGATTTGTGAACGCGGGCGTCGGCGCCTTCTACTCTCTGGGAGAATGGATGGCCGGTTTTGGTGCTTTCCTCTACGCAGCCACAGCCCCTATCTCCTCCCAAACGGCGGACCGCTGGATGAGATCCTGCGGCTATGCCGCGCTGATTGTGGCGGTGTACGGCTGGTATCAATACTACACGATTCCCGTGTGGGACGCCTTCTGGGTGACCGAGGTGAAATTCGTCGGGTATCTGGGCCAGCTGAGGCCCACAGAAATGTCTGTCTTCTCCACCATGCATGAGCGCGGCCCCTGCGCGAGCTTCCTGGCCTGGGCTGCGATTCCGATGATCCTGAACTCCCGCTGGCGCATCATTGGCAGCTGGGCCACCGTGATGTTGCTCCTGTCCGTGGTGGTGCTGACGCTCACGCGCAGCATGTTCATCATCGTGGGTTTGGTGTCCATGCTCCAGCCAGCACTTTCCAAAGGCAAGGGCATCGGCCGCGTCATCGTCCTGGCCGTGCTGCTGGGTGTGGGGGCCACTGTTGGCCTGCAATACATGCCGGGCTCAGAGCGCATCACCAAGCGCTATGACACCATGAAGGACATGCAGAACGACGGCTCCTTCAAAGGCCGCATGAGCATCCTCACCACCGGCCTTCCCTGGGTGATCCAGCATCCGCTGGGCACGGGCCTCGGCAGTTCCGGTTTTGGCGCGGGGCGCATCGGTGGCGCAGGCAGCGCTCAGGAAGGCTTCTGTGACAGCGGCTATATCGAGGTCTTCAGTCAGTTTGGCTGGCTCGGCGGACTGGCCTTCTTTGCCGCCATGGCGCAGATCTGGAGCGAGCTGAGCCGCCGCATCCGACTCGGGGGGCGTGACCCTTTCCTCAATACCGGACGAGTGGTGCTGGTGGGCTGTCTCGTGTTCCTCGCGGTGGGCAATGTGTTTGGCGGATTCTCCCTTTTCTGGGTCTTCCTGGGTCTCTCGCTGAACAACATGACCCTCCCATGCTCCACGCCGCAGTACTGGATGCCGGAGACCTACCAGCCTGAGATCCATGCCCCCATGCAGGCCTGGGAGACGCCTGCACCCAGCCTCCCTCCCACTCCCGAACGTGCCACAGCTGCCGGACAAGATTTTCACTCTTCAAACCCTCACTTCCGAATCATATGAAAATCGCCTACGCCATGATCAACTGCAACCGCCGTGATGGCAGCGCGCGCGCGGTCAATGAAGTCGCTGAACGACTTGCCAAAAAACACGAGGTGCATCTTTACGCACGCAAAGCGGAGGATCTCGACCTCTCCAACATCGCGTGGCATCGTGTGCCTGGTGTCAACTGGGCGGAGGTGATCGACTTCGGCAGCTACTACCTGGAAGTGAACCGGCGCGTGCGTCCGGGGCAGTTTGAAATCGTCAACACG
>JAPLUN010000259.1 GCA_026397715.1 Verrucomicrobiota bacterium
TCGCGTTGCGACCAACCCTTCTCCAGTGGACTGCCAATATCTCTGCCTTTCGATGACGTTGCTGCTGCCATCACCCATAGTTTAACCGCGCCGGTCTTTGTACAGCGATCCTTCCTCAAACTTGTGGGTAATAGTTAGGACGCAGCGGGTCCCTACCAACTGACGCACCCTGCGCGCCCTCAATCAACTACCCCAAACCTCCCCCTAGACAACTCCCACCGCCTCCGCTCCAATAGCGCCCGCATGAATTTGAAATCCCTGGCTGGCCTCGTGGTGCTTCTGAGCGCCTCCTTTGCATCCGCTCAAGCTCCGGAGACGGACGCCCCTGCCGCCTCCGCACCGGCGCAGCCCTCCTCCTTTCAGTTTCAAGACGGCGACCGCGTTGTCCTCATCGGCAACACCGTGCTGGAGCGCGAGCAGCGTTACGGCTCGTTTGAGCCCCGGCTGGATCTCGCCCTCGGCGAAGAAAAAATCAGCGTGCGCAATCTCGCCTGGAGCGGCGACACCGTCTTTGGCCATGCGCGCTCCTACTTCGGCCCGCCTGAGGAAGGCCTGCAGCGCCTCTCCGTGCACCTGGAAATGCTCAAGCCCACCGTCGTCATCCTCTGCTACGGCTCCGAGCTCGCTTTCGAGCGCCTCGGTTCCCTGCCGGACTTCCTGACCGGCTACCGCAATCTCCTCGACCTCATCCGCTCCAAGGCCCCCGGCGTGCGCGTCATCATCGCCACCCCGCCGCCCGTGGAGACCCTGCCGCCCCCGCTGCCCGACCTCAGCGCCGCCAACAAGAACCTCTCCAGCCTGCGCGATGCTTTGCGCAAATTCGCCCTCATGCAGAACGCGTATTTTGTCGATTGGTTCGAGCTCATGGGCGGCCTCCCCAAGCCCGGCGTCATCCGCAAGCCCCTCACCGAAAACGGCGTGCACTACACCCGCGAAGGCTATGAAAAGCTCAGCGCCAAGCTCATCGAAGGCCTCGGCCTCAAACTCCCCGACGCGCCCTCCCCCGCGCTGGAAAACCTCCGCCGCGCCGTCATCGCCAAAGACACCCTCTTCTTCAACCGCTGGCGCCCGCACAACGAGACCTACCTCTTCGGCTTCCGCAAACACGAGCAGGGTCAAAATGCCAAGGAAATCCCCATGTTCGACCCCCTCATCGCCCAGGGCGATGCGACGATCCAGAAGCTCAAGGAAGAAGCCCTGCAGCAGGCAAGACGGCCGTGAGGCCCGGCGGCGCGAGCCGCCAATCGTCCTCGTCCTCGTTCTCCTACTCGTCCTCGATCCTAGCGCGCCGCTGAGGGCAAGCCGTTTGCAATCGTTTGCAATCGTTTGCGATGGTTGAAGTGCCGCAGCACGCCAGCCAAGTTGCCCTGTTCCTGCGGAACAGGGAAATCCCAAGAAAATGAGCGATCTTCCCGACAACTTCCATTCGGAGATCACCCGCCTGTCAGAGCAAGGCAACTCCCTCGCTGATGCAGGCGACTACAATGCTGCGGTGAGCTGCTTTGAAAAGGCCCTCGATCTTTTGCCACCACCCATTGAGCAATGGTCCGCTGCCTGCTGGCTGTTCACAGCCATCGGCGACACGCTCTTTCAGTCAGCGAGATACAGCGAAGCCATTCAGCCATTGCTCGATGCCGTCAAATGCGCGGGTGGCATCGGCAATCCCTTTGTGCATCTGCGGCTGGGGCAGGCCCAGCTCGAACTGGGAAACGAAGTTCTGGCTGCGGATGAACTGGCGCGTGCCTACATGGGTGGAGGCGAAGAGATTTTTGAAGAGGAAGACTCCAAGTATTTCACCTTCGTGAAATCCAAGCTGAGGCCACCCGCAGGAGGATGGTGAAAAAAGAAGCGCCCCTAGCATCCGCTAGCGCGAAAGCGTCTTGGACTGCGGCGGCAAGCCTCGGCGCGACGCCGCTTTCGCAGGCCGGTTGGTACTCTCAAGCCCTCTGAGCCGGTCGCTCAAACGCCGCGTCATCAATGCGGATCTCATCAAGAAACCCCTGCGGCCAGGCTTCCTGCTCCGGCTCCGTCTCAAACATCACAATCACACGGCAGTGGCGTGATGGCCCATCCGGCACGGGCCTGCCCAAAGTCAGGTGCATAGGATCATCCAGCACGGCGGTGGATTCAAAAACACTCATGCGGATACGATGGCGGCTTCCAGCCAGCTTTTCAACTGCCTTGATCATCCTCAGGATTTCTGATCTGTTTATCAGCGTCTCATTAGCGTCATATCAGCGGTTAAAAAACTCTGGCTTCATGCCCCACACCTCCGCGGTCACCTGCCGCCCCTCCAGCTCATTCTCCATTTACATTTTCCCCGGCTCCCGTCACGATGACCCACGCCGATGAAATGCCTCACCTTCATCCTCATTTCCGCCGTCTTTTTGGCTGCTGGGATCTGGGGCTACGTCGCGTTCGTTGAGCGCGGGACTCAGCCCGTCGTCATCACCCTGAAGCTGGGGTATTCCAGCCCGCTCTCGCGGCAGTACTTTGAGCAGCTGGTTCTCTACGCCACCCGAGACCCGGACTCCGAGCACCCCGTTTCCCTGGATCCGCCGCCCTCCCTCAGCGAGCCCGAGCGCAAGGTGTGGAGGCTCGGTCCTGCCACCTTCGCCGGCTTCAGCCTCGACTTGCGCGACCGCCTGGGAATCCTGCAGCCGTGGAAGCGCGAGGTGCTGCACACGGAATTCGACACCTTGCTCCGGCAGGGCCGCAGGGTGGACATCACGGTCGGCGGCAATGCTGCCAACGTGTCCTTTCGCATCGGCGACCGCAAGCTCGGTGAGCCGGACTACTGGCGCCACAGGCTCGTCAGTGGTTTCGCCCGCCTGCTGGAGCCGGACACCGGCCCGGAAAGCGCCCATGGCAGCGGCTGGCGGCTGGTGCAGTCCAATAACATCGGGCACGACTGCACCTGCTTCTTCGGCCTCCTCTCTCCCGGCGACTACCGCGTGGAGCTCCTGACATCCGGCGGCGTCGTCATGCTCGCCGGCCCGTTGCACGTCCCCGGCGACTCCGAGCAGATCCAGAACCTCGAAGCCCAGGTGGAGCGGCCGTAGTCAAAGTAGCCCAGTTCCCGCGGAACAGGGGATCGCCCCCGCCCCCGCATTCCAAACCGCGCCGCATCTTCCACTGGCAACTCCCGGCCCCCGGCTACCGTTCCGGGCATGAACCTCAACGAACTCGTCTTCACCGGCTTCAAAAAAC
>JAPLUN010000224.1 GCA_026397715.1 Verrucomicrobiota bacterium
ACCTGACGAAAGGCAAAAGTGATAAGGGCGACAAAGGCCCGCGCAATGATTCCTCCGGCGGAGACCGACTCAACCGAGGCAACCGAGGCCCCAGTGAAGAAGACCGGAAAAAATACGAGAGTCTCTCAGACAAAGCCAAGGACAAGTTCCGCGATGCCATGCGTGAAAAGTTCAGCGACGAAAAATTCCGCAACGCTCCTGAGGAGGAGCGCCGCAATGCCATCAAATCCATGTTTGAAAAGATTCAAAAAGAAGACGGCGGGGGCAAATAACACGCCCCGCTGAAGCTCACACCCGCCACTCACGCCACATCCCTTTCGCATGCATCGTTGTCTTCCAGCCCTCACCACGCTTCTGTTTGCCATCTCCGCCGTTGTGCGCGGGCAGAGCATCGTCCCACCAGCCCCACCTCCGACGCCTGCGCCCGCAGTCCCTGCAACAGCCGCGACTGAAAAGCCAGCTGCGCAGCCTGCTGCAACGACCACGACAACAACCACGACCACCACTCCGCCCCCCCTTCCCCCACCGACTCCGCCAGTCGCTGCCCCTGCAGCAGGCGGTACGGCCCCTGCAATGCCCCCCGACGGTGTTCGCCCTCCTGGAGGAGGACCTCCCGGGGGAGGCTTCCCCAGCGGTGGACGCGGCGGTTTTGGTCGCCGTGGCGGTGGCTTCGGAGCACCGGGTGGTGGTTTTGGCGGTCCTGGCGGCATGAGTGCTGACGGCGCTGGTGGTGCCGCAGGAGAGGCTGAGGCCTTCCAGATCACCGGAGACAACGTCATGATGCAGTTTGCCAACAATCCCGTGGCCGACCTTCTGGCGATCTATGAAAAGCTCACGGGCTACACGCTGATCAAGGACACCAACATCTTTGAAGGAGCCACCATCAGCCTCGTCACCCCCAAGCAGGTGCCCAAGGCCGAAGCCATCAAGCTCATCGAGGCCTCGCTGCTCGCCAACGGCTACGCCATCGTGAACGAACCTGGCAGCAACAGCGCCAAGATCCTGCCGGCACGCAATCAAAGTGCGAATGCCGTCCAGTTCTCCCATGGGGTGCGGTTTTACACCAGCGCCATGGACATTCCCGACGGTGAAAGCATCGTGTCCTACTTCATGAAGCTGGACTTCCTCGCTCCTGAGGATGCCGCCACAATGTTCTCCGGTCACGTCGGACTGGGTGCGTATGGCCGTATCACACCGGTGACTTCCCCACCTGGACTGCTGATCACGGAAAGCGCCACGGTGGTCAAACAGCTCATCGGAATTCGCGAAGCCATTGATCTCGGCGACACCGGCTCCACGCTGGTCACGAAATTCATTCCCATCAAATTTGCCGATGCGGCCGTGATCGCCCAGATCATTCAGGCCACCTTGAATGCGCAGGCGCAGGAAAAGGAAACGAAAGGCGTTAACACCATCCGTGGCTCTGCCGCCAGTGATGGCCGTGACAACAAAGGCGGCGACAACAACGCCCCAAGGCCACCCTCATCAGCGCCAAGCAATTCATCGCAGTCATCGAATCAAAATGCGCTGAATCCCCAGCCCAGCACGCAGGTCGTGGCAGACACGCGCTTGAACCAGATCCTCGTCGTCGCCGCGCCACAGGACTACACGTACGTCGCCAGCCTCATCGCAGAATTTGACAAGCCTCTGGACAGTACAGAGCCTTACGAACGCAAGCTCAAGTATGCCGCCGCCCTGGATGTCTTGAGTGCGCTCGTGGACCGCCTGCAGGAAGTGAACGCAGGCACCACCCAGCTGCCCGGCGGGGGCAGCATCCAGCAACAACGCCAGCAAGTGCTGGCCACGAACAGCAGCCAGCTCCTCGGCGGCCGCACAACTCAGGGCTCGCGGGGTGGCGTGGTGGGCAACACCGCCGCCTCCACCATTATTGTCATTGGCCGGCAGGAAGAGATCGGAAAAGTCGATGCGCTGCTCGACAAACTCGACCGCAAACCTTCCCAAGTTTACCTCGCCACCGTCATTGGCGAACTGACCCTCACCGACACGATGATCACCGGGGTGGATTACATCTCATCCCTGACTAACAAGAATTTCAGTGCCAGCAGCATCACCAACCGCACGGACATTCTTGGCGGGACGGGCGGCGCGGGACGGGCCATCAATGATCTGCGCAACAATGCCATTACCGCGCCCTTCGGTCCCTCCTCAGGCCTGAACCTGTATGGAGCCGCCGGCAGCGGACTGGGCATCTTCCTCAACGCGCTGCAGACCAACAGCAATTTCAAAGTCCTCTCCAGGCCCTCCATTTTCGCCCTGAACAACAAGAAGGCGGTCATTTCTTCCGGTCGCAAAGTGCCATATCCGGCCAGCACCGTCACCAATGCCGCCAACCTCAACGGCACGGTCACTTCCACCACCAGCTATCTTGATGTGGTTCTGAAGCTTGAGGTCGTGCCGCTGATCAACACCGATGGCGAAGTCACGCTCACCATTTCTCAAATCAACGACACTCTCATTGGCACTCAGCTCATCACTCCTAACTTGGTCCCCATCATCGGCACCGAGCAGCTGGTCACCTCCGTCACCATCCCGGACCGCAACACGATCGTGCTGGGTGGCCTCATCTCCGAAGAGAAAAACCTCGGCCAGAATGGCATCCCGTTCCTCGGCAAAATCCCCGGACTAGGCAAGCTCTTCCGCACGGATAACAACAGCGTGACCCGCAAGGAGCTGATCGTCTTCATTCAGCCGCAGGTCGTGACTGACACCGACAGCGTCCGCGAGACCTCGCTGAGCGAAGACATTCGCACCACGTCGGGGGCTCAGGCGGCCCAGCGCTTTCCGCAAGTCCCGCCGCCGCCGGTGCCTGAGCCGGTGGAGGTTCCTGCCAAGAAGAAGAACCTCTTCCAGCGGATGTTCAGCCGCGATCCGAAGCCGCAATGAGTCGGCAGGGCAACGAGCAGCGAAGTTCGAGACAGGACTCCTTGACCAGCGGGGCTCTTGACCTTTGACTGAGTGCCTTGCACTTCGAGATCAAAACCCTTCATCTCAGCGAGCCTTTTCGCATCGCCCACGGCACCTCGGCTACGCGCCAGGTGCTCCGTGTTTCGAATGGAGAGCTCGTCACTGAGGCACCGTTTGTCCCCTACTATGGAGAAGATCCGGCGCTGACGCTGGCCGTGCTCAATCAAGCCGTGCTGCCGGAAGTACTGCCGCGCACCGCAGGCCTCGCACTTAATCTGCTGCGCCATGACATCATCGGCCACCAGACCGGCCGGACGCTGGCGGCCTACGCCGAGTCAAAGCTGGGCATGCCCGTGCATCATACGCCTCCCGGCTGCCGCTCCTTCAGCATTCCCGAGGATCTCGATGTCTTTGCGGACAAGGTGCGCGTGGTGTCGATGGCTGGGAAGAACTGCGGGCGCTGCTTCCTGGCAATCCCCCGCCCATCTTCGCGGATGAAAGTGTGCAAACGGTGGAGGATGTCGTGGCTCTGGCCGACTTCGTCGATGGCGTGAACATCAAGCTCCTCAAGAGTGGCAGCCTGGACGCTGCTGTGGACATGATCGCGGCGGCGAAGGAGCAGAGTCTGCAGGTCCTCCTGGGCTGCATGATCGAAACCAGCCTGGGCACTACGGCAGCAGCGCATCTGGCCCCGTGGGCCGACTGGATCGACCTCGACGGGCATTTTTACGTGGCCGATGACGACTTCACGGGCATCACGTATGATGCAAACGGCAACCTCATCATGCCCAACCGCCCAGGCATTGGCGCTGTACCGCGATGAACATTTCTCTTTTACAAGCCTCCGCTGAAAAACATCTCCCGGCTGCGCTCGACTTCCTGCGCCGTCTCGTGGCCATCAACAGCTTCACTGCGAATGCGGCGGGTGTGGATGAGGTGGCACGGCTGACGGCGGTGGCTTTTGCGCCGCTGGGTTTTGAGGCAGAACTTGCGCCGTGCAACACTGCTGGCACGGGGCATCACCTGTTTCTCACGCATCGCGGTCAGGGAGGTGAGCCCATCGTGCTGGTGACGCATTCTGACACGGTGTTTCCAGCCGAGGAAGAACGGTTGAATGATTTCAAATGGGATGAACGCCCCGAGGAAGGTCGCATTTATGGACCGGGAACCGTCGACAACAAAGGCGGCACCGCCTTGATCTGGCTCATCCTGCAAAGCTTGCGGGATGCCGCCCCTGATGTATTTGAGCGCACTCACTGGCTCGTGGCGGCGAATGCTGCGGAAGAAATCATTGGTGATGATTTTGGCCGTGCCACTGCTGAACGTTGCGGAGGGAAAGCGCGCGCGGTGCTGGTGTTTGAGGGAGGTCCGGTGGATGAGCGTGGCTGGCACATTGTCACCTCACGCAAAGGGCGCAGCACATGGAAGCTCAAAGCCGAAGGCAAGGCTGCGCATGCGGGCAGCAAGCACCATGAAGGCATCAATGCCATCGATGCGCTCGCTCGTGTGCTGCCGGACATCGCCGCACTGACGAACGCGGAGGCTGAGCGAACGGTGAACATCGGCATGGTGCAGGGTGGCACGGTTGTGAATCGCGTCCCGCATGAAGCTGTCGCTGAGTGGGAATGCCGGGCTACGGAGCCTGCGGCATTGCAGCATGCGGATGATTTTTTTTCAGGACTCAGCGGCACAGCGGCGAATGGCGCGAAGCTCACGGCGGAGCGAACCGGCTATACCGCTGCGTGGCCGGGTGGAGTGGAGTCTGAAGTTCTCTTCCACCTCTGGCATGAAGCCGCTGCGATGATGAATCTCACGGCGGTCTCTGTCCCGCGCGGTGGATTGAGCGATGCGAATCACCTGTGGCAGCTCGCGCCGACTCTCGATGGCCTCGGTCCCTATGGCGCCAATGCACACTGCTCTGAACGCAGCGCTGATGGGAGCAAGCTGCCGGAGTATGTGGAGCCGGGGTCTTTTGTGCCGAAGGCGGTGATGAATGCTCTGGCGTTGATCAAGCTGGTTACTCTCCCTTAGACAGCGTCTTCACGCGCAGCAGAAACATGTCTGCGGTGATGTAGAGGGTGCTGTGGTCAGCGCCGCCGAAGGCGCAGTTTGCCGTGGCCTGGCCGGTGAGGATGCTGCCGAGGTGTTTGCCGTCTTTGCTGATGATCAGGACGCCGCCTGGGCCGGTGGTCCAGATGTTGCCATGGGTGTCCACCTTCATGCCATCGCAGCCGCCTTTGCGTTCGGCGCTTTTGAGAGGCTGGGCATCGAAGAAGACACGGCCGTTTTTGGCGGTGCCGTCGTCCTGAAGATCGTAAGCCATCACGCGGGTGTTCTTCGGATCAGATACTGCGATGTAGAGTGTTTTTTGATCGGGGCTCAAGGCGATGCCGTTGGGAAAACGAATGTCTGAGATCACCAGCGAGACTTTGCCCGCAGGAGTGACGGAGTAGACGCCGTGCTGCGGGAACTCTGGAGCTTCGCCTTTCTTCAGGCCATAAGGAGGATCGGTGAAGAAGATGGTGCCGCTTTTGGCGATCACGAGATCGTTCGGGCTGTTGAAGCGCTTGCCTTCATACTTGTCCGCCAGAGAGGTGAAGGTGCCGTCTTTTTCGAGACGTGCGATACGGCGCTCGCCATGCTGGCAGAGGATGAGATTTCCCTGGGCATCGACTTGCAGACCGTTCGAGCCCTGACCTTCTCCGCTGAGGCTGCCGCTGGGTTTGAGAACGACCTTGGCTGCGGTGTCGCCTTCGTTCCAACCGAAGACAGTGTTCTCCGGCACATCTGAGAAGACGAGGCCGCCATCCCGCCAGACGGGGCCTTCGGACCAGTCGAAGCCTGATGCGAGCACTTCGATTTTTGCGTCGGGGGCGATAAGCGCGTCGAGGGTGGGATCGAGGCGCTCGATGGAGCCGTGGAATGTGGGGATGGGGTCGACTGCGAAGGCAGCGAGGGATGTGGCGAGGAGTAGGAAGAGTGGGCGAAGAAGCATGATGATGGTTGGGTGGAAAGTCTTTTAAACGGGCTTGTATAACTAGGCTTCAGTTCAAACCTTTCTGATCAACCTGCGTGACAACTCCCTTTGCAAACCGAATGACATACTCCCATCCGCCAAAACCTGAGTCAAAGCGGTAGGTCAGAGGGCTGTCGGCTGCGGTATCTGCCGCAACTCCGTAACCGCTGATCGTCTTCGGATCTCCGAGGATCGCGAGAACCTGCGCGCGGGAGAGTCCGACAAGCCTGACGTTTTTGAAGATCCGCTGAGCGGCCTGGACAGCTTCTCCGCATGAGGCATTGACCACGGGTGTCGAGAGGCGGTAGGTGGATCGAATCAAAACGCGATCTCTCTCATAGCCCTCGTAGGTGGGAGCATCCGCCCCCAATGCCAACTGGGCAAACACAAGAAGCAGAACTTTGAGTGTCGCTTTCATCGCCGGGTCTTTTTCCTGACTACGATTTCAGTGTTCGTTTCTTGGGCGAATCAAACTACAACGTCAGCCATGCACTCACCGCGCTGCTGTCTTCGAGGTGCGTTTGCCGAGGCAGATGAGGCTCTTGTCGCTTCGGATGAAGATCTGACCCTCGCTGAGTGCAGGGGAGGCGAAGACTTTTTCCTTCAGTTCGCTCTCGGCGAGGAGCTTGTAGGTTTTGTCGGGCTGGACGGTGCGAAGGATGCCGAAGTCGTTGATGAAAAAGACGTGGCCCTCAGCGCTGGTGAGGGAGGCGTGGTGCTCGCGCATGCGCCCCTCCCATTGGATCTCACCGGACTTCGCATCGAAGCAGTGGGCGACGCCGGAGTCCGAGACATTGAGCAGGTGGCTGCCTTCGATTAGAGGTGATGGGACGTAGGAGACGCCTTTGTTGGTGCGCCAGACGATGTGGGTGTTGGTGACGTTGCCGCTGCCGTCGGGCTTGATGGCGAGGAGGTGGTGCTCGGGGAATCCGCCGGTCATGTAGAGGAGGCCGGATTGTT
>JAPLUN010000454.1 GCA_026397715.1 Verrucomicrobiota bacterium
GGCAAGCCCGAGGTTCCCGGGCGACTGGTTTTCGATCTCGACCCCGGTCCGGACGTCGCCTTCTCAGCGGTGGTGGAAGCTGCTCGTGAAATGCGCGATCGCCTCGATGAGCTGGGTCTGGTCAGGCTTCAAGATAATGGAGTAGACGAAAAATTCTGCCAGATAGCCGTTGAACTGATCTTGTGGACTGACGCTTCCTCCACTGCTGTCCTTGCCTCGTCCGATCAGCAGCCAGTTGAGTGGTTTCGATGGAGCGGTGGAATTGCCGCCGGAGGAGGTGAAGGCCTTGCCATCAGCATCCCGTGCACGGAGTTCCACGAGGCCCGTGCTGGCGTTCCAGCTCACAAAGGCGAGGCAGGCCAGCGTGCCGTTTACATCCTTGGAGGTCAACGTGGGGCTGCCGCCGGCGTTTTTCACCTCTGTCACGAGGTTTTTATTCTCGTCCACCAGCAGAGACACCGTGGTGCCATCATCATTGCCGAGGGTGAAAACACGCATGGGGAGCTTGGCCGCGTCTGCTTGAAACGCGATAACGACGGTGAGTCCTTTATCGTTGGGTACTCCGACATCCTTGTTTCCGAAGGGCATGTTCTGCGTTTCAGAGCCCGTATCATCAAGCTCCAGGATGCAGGGCTTGCCATTACGGGAATGGAAATCAAGCACGACCCGCCCTGGCTTCGGTGAGCCACCCTTGGTGGCTTCCGGCCAGTTGACGCGTTTGGGCGCGTAGTCTGGACTCTTCTGATAGCTGCGCAAAATGTTGTCGCCACCTCTCTCTGAAAGGTCATGCCACTCGATGACCGGCTCGTTTGGGTTGGCTTGAGCGGGTTTGCCGTCGCCGCCTTTACGGTTGGTCAGGTTGGCGGTGTTGCCCACATAGAAGAGCGAGATGCCACGGTCCACCGGGGGAAAGGGGCGGTCCTGGGGGAGCTGGTAGCTGACCTTGGGTGGATTGGACGAGATGCCAATAGCAGACAGCGCCGAATTGTTGGAAGATGAAGCACCGGGCTTTTTGCCGAAGAAAAAGCAGCCGCCGATGCCCAGCAGGATGACGCCTCCGCCGATAATGGCGACTTGCTTGATCAGCTTCGCGTTTGTCTGAAGGAACGAAGCCGAGGGGGCGGAAGAGCGGACCGCAGATGGCGGGCGCTGCATCGAAGTTGTGTGCCCGGTGCCGGGCCTGCGCGGCGCAGGGGCCAGCGGAGTCGTGAGTGCGGCGAGCTCAACAACAGGCTGCGCTTCGGGGATGACTTCCACGGCCATCGGCTCAGCATAGACGGGCTGGGCTTCAGGGGGGGGGTAATACCCAGTCAGCGGCACGGTGCCTGTTCCTGGAGGCATTCCAGGCGGCATATAGACGGGCGGCGGCGCGTACATGCCCATCCAGGGACCGTAGGGCACCATTGTGGGCATTTTTTCCCAAGCGCGAAATTCTTCGATGGCCTGCTGCGCGTTGGCCGGGCGGTCATCAGGCTTTTGGGCCATGAGGCGTGCGCACCAAGCTCCCAGCCACTGCGGTACATGCGGGGCGATTTCATGCAGCGGCACCAAGATGTGGTCGATATGCTTGTCGATGACCTCGGCCATCGAAGCACCATCGAACGCCTTTCTGCCGGAGAGCGCCTCATAAAAGACGCAGCCCAGAGAGTAGAGATCCGTGCGTTCATCCACGGGCTCACGCGTCAGCTGCTCGGGAGCCATGTAGTAAATGGATCCCATCACCGTGCCCTCCTGGTCCTCTGTCTGCTTGCGTGCTCGCAGCCCTGCACGTGCGAGACCGAAGTCGATGATCTTCGCCTGCATGCGGCCACCGGGAAGACGCTCCACCTTGATGTTCTCCGGTTTGATGTCCCGGTGCAGGATGTGGTGCTGGTGAGCCGCGAGCAGTCCTTCAAGCGTCTGCGAGGCCAGCTCTTTGAAGTCATCGTAGGGCAGCGGGCCGCGGGCGACGACGTCCGCCAGGTCCTCACCCTGCAGCAGTTCCATCACAATGAACAAACCTTCGTCATCACTGGCCACATCGAAGATGGTCACGATGTTCGGATTGCGCAGGGAGGCCAGAGCATCAGCCTCACGTCGCAGCTCGGAAGCGACGCCTTTGTCGACGTCAGCTTCGTTGGCGGTCAGCAGTCGTTTGACGGCGACCCAGCGCTTCAACTGGCTGTCATAAGCGCGGAAGACGGCTCCAACGCCGCCCATGCCGAGCTTTTCATATATTTTGTATCGTTCCGCCATCCGATGTTAAGCGCTTGAAAATAAGAGGAACAGAAGCAAAGCCCATGAGCCTCCCCTTTGGCAAGCGGGATATTCCACGAAAATGCTTATGAGCACAAACTGCTCCGCCTTTGACAAAATGGAGGTGTCGCGACACACTGACCGTCCCCGTCTGCTCTGGCGGGATCGAAACAAACCCGCTCAGCATCTTGAAAAACGTTCTTTTTGTCTGCACTGGAAACACCTGCCGCAGCCCAATGGCGGAAGCGCTTTTCCGTGATCTGGTCAGGGAACGCTCTGACTATCAGGTCTCCAGCGCAGGTGTGGCTGCGGCGCCCGGTATGCCTGCCAGCAAACACACGGCGGCTTTGCTGAAGGAGCGTGGTCTCGATCTTGCCAGTTTTCAGAGCCGCATGCTCGATCAAAAGACCTTGGAACAGGCCACGCACGTATTTGCCATGTCCTCGCATCACATGGCGGCCATCGCGGATGAATTTCCCTCGCAGGCTGACAAAGTTTACCTTGTCTCTGAATTTGCCGCCGAAGACGCCCTGCGCGGCAGAGATGTTTCCGACCCATTTGGACAGGGGCGCTCAGCTTATGAACAGACGCTGCGCAGCCTGGAAAAAATACTGCCCAGCCTGATTGCTTACATCGACCAGACCTGGAAGAAAAATGATGGATGACAGCAGCCATCGCCCACCCATCTTCGACCCTCACCCCAACGCGAAAAAAAATGACCAGCAATCCCAACGGCAGCCCTCCCCATAAACTCGCCATCGCCGCCGACCATGGCGGAGTGGAATTGAAAAATGCCGTCGTCGCACACCTGAAGTCCGCCGGTTATGGCGTGGAGGATCTGGGGGTGAATTCACATGATTCCGTCGATTACCCTGATTACGCGGAAGTGGTCGCTGACAAAGTGTTGTCCGGCGAGGCTGACGCGGGCATTTTGGTTTGCACCACGGGCATCGGCATGTGCATCGCCGCGAACCGCCATGTGGGCATTCAGGCCTCGCTGGTCAGTGATGCTCAAACCGCCGCCATCACGCGCGAGCACAACAACTCCAACGTTCTGTGCCTTTCTGGCAAAAACACCCCTGTGGCCACCGCGAACGAGATCGTGGACACATGGCTGAAAACACCCTTTGCTGGTGGCCGCCATGGCCGCCGGGTGGACAAGATGAACGCACAGCCGCACCCGCTCGATATTTTGGAGGCGAATGATTCCGCCGTCGCCGACATCATTCGCGGTGAGCAGCACCGTCAGCAGGACCACATCGAACTCATCGCGAGTGAAAACTTCACCAGCAAGTCGGTCATGGCCGCGCAGGGCAGCTGCCTCACGAACAAGTATGCCGAAGGCTATCCCGGCAAACGCTGGTATGGTGGCTGCGAAGAGGTCGATAAAGTCGAGCAGCTTGCCATCGATCGCGCGTGCGAGTTGTTTGGCGCCAAATTCGCCAATGTGCAGCCGCACTCCGGTTCGCAGGCCAATGCTGCGGTCTATTTCAGCGTGCTTCAGCCCGGCGACAAGGTGCTGGGTATGAACCTCGCCCACGGTGGCCACCTTACTCACGGCAATCCGGCCAACTTCTCCGGCCGCCTCTACAACTTCTGCCAGTACGGTGTGAATCAGGAAAGCGAACTCATCGATTACGACGAGCTCGCCGAAGTCGCCCTGCGTGAGCAGCCCAAGATGATCACAGCCGGTGCCAGTGCCTACCCGCGCGTCATCGACTTTAAAAAGATGAGCGAGATCGCCAAGAGCGTGGGTGCTTATCTGTTCGTGGACATGGCTCACATCGCTGGTCTCGTGGCCGGTGGCTCCCACCCCTCCCCGATGGAGTACGCTGACTTCGTCACCACCACCACGCACAAGAGCCTGCGTGGCCCGCGTGGAGGCATGATCCTCACCAATCGTGAGGACCTCTTCAAAAAGATCCAGAGCCAAGTCTTCCCCGGTGTGCAGGGCGGCCCCCTCATGCACGTCATCGCCGCCAAGGCCGTCTGCTTC
>JAPLUN010000413.1 GCA_026397715.1 Verrucomicrobiota bacterium
GGCCCAGGATGCTGCCGCTGGCAGATGGCGGACTGCTCATCACCGAGGCGGGGAATCAGGTGGTGAGGATTTCGGCGGACGGCCTCAAGGTGGATGTCTCTGAACTGCCGGAGGATGTGTTCATCAAGCCCAAAAAAGGCAGTGATGGCACCGTGAGCAGCAGCCGCCGTGACATTCATGCTGTCCAGGACTTGCAGGGAGGCATCTGGCTGTGGAGCTATGGCCTGCAGCCCTATGGGTATGACTGGAGATTGCGCGGTCTTGTAAAGCTTGAGGGGACGAATGCTGAGCGGCGGAAAGTGGGCGACGAAGAGGGAACAGCGCCGATCTCAGCGGTGGTTCCGTGGCAAAAAGACAAGCTGGCTGTCGCCGTGGCAGGCATGGGGCTTTTTGAGCTCGATTTGAACGGACCGAAGACCAAGCGCTTCGAAGAGGCGGGCGGTGAACTGAAGTTCATTGAAAAAATCTTTCACGCGAATGGGGACTGGCACTGCATCACAACACCGCGGCCCAATGAAACGGACTTCGACGTGTCGAAGACGTTCAGCGGGCAGCTGCTATTTTCCACGCGACGGTTTTACGATCCCGAAAAACGCACCAGCGCCCTGTTTCGATTTGAGGGCTCAAAACTCTTTCCGCTGGCCTGGAAGGTGGATGAGGAGCCTGCCTTTGGCTGGGTCGATCGCCCGGTGGTGGAAACCGCAGAGGGATTCTGGACATGCACCCGCGGTGCGGGGCTGCTTTTCATCTCAGCAAACCATGGTGGGCCGGTGCTGCGAACATTCGACTGGCGAGACGGGCTGCGCATGCGTGAACCGGACTTGCTGGCACGGTCCGGAGATGAGCGGCTCGTGGTTTTGGAGACGGCAATACACACGGCAACGAGTGTTCCGCTGCTGCCGCCGCCCGAAAAAGCCGGTACGCTGCGAATTGATGAGCTCAAGACGAAGTCACTGCTGCTGGAGGATGCGCAGGGGCGGATCTTGGGAAGGCTGGGCGATGGCTCGATGAGCTGCTGGGAGAACGGGCGCTGGGAAAAGCTGAAGGTTCCCGCCGGAGTCGCGGCAATGACTGAGAATCTGTTTGTCAGCGACAATGCCCAGCAGGGCTGGCTCATGCCTATGGATGCAGGAAAGACTGCGGTGTGTGATTTCACCACTGGCGGCTGGCAGGTTTTTGACACGCTGGAGCAGGCATTGCAGACACGACTCAAACCGGGTTCGCGGCTGCATTTGAGCGGCAGTCCCGGTCTCATGCCAGTGTCTGCACCGGGCAAAACGCAGCGCATCGGGTTCCTCCGCCAGGACAGCGAACTACACTATTTCGACGGCGTAAAATGGCAGCTATGGAAGCTGAGTGACATTGCCGGGCCTGATGCGCGCGTGACTGGGGTGCCCAGGTTTGCCGAAGCAGGAGAGTTCATTCTCCCGATCAACCGGGCGGACTGGAAGCTGAGGGACTCTGGCCGTTGGGAGCAGGGTTCCGAGTCTGCGGAGCCCGCCGGCCAGATGACGGAAGCCGGTCCGCCACCGGAATGCCCGGTGCAAGACGTCCGAAGTGTGGCGTATGATCGTTTCGGCATCTGCTGGCTGACCGATGAGAACCGCAGGCTTTGGAAAAGCATCGGCGGCTGCGCCGTGCCAGCCATCCAGCCAGACGAGCCCACCCCTGTCCCCTATGGATTTTTCTTCTCCGAAGTGTGCTCAGATCTGGCGGGCAACGCTTTTCTACGCCTGGACCAAGACTGGCATGGAGGGAGGCACATTCTTATACGAGCCCGTGAGGCACAGCCCAAAAGCGAGGTGACACTGCAGAAAGCGCACGCGGACACGGCGCAGGTTTCCTTTGGCAAGGCGGCATGGCATGCATGGCGCATGGATGGGGGAGCGTGGTCGCTGCTCACTGATAAAAAGACGCACAACTTTGCGGGACTCCTGGCTGGAGGGCACGAACTCGAAGTCATGGCCTACAGCGCCGATCTCGTTCCGGCCAAGGACTGCGCGAAACTCAAGATCACAATTGAAGCCGCAGCCATCGCCGAGGTGGATGTGCTCATCCAAAAACTCGGGGGTGACGATCTGGATGCAAGCGAGATGGCTGCGCGAGGATTGCGCGGCCAGGGGCGGCGGATTCTTTCGAAACTCAAAGAGGCGCACGAGAAAGCCGGGGAACGTCAACGTTGGTGGCTGGAAGCCGTGATCCAGCACATTGAGGCGCCGCTGTCGATTGAACATGCCAGGCCGCGCAATCAGGCACACGGCTCGGCGCTACTCCTGCCAGCGGTGGATGCGCCATAGCCCGGAGAGGGGAGGTGCATGGTCTGCATTTCCCTTTGACCCCAACCGGCCGCGACGCTAACGAACGCGCTCCCGCCTATGGCCGCCTCAGACCGTCAGCATACACTCGCCAAGTCCGTCTCGATGACGGGCACCTCGCTGCATACCGGCGAACAGGTCACACTGACCCTCCAACCCGCCCCGGAGAACTTTGGTTTCAAATTTCGCCGCATCGATCTGGAGGATAAACCCTTCATTCCGGCGCTGGTCGAGAAGGTCCAGAAAGTGGAGCGTGCCACGACCATTGCCGAAGGCGGGGTGAATGTGCACACCGTCGAGCACGTCATCTCCGCACTCGCGGGCATGGGCGTGGACAATGCGATCATTGAGATGGATGCCAATGAGCCGCCCATCGCTGATGGCAGCTCGATGCCGTTTGTGGAACTGATCAAGTCCGCCGGGCTGCAGGAGCAGAAGGAAGCGCGCAAGGTTTTCGAAGTGCGCGAGCCGATCTACCAGGAAACCCGCGACGGCACGATCCTGACCATTGTTCCCGATAAGAAATTCCGCATCTCCTGCACCAACGTGGGCCCTGGCGGACGCTTCACGCAGTATTTCAGCACGGAGATCAATCCCGAGACCTACGAGAAGGAAATCGCTGCTGCGCGCACCTTTGTGTACTATGAAGACATCGCCCCGCTGATGGAGAAAGGGCTGATCAAAGGCGGCACGCTGGAAGCGGCGGTCGTCATCCGTGGGGACACGCTGCTCTCGAAGCAGCCGCTGCGCTTTGCGGACGAGTTCGTGAGGCATAAGATTCTCGACATCGTGGGCGACTTGATGCTCTCCGGGAAGCGCATCCAGGGCCACGTCATTGCGGTGCGTCCGGGTCACGGGCCGAACACGGAGCTGGCACGCGCCATCGTGGCGCAGTACAACCAGATGCGCAGCATGGTGCCGGCGCCGGTGCACATCCCGGGTGGCGAGGCCGTCCTCGACATCAACGAGGTGATGAACATCCTGCCGCACCGCTACCCCTTTCTGCTGGTGGACCGCATCATCGGATTCGAAGGCGAATCGAAGTGCACGGGCATCAAGAATGTTACGATCAACGAGCCGTATTTCCAGGGTCACTTCCCCGGCCATCCGATCATGCCCGGCGTGCTTCAGCTCGAAGCGATGGCGCAGGTGGCCAGCATCGTGCTGCTGCGCATGCCCGGCAACCAGGGCAAGATTGGCTACTTCATGAGCGCCAACAATGTGAAGTGGCGCAGGCCGGTGCTGCCGGGCGACACGCTCCTCATCGAAACGGAAATCCTCAAGACCAAGCGCAGCATCGCCAGCGGCATTGGCCGTTGCAGTGTCAACGGGCAGGTCGTTTCCGAGGCCGAGCTGATGTTCAGCGTGGTGGATCGTTAAAAGATAGATTGTTCACGCATGCCCGCCACGATTCATCCGACCGCCATCATTGACCCCTCCGCCAATATCGGTGTGGATGTCCACATCGGTCCGTATTGCATCATTGGCGCGGACGTGGAGCTTGGAGACGGATGCTGGCTGCAGCACCATGTGACGATCATGGGGCCGTCGAAGATCGGGAAGAACAACAAATTCTTCTCCTATGGCTCCATCGGTCAGCAGACGCAGGATTTGAAATACAGCGCCGAGCCGACCTGGCTGGAAGTGGGTGACAACAACACCTTCCGTGAGTTTTGCTCCGTGCACCGTGCCACCTCGGCTGGGGACAAGACGGTGATCGGCAGCAACAACAACTTCCTCTCCTACGTGCACATCGCGCATGACTGCATAGTGGGGAATCACGTCATCTTTTCCAACAATGGCACGCTTGCCGGGCATGTGGTCGTTGAGGATCATGTCATCATTGGTGGTCTGACGGCGGTGCATCAGTTTTGCCGCATCGGCACACGCTCGATCATCGGTGGCTGTGCCAAAGTGGTGCAGGACATCCCGCCTTTCTGCACGGCGGATGGCAATCCGGCGCGTGCGCGTGGCTTGAACATTGTGGGGCTGCAGCGTGCGGGATTCACCCGTGAGCAGATGCGCTCCCTGCGTGAGGCGTTTCGCAAAGTTTATCGCTGTGGGTTGAACAACGCCCAAGCCGTGGAGGAACTCCGTGCTGGAGAGCTCACGCCTGAGGCGGCGGCCTTCACCGACTTCGTCGCCACGACGAAGCGGGGCATCATTATTGGCGGCAAGGCCGAGGCGGAAGAGCAAGACTGAGGCGGTAATCTCGCGGCAGAGTGCATCCTTGCTTTCGTGCCTGCGCTGAATGGTGCTAAATTGGCTTTCTTCGATGCAAATCCTTCTAGTCACCGAACCTGGCGTTGATGGCGTGTTCCGGCACGTCGAGGCACTGGCGTCGTTTTTGCTGGAGCGAGGTCATCGCATTCATCTGGCCTATTCGGATGTGCGGGGCTCGGACCGGCTGACGCAACTGGTGGCGAAGGTTTCTGCTGCGGGTGGCAAGACGGTGAATCTCGCGGTGAGCAATGCGCCCGGCCCCGGTGATGTGGCGGCGCTGCTGAAACTGCGCAGGCTGGTGACGGAGGCGCGGCCGGATGTGATCCATGCGCACAGTTCCAAGGCGGGCGCGCTGGCACGTGCGCTGGTGTGGCTGGGTGTGAGGCAGCCGGTGTTCTACACGCCGCATGCTTATTTCGGTTTGTCGGGCAAGGGCGGGATGAAGTCCCGGGTGTTCAATGCGGTCGAGACGGTGCTAGGTCGCGTGGGAACGACGATCAATTTGTCTGAGGGAGAGCGGGCGTTTGCGAGGGACTCTTTGAAGATTCCGCAAGGGAGGCTGCGCTTGATTGCGAATCCGGTGGACTGTGTGCGGTTTCGACCCGCTGATGCGCAGATGAGGCAGGAAATTCGTGCGGCTTTGGGTGTTCCGACGGGGGCCATACTGCTGGGATCGGTGGGACGGCTGGCGTTTCAGAAAGATCCGCTGACGCTGTATCATGCGTTTGCCAAAGCCTGCCAAATCAGGCCTGAGCTGTGGCTGTATCATCTTGGCGATGGCGAACTCTCTGAGGAGTGTGCGGCTCTGGCTGATCAACTGGGCATTCGTTCGCGCATCATTCGCCAGACCTACTTGTCAGAACCGTTGTCGTTTTATCAGGCGCTGGATGGGATGATCCTGACGTCGCGCTACGAAGGGCTGTCCTTTGCCGTGCTGGAGGCGCTGGCCTGTGACCTGCCTGTGATCTTGAGCCAGGTGCCGGGGAACAACGACTTCACGGAA
Organism: Verrucomicrobiota bacterium; assembly: GCA_026397715.1. Lineage (GTDB taxonomy): Bacteria > Verrucomicrobiota > Verrucomicrobiia > Verrucomicrobiales > Verrucomicrobiaceae > Prosthecobacter. The sequence goes on from JAPLUN010000413.1 coordinate 5,542, forward strand.
ATGGGGCTGTCGCATTGCTGGTCGGCGGGCAAGGAGGATGTGGATGGATTCGCGGATGTGATCGGGCAATGGGCGCAGGATTGTGGGCAGGGGAGGGTTTCGAATCATCGGGAGATTGCGGAGTCGAGGTTCAGCCAGGAGGCGTGTTTTGGGGCGATTGTGCGGGAGTATGAGCAGAATGTGGGGCGATGATTTTGGGCTGGGTAAATCCAGGGGCGGCGAAAGCGGTTCTCCCTCTCCCCGCCTCTGACACACGGAGGCAGCTCTATTTCTCTTCGGGGAGAGGGTTGGGGTGAGGGGACAATGAACACCTTTTGCCGGCAGCAACATGGGATGACCCCTCACCCGGCCTCTCCCCAAAGAGCGTCTTGGGCATTGCCATATCTGCGGTGGGGAGAGTGGATTTGCTTTGAGGTGATCACGAACACCCGGTGCATACAGCGGCGCTCGGTTGTATGAGCACGCAGCTTGATCTCGTGAGCGCAGGGGCTTAGCTTTTCGACTTCCATGTCATTGTTCCGACATTTTCTGGGTCTGTTCTGCCTTGCGGCCACGTGGGGGCATGCAGCGGAGGTGCCGTGGGAGGCGGCGATGCGGGATGACACGGCCTACTGGGTGGGCGTGGTGAAGCAGCAGGCGGAGACGATGAAGCAGTCGCAGGCCAAGATTATTTTCATTGGGGATTCGCTCACGGAGAGCTGGGACAAGGATGTCTGGCAGAGGCGCATTGCACCTGCGCAGGCGCTGAATTTTGGCATCGGAGGCGAGGGGCCGCAGCATGTGCTGTGGCGCATTGAGCATGGCATTCTGGACGGGCCGTCGCCTGAGGCGGTGGTGCTCATGATCGGCATCAACAACTTCTGGCGGCATTTCAGCGCTGCGGATACCACGCGTGGCATTGAAACCATTGTGGAGCGCATTCACACGCGGCATCCGACGACGCGCATTGTGCTGCTCGGGTTGCTGCCGGTGTATGAGGCGGCATCGCCGATTCGTCCCTGGATTGCTGAGATCAACGAGGGGCTCAAAAAGCTTGATGGTCGGAACAAGGTGGATTTCTTGGATTTCTCATCCGCATTTTTGGAAACGGACGGCAACCAGCGGCTGCAACTCTATCAGGAGGATCATCTGCATCTTTCCAAGGCGGGCTATGTGGTGCTGACTCGTGAGCTCACCCCTGTTCTCAAACTGCCTGCCGCACTGCCATGAAGTCGATCAATCCCACGCTGCGAATCGCCGAGTTGGATGCCCTGCGCGGCATTGCGGCCATGGCGGTCATCCTGTTTCATTTCACCAGCGGCATCGCGAAGAACTGGACGTTTCACCTCTACGATCCTCCGTTTGAGTTTCCCCATGGAGGCACGGGAGTGGATCTGTTTTTCATGATCAGCGGCTTTGTTATTTTCATGACGCTGGATCGTGCGAGGTCCGCGATGCACTTCGCGGTGGGGCGTTTTTCGCGTTTGTATCCGACGTTCTGGGCCTGTGCGCTGATCACGCTGCTGGTCACTGCCAACTGTGGCCTGCCGGGGATGGAGGTCACGCAGCGAGATGCGCTCTGGAACATCACCCTGCTGCCGCGTTTTGCGCGTGCGCAGATGATTGATGGTGCGTACTGGTCGCTGGAGTTTGAGATCTTGTTTTATATCGCGATGCTCGTCCTGCATCGGTTGGGGGCGTTTAAGAAGCTGACGGTGCCAGTGTTGCTGCTGTGGCTGGGTGCTGCGGCTGCGGCGCATGGTGTGCTCACCTATGGGCAGCCGGAGTCGTTGGTTTATCGACTGACGGGGAAGATCAAGGCGGTGACCAGTCTCGACTACATTCACCTGTTTGGTGTGGGCATGATCTTATACGATGCGCACCGGCGGCGTGCGTGGAGCCTTGGGCATACGCTGGTGCTGGTGACCTGTGCGGCGCTGGCGTGGTGGAAGGCGGCGTTTCCGCTGCATTTCGCTTTTGTGCTGGGCTTTGGGCTGCTGCTGCAACTGGCGACGACGGGCTGGCTGCCTTTTCTCAATGCGAAGCCGCTGGTGTTTCTGGGGGCGATTTCGTACCCGCTCTATCTCATTCATCAAAATATCGGACTGGTGCTGCTGAATGCGTTGGGTGCTTTGACGGACTCGGCGTGGCTGCGTCTGGGCGTGACGGTGGCGGCGATGGTGGTGCTAGCGTGGGTGATCTCGGTCTGCATTGAGCGGCCATCGATGCGGTGGGTTCGGGACAGGCTGCGGCGGTTTACGTGAGGTGGCAGCAATACGCTGGTGGAGCGCGGGCCTCCGAGCCCGCAGCATGCCGCAAATGCATGGGGCTCCGCGATTCCTCTGTTTGGTTCACCGAGCCGAGAGCCAACGGGCTTGAGGAGGTTGATGCGAACTTACCCGCCCCTTCCGTGAATCACATGCTGCGGACTCGGAGGTCCGCGCTCCGGGGCTGCATTGGATTTCAGACGCGCTGAGCCTGCAGCCATGCCTGGAACATGAGGATGTCCCAGAGGTAGAAGTGCCAGTTGCGGGTGCCGTTGAGGTGTTCCTGCCACTTCTGGCGGATGGGGGCGGGGTGGAAGAAGCCTTCGCGTTTGAGGCGTGATTCGCTGAGCAGATCCTCGGCCCATTCGCGCAGGGGGCCGCGCAGCCAGATTTCTAATGGAATGCCGAAGCCTTGCTTGGGGCGGTCGATCATCGCCTTGGGCACGTGGCGGTAGAGCGTTTCGCGCATGAGCCATTTGCCTTTGCCATCGCGTACTTTCATGGAGTACGGGATGGTCCAGGCGAACTCGATGAGGTTAGTGTCGAGCAGGGGAATGCGGCCTT
>JAPLUN010000131.1 GCA_026397715.1 Verrucomicrobiota bacterium
GCATCTTCCTTCATCAGCACCAAGTAGGGACGGCAAAAGTCCCATTCGGCATCACTGACGTCACTGGTGTAGGTGGCTCTTGGTTTGTGGTTCGCGGGTTCCATCCCAAGCTTATTGCTTGGACCCTCACCGGTGTACAGCGTCTTGCAAATTTAATAACAGGCTCTAACCGAATCGAATATGCACCATAGAGTGCATGGGACTCTCCGTTCAAAGATACTGACCCCGGTTTCAAGTAGGACGACCCAAACTTCAATATCCTCACGAAATAAAATAGCGGCCTAAAAAGCACCGAATGTCAGTGTCTTTATTCTAATAATTTTATTAAGAATAGTACAAATTAATTGCTTATGTATACGGCTGCTACAGCATATGTTACGGTCATCGAATATTAGGTGACTCGCGCTTAATTGCACGATGATTGAGTAGGCGCTTTATTCTCATCCTGAAGCATTCAAATGATCAAGATTCGTATCTTTGTTTCGTCCCCTGGAGATGTCACCATGGAGCGGGTTTGTGCCGAGCGGATCATTGAGCGCCTGCGGGTGGAGTTTTCAGGCCGTGTTCTGCTGGATGACTTTTTTTGGGAACACGAGCCAATGCGGGCCACGGCCAGCTTCAATGACCCGGACAATATTCCGCTGACGGCAGAGTTTGATGTGGTGGTCTGCATCCTGTGGTCGCGTCTTGGCACGATGTTGAGCCGGAAATTTCTGCGGAAAAATGGCGAGCCCTTCCCATCCGGTACCGCGTTTGAGATTGAGACGGCCATCGAATCGTATCTGGAGCGTCATGTGCCGGACATTCTGGTCTATCGCCGCACGCAGGAAGTGCCCATGCCGGTGAACAACCCCGAAGAAGCGGCGAAGCGCGGCAAACAGCTGGAGGCACTCAACAATTTCATACGCGAGTGGTTCTTTGATGGAGACTCTGCCTTCAAGGCCGCCATCAACGAGTACAAAGCACTGGGCCAGTTTGAAGCCAAGCTTGAGAAACCGCTGCGCAAACTGATTCTCGGCTATCTGGAAAAATCTGCTGGAACAGATGTGCCCGCGACAGGCGCGCCGCCAGCAACTTACCATGGGGAAAATCCCTTTCGCGGACTCGAGGCCTATGATTTTGAAGACGCCAAGATCTTCTTTGGCCGATCCCAAGCCATCGAAGATGTTCTCACGGCCATGCGGAAACAGGCATCTGCCGGACGAGCCTTCACGCTGGTGCATGGAGCCAGCGGCAGCGGGAAATCCTCCCTGCTGCGTGCCGGCGTCATTCCCATGATGCTGCACAAGAGTTCGGTCATCGAAGGGGTGGCCTGCTGGGGTGTCGCCACACTTACACCCGGCAGCACGGGAGACGATCTTTTGACAGCACTGGCCGCCAGCCTGCAAAACGCACAATTCATGACGGGTCTCCGCCGCGCCACTGGCGATGCGACCGCCTTTGCCCAGCAGTTGCTGCTCAACCCCCAGGGAAGCGTGCCTGCAGTCAGCGCAGCGCTGCAGCTTACTGCCCAGGAGGTGCAGGCACAGGAAGCCCTGCCCGCTCTTCCGATGACCAAGCTCGTATTGCTCATCGATCAATTTGAGCAGATTTTTTCGGATGACCGCCGCTTCCCGCCCGAGCAGCGGAAGGCTTTCGCAACTGCGCTTTCAGTACTCGCGCGCTCGGGAGTCGTCTGGGTTGTGGCAACAATGCGCAGTGATCAATTGGGCAGGCTCACCGAAGATCTGCCGAACCTCGCAGAGCTTGCACAAGGAGGCCAGTACTCGCTGCTCGCACCTACGGAGATGGACATGGATCTCATGATCCGGCTTCCAGCCCGCGCCGCAGGTGTTGTCTTTGAAGAAGACCCGGTTACCGGAGAGCGGCTCGAAACGCGTCTGCTGCGTGAAGCACGTGAAGCGCCCGACGGCCTGCCGCTGCTTAGTTTTGTGCTGCGTGAGCTGTATGCAAAGCGCCAGCGCATCCGCGGTGTAGAGACCATGACCCATGCCTGTCTCAATGAGATGGGAGGGCTGGAAGGAGCCGTTAAAACGCGCGCTCAGGAGATTTTCACGACGTTTGTCGGCGAGCATGGGGACCTGCACGATCCGCTGAAGCAACTGGCCCGTGCCCTTGTTACCGTGGGCAATGACCATAAAGGGCCTGCCCTGCGCCGCTCCGCGCCGCTGTCCATGTTTACCGGCAGCCGTGCCACGCTTGGCAAGCTCGTTGATGCCCTGGTTGAAGGCCGCCTGCTGACCCGGACCGTGGGCGCCCAGGATCAAGGCGTGGTCTTCGTCACCCATGAAGCCCTGCTGCGGAAGTGGAGCGCACTCGCCAAGGCCATCGATGACAATCGCAGCTTCCTCATCCAGCGCGCACGCGCCGCCACGGCGGCAACCGAATGGCTGGAGAGGAAGAACGCGCGGGATTTCCTCTGGGATCGCGGTGCGCGGCTGCAGGAGGCTCGCAAGCTGCTTACCGAGCTTGAAGACCTTGATGCTTTGGAGCAGCAGTTTGTACGGGACTCCGTGGTCTCCGGCGCACGGCGTAAGGCAACTACTTTGATCCTCACCACCGCTGCCGTCCTGGCCATCAGCGGCACTGTTTACTGGAATAACAACCGTCAGAGCGCCGAAGATATAGCAGCTGAAGCTTTGCGCCGGCGCAGCGCCACCTTGGAGGATCTCAACAAGCAGCTCGATGTCGCGGTTTCCGCACTCAACAAATCAGTCTGGAGGTATGATGATTACGACGATGATTCGAGTGAGGGTGGGTTTGGCCGCTCGAATGACAAGACATTTCCCGCGCTTGATGTGATCGAAATCTCACGGCGGCTGCTGCAGCTTGATCCACAGAATCCGAAGGCCTACGCTGCCAATGCTCTGGCCGTCATTCACAACAAGGCCAGCCTGCTTTCCGCCGAGGACCGGCAGAAGCAGATCACCCAAATCTTCAGCGAATGGAGCAATCGCGGCCTGCCCAAAATTGAGCTGCTTGATCTGGAGGCGCAGGTGCAGTGGAAAAAAGGCAACAAAGACAGCGCCATCGCCTCCTGGACCAGCTACCTCCGCACGCCCAATCTCCCGGAGCAAACCAGGCGCCGCCTGCTTCAGCGTGTCTCTGCCTACTACCTCAAGCAGAAGAAGTGGGTGGAGTTGGAGAGCCTCGTCAGCAACAGCTGGTCCTGGGAAAAGAACGCGGTGGCCAGCATCCGCCGCGCCTATGCCCGCATGAAGCTGATGAAGCTGGATCTGGCGCGGCAGGACTATGAGGCCGCCAAAGCCGCCGCTCCCGACATGCGTGAAGTGGAAGACCTCGGGCCTGAGCTCGAACGCCTGCTCTCACATCAGGACGCCATCGAAAAAGCCAGCCAGAAAGTCGCCGAAAGCTCCGCGGCATCTCAGCCTGAACCTTGGCTGGAGCGTGCACGCGTTCTCATGATCGCCCAGCTCTATGAGCAGGCCCTGCCAGACTTTGAGCGTGCCGGCAAGATCATGAAGGGCCGGTCCACCACCATCGATTTCCTGCGCTCGTTCTGCCTCCAAATCGCAGGAATAAAACCTCCTGAAAATTCCAAGTACATCAGCATCAACGTCTCCAGCTCAAACCTGGAGAAGGTCTTGAACACCAAATGGCCGGACCTCATGGAGCTTCTGGCTTTGGACAAGAAACTGTTGGCTGAGCCGAACAATGTGCGCAACCTCGTCACTCGGTCCAGTTATTGCTACTTCTACGCTCAGTCCCATTATGGATTGGCAGACGCGGAGGCTGCTATTAAAATCAACCCTCGAGACTATGGCAGCCACTACTGGCGCGGAAGACATTTGATTCAGTTGGACCGTTATCAGGACGCGCTCGAAGTGGCGCAGACACTCTTCCAGATCGAGCCAAGATATTACAACTTCACCGAAATCAAGGCAGAGGCCGAGTTTGGCCTGAACAACTTTCAAGCTGCGTATGATTCCATCTCGGCAGGTCTGAAAATTGAGCCGTCGAGCTACTATTATGAGTTGCGTGCCAAGTACCTGCGCAAGCTCAACCGCACCCAGGAAGCCGAACTCGATGATCAGGCTGCCGCGCGCCTGAAACGCACCAAATAAGCCACTTCTGACGCCATGAACCGCCACATCGTCATTCATCTCCTCGCGCTATTGCTGCTGACCGCCTGCAAAAGATCGCAGACCGCCGCCCCTTCCGCTCTCGATACCACCGCCCCCCCTCCCTTGTCTCTGGAGGGGAGTGACATCAAGCTCAGCCCCGAACATGGGAGCATCCGCGGCTATGGCAGGATCTACGTCAGTTTCCCCACGGACATGGTGGCGCCAGAACAGATCAAGGAAATTGATGAAGAAGAGTCGGAAGAGGCCGGCTATGCCCGCGTGTCCCCCATTGTGATCACTCCCAACCCTGGTTTCGGCTTTCGCTGGATCACTCCTCGGCGTGGTGTCATCCAAGTGGACGAACACATCCCTGAAGTGGCTTATCGAGTGACGCTGCAGGATAATCTCGTCGACGTCAGCGGCAAGCCGGTCAATCCCAAGGGCTGGGGGGCCGAGATGTCCGCCGAGGATTTTGGCATCATGAACGTGCTGATGTTCAATGCAAAGAACATCGACCTGGGCGGGCTGAACCCAGCCATGAATCTGCCCGCCATGCCTCGCGCACGGCTGGAGTTCAATCATGACGTGCTGCCCACCGAGGTCGCAGATCGTGTGGCTTATATTGATGCAGAGTCCGGAGAGCGGCATGCCGTGACAGCTTGCCTGGAAGAGTGGCAGACGGGCAAGCCCCAGGGACTCATCTTTGTGCAGCCGCGCAAGCCATTGCAGATCGGCAGGCATTACTGGCTGGTCGTCGATCGCCTGCCTGACGCTAGTGGAACGTATGAGACGTCCTACCTGCGCGTGTACCCCGCAGGCTTTTGCGCGCCGGTAGCCGCCAACTATGCGCGCGGTTACAACCAGCCGCGTCATGGCCGCTTTGCGCGTGTCTTCTTCAACCAGACGCTCAGTCAAAAGGATTTCAATCCCAGCCTGTTCAGCGTAACTCCGGCCGTTCCAGGCTTCGCGGTGAAGGCCGAAGGCATGACCGCCGTCCTCAGCGGTGATTTCAAGGAAGATCAATCCTACACGATTCAAGTAGCGGCCGGCGCACTGGCCATCAGTGATTTCGCGACCAGCAAAGCCACCGAATGGAAGATCAGAATACCCGAACGCCGACCGAGCGTCATCATGCCGACGGATTTTATCGCGCAACGATTCAGCACCGGTCTGGATGTGACCCTGCACCACAGCCGCACACAGGAGCTCACCTGGCGCATAGCCCAAGTGCCGCCCGCCAAGCTCAATGACATACGCAAGCGATTGCGTGAATTCGCGCACTTCGCCGCTGCTGAGGACGGCAAGGTCCAGATCGATCCGCGGGATCAAACGGTCAAATACACGCCCACAGACTCCTTGATCGATTCGCATCAGCTGCCCTTCGAGTCAGGCAATCTGCCGGCTGCTCCAGGTGATGAAGAGATTGCCCGGCGCATCCAATGGAAGCCCGGCACCGCAGGCCAGGTGGCGGGCCTCTTCCTGCTGGAAGTTCAGGGCACCGGCCTGGATGGCCGCATCTGTGGCAATCGCATGCTCGTCTCACTTTCTGACTGGCATATGAACTTTATCGCCACGGAGGATTCCCGCGCCGTGCGCTTGTCCCACATGGACACAGGCGCGCCCGTCTCAGGCCTGGCCGTGCAGGCCCTGGCAGATGACAACACACTTCTGGATGAAGCCAGCACCGACGAGCAAGGCATCGCCCATTTTACCAAGCTCAGAAAACTCAGCAAGGAGGAGGGAAAACAGCTCCCGCGTCAGAAATCACCCAGCACCCTCATGGCAGGCAACGCCCTCGGCAGATGCTTTCAGGAAGGTGACTACAGCCTGCACAATGAACGCCCAGGGAGGAGCGACGAGACCGACAAAAAAATCACGGGCATGCTGGTGACCAACGGGGACTTGTATGAGCCCGGGGAGGAGATTCAACTCTATGCCCTCGTCAGAAGCGTCAGCACCACCGGTCCCTCCATCCCCCCGCCCGGCAATCCTGTCACCATCCAGATCGACGTTGGCTCCGATGATGATTCTGATTTCAGTAAAAACTTGGAGGTGGAACTTGATGAAGCAGGTGCCGGCACCGCCAAATGGACCATTCCGGCGGATCTCAGACCAAGCCGCGTGTACTTCAGCCTTCTCCATGAGGAAGAAAAGCTGCAGCAGGTGTCTGTCGATGTGACCAAGTTCCGCCCACCCACTTTTGCCGTGGAACTGACGGCCGATACAACCACTGGCACGCGTGCGGAGGCGCACCTGAGTTCCAGTTACTTTCATGGCAGCGCCAATCGAGACGCCACTGTGACGTGGACAGCGGAATGGGTCATGCAGGACTGGCTCACACAAGCCCTGCCTGATTTCGATTTTGACGACGACGAGGATGATGACCGTGACACTGACAAACTCTCGCTTCGCAATCTCACACCGGCCGACGACTCGCTGGAAGTGAATGATAGGTTCGACAGGCCATGGAGAAAGTTCTCCTTCAGTGACCGCTTTTCACCCGCCGCCTCCAAGCAGGGACTGGAAGGTGTGCTCAACGCCATGAAGCTCTACTCAAGCCCGCGTTTCGCCCGTGATCTGGCCGCTCCGGCCTCACACCCTGTCCGCGGGCAGATCGTACTTGATAAAACGGGAACGGCCGTGCTCGTCGCTGAATGCCCGTTTCCCAACCGCGCCCAGTCACACCGCGCGCAAGTTTTCTGGACGGTGGATGTCAAAACGGAAGCCGGTCAGTCCCGCCGCGCCGTGGCCCAGCAGCATGTGCAGTTTCCCACGCGAGCCCTCGCCATCCGTGAGACGCACCGCTCATCGAAAGACCATGGCCTGCCAGTTGAAATAACCACCATCAATGCCGAAGACGAGGAGACTCGAGAGCCTGCCGAAGCGGATGTGGAAATCATCCACCGCACCATCAACACCGTGGCCGACCGGCTCTCCGAGAAAGTGCTGCGTTACAGAAATGCGCCGGAATTTCGCAGCGTGACCAAGAAACGTCTCAAACTCCCGTTCCATGGCAGCCTTCCCGCCGATGTGCCTGGAGATTACGTCATCAGCGCCACCCCTGTGGACATGCCTGACGCCATCCCTGTCAGCGTGGTTCTAACCGGCGTGCGCGCCCGCACGGATCTGGCCGTGGTGGATGATGCCTCGCTTGAAGCCGTGCTGGAGCGCGACGATGTGCCCATCGGCGGCAAGGCCATCTTCAAAGTGCGCACGCCATTCCCAGGCACACTCCGTGTCACGGTGGAAGCCGGCACACTCCTCGAAACACTGCCACTCATTCAGATGACCGGTACCGAAACTCAAGTCGAGGTGCCCGTGCGCAAAGAATATTTTCCCAACGTCTTCATCCGCTTCCAACTCATGAGTGTTGCCCGCCCCGGCCAGCCGCCGGCGGAGCGCTTTGCGGTCGCAGCCTTGAACGTCAACAACCCTGAGTTGCAGCTCAAGGTGATGCCGGTGCTTGATGCACCCACCTTCCACCCACGTCAGCAGGTCAGTGGTCATGTGCTCGTCAAAGCAGGCGCTCAGCCCGTCCGAAATGCCAAAGTACTCGTCTTCGCCGTCGACGACGCCATTCTCTCTCTTACCAATTGGGCGTTGCCGAACCCCGCCTCGACCTTTTACCCTGAACGCAACCATTCGGTGCGCACCAACTTTGCTCTGGGCCGGCAATGGAGCGCTGCTCAGGCTGAGGAGCTGTCCCAGTTTGAGAAAGGCTACATCCTCGGTGCCTCGCGGGAGAAGACCATGCTGCCCATCATCGTCCTGCGTGAGAACGCCCATCCGCGGCCGCTCTGGCAGACCCTCGTGAACACGGATGAGCAAGGCCGCGCCGCATTCAGTTTTCCCGCGCCGGATTCGCTCACGAGTTACCGCATCACCGCTGTCGCGCATACCACCGCCTCTCAATTTGGCTCAGGCGAAGTCTCCGTTCACGTCAGCAACCCTCTGCTGGTCGAGCCCTTCATCCCGCAGTTCATCCGCGAGGATGATGAACTCATCGTTCGCGCACAATTGACCCAGGATGCCGCTCCAGAGCTGCCCGTGGAGTTCACGCTGGCCGTCGAAGGCAGCGCGACCCTTCTCGACGCTGCGCCGCAGATGCTCACGCTCAAACAAGGCAGCCCCAAGCTCGTCGCCGCAAAGCTCAAAGCCGGAGCCGCCGCTCAGGGCTCCAAAGTGCGTGTCATATTCAAAGCCCGCGCCACCAGCGCTTCAGCCCTGGCAGATGGGGCCGTCATCACGCTGGATCTGCTTCCCAAATACTCCCAACGCACCGAGATCGTCACGGGCAATCTTGAGACCGGCGCTCCCTGGAAGGTCACATCCAGCACAAAGCCCGCGTGGTCTCAGCAGCCCGGCAGCGTCGTTGATGTCTTGCTCTCCGGAACTCGCTGGCTGCCGCAGCTGGTGACCCTGACACCCGGCACCGGCAAAAACACCATGCTCACAGACATGGCGGCTTCAGCACTGACTCCTTATCTCGTTCCAGCACTCATGGCCTACCTGCCATGGCAGCCAGATCCGCCAGGCAGCACCCAAGTGCGCACCGCCGATGATGAAGCGCCCGCTCCAGCACCACTCTGGCTGATGCAGCAGACACGTGAAGGCGCACGCCGCACCATCAGCCTGCTCGAAGGCTCCCTCATCCCGGACGAGGATAGCGGCTGGCTGCCGCGCTTTCCCAATGGCAAGGAAGTCAGTGACCCCACCACTGCACTCGTCTCTCTCGCCGTGCAGCTCGCACAAGTCGGGGAATACGGCCAGGAGCCCGAGGCTGAGGAAGAAGGGGATGAAGCAGTGCCTTCCAGCGCCACGAGTATTTGGTCAGAACGTTTGATCACTAAACTCGAAAACTGGCGTGAGAACACGCTGAGTCTGGGAGACCGCGCCCCGGACATGCCAGTGGCCACGCCCTTCGTGACAGCTCTCGCACTGCTCACAGAGGCGCTCGAAGGCAACGGGGATTACGGTTACAGACTCCACGGTCTGAAAGTCGCGGCCCGCTTTTTGTTTGAGCATCGTGAGAAAGACCTGGGGCTCGAAGGTCGCTGCTTCCTGGCCATGGCCGTCTGGTTCCTGATGGAGGCAGACAAAGAGTCAGACAGTGAACGTCCCGAACCACCTGTTCTCTCCAAGGCCGAATGGCAGCAGCTCCTCGCGGAGATTAGCGGCTATCAAGTGCCTGCGGGCCTCGATCCCGTCACTCTCAGCACGCCAGTGCGTGCCAATGCCATCCGCTTGTTTGCCTTGAGCCAGATCGCCACCACGGACATCCCGGTGGCCAATGCGCTCTCCTCCGCTCAGGCCGCAGAGACCTTCGCTGCCAATAACCGGCCTGCCACAGCTCAGGAAAACGTCTGGCAACTGCTGGTCGCCCAGTCCTACCTCGAAGCCGAGGCTCCAGCCAGTCTCACTGGCCTGCCACTCTCTGCGCCGGCTCATGCCTCCTCCGCCAACGGTGTCACCCTGGGCTGGCTGGCCACTCCAGCACAGGAGATCGCGACACGGTTCACCCAGCCGCTCTCCGTCAATGTGCCTGCTTCATGGCTGCTGCGCGCCACCTACCGCGCTGCTCTCCCGCAGCCTGTGACCAGCCCTGCGCTTTCCCTCACCCGGCAGATTTACTCCCACAAAAACCAAGGTCGTGACGGCTCCGCCAAAGCTCCGCTGCAGCTCGGTGACTACGTTTTGCTCACCTATCAAATCACCTCCGACCAGCCTCGCAGTTTTGTGGTCATTGAAGATGAACTCCCTGCCGCGCTCGAATTCGTCAATGCCGAGCTGCCTGCCGTGCGCGAACTCTTCAAGCTCCCCAAACCCGAAAAAGAAACCCAGCTCGACTACACCGGAGAAGACGCGCACGGCGTGCGCCTGACGATCGAAAAGCTTCCTGCTGGCTTGAGCACTTGCACCGTGCTTACACAAGTCGTCGGCAGCGGCACTTTCTCCTGGCCTGCCGCGCTGATCACTCCCTTGTATGATCAGCGGCTCACCGCCACCACCGCCGATGTTCAAGTCTCTGCCACGCATTAAACGGCTGCTGCTTCGTCTGCTTGCCTGCCTTGCGCTCATCAGCATGTTGCTGTGGGCGGCGTTCGAGCTGGCGGTGCATCAGGCCTGCATTCCTCCATCCTTGCTCGCGGATCTGCCAGGCACACCCGTATTGCTGGACTGCCGCGGCAGATTAATCGCAGAGCTGCCGGGCAAAGAGGCGCGCCTGCAGTTCCCTGTGTCGAGCCAGGACATGAACCCATGGCTTCTTCGTGCCACCATCGGTCTGGAAGACCGCCGCTTCATGCTGCACCAGGGCTTTGACCTCCCGGCCGTCGCCGCCGCCTTGTGGAGCAATCTGCGCAGTGGCCGCGTCGTGGCCGGTGCCTCCACCATCACGCAGCAGCTCATCAAAAACGCCCGGCCACGGCGCACGCGCTCTCTGGGCACCAAGCTGGACGAGTTCTTCACCGCCATCAAACTTGAGCGACAGTGGAGCAAGGAGCAGATTCTTCAGCGGTACCTCAATCTTGTGGATTACGGCAATCGCTTCCTCGGTGTGGAGGCCGCTGCAAGACAGTACTTTGGCAAGTCCGCCAATCTCCTCACACCCCAGGAATGCATCTTCCTGGCCGCACTCCCGCGTGCACCGACCCGCTACAACCCATGGCGCCACAGCGCCGTTGCGAGCGCGCGGTATCAGAGTGCGTTGCTGAGGCATGGCAGGCTTCACCCCACGTCCTCCCGCGTCAGCCCACCATCTGGCAGGCACCCCACTTTGTCTCATGGGTCCGCCAGCAGTCGCCGGACCTTGCTGGCAGGGTGCATTGCACCCTTGATCTCGGCCTGCAGTCCCGCGTTGAGTCCATCGTCACCCAGCATCTTCAGCGCCTCGCACGACATGAGGCCAAAGATGCCGCCGTTCTAATCATGGATCACCAAACCGGCGGCATCCGCGCCTGGATAGGCTCTCCCAAATGGACCGGCACACGGGGTAGAATCAACGGTGTCACCCTTCCACGTTCTGCGGGCTCCATCTTGAAGCCACTTCTCTACCTGCAGGCCATCGACGAGCGCATCCTCACCGCCGCCACCCTTATGCCGGACACACCGGATGCCATCAGCGCAGAATATGTGGACTACGATCCGCGCAATTACGACCAGCGCTTCTGGGGGCCGGTCCGCGTCCGTGAAGCACTCGCTAACTCACTCAATGTGCCAGCCGTTGTGACTCTTGCACGCCTCGGTGCGCGCAAAGCCTTCACCGGTCTCCAAAATGCCGGTATACGCACCGCTCGCGACCTTCACGATTACGGTGCCGGTCTCATCCTCGGCAATGCTGAGATCCGCCTGCTCGACATCACCGCCGCGTTCGGCGTTTTTGCCAATCAGGGAAGACTTGCCCAGCCACGCTTCACTCAAGACTCCCCTCCGGCACACCGCATCATCTCTTCCCCTGAGTCAGCCCAGATTCTCGCCGACATTCTCAGCGACAATGAAGCGCGTCGTAAGTCCTTCGGGCCCTTTACTCCGCTGGCCTTTGAATCACGCCGCATTCCGTGCAAAACTGGCACCAGTTCTGGCTTTCGTGATGCATGGACTGTCGGTTCCACCGGCCGGCACACCATCGGAGTTTGGCTCGGCAACTTTTCCGGATCGCCCATGAAGGAACTTGCCTCCGTTACGGGTCCGGCACCACTCTGGCGTGATATCATCGTTCAGCTTCTCGGGGCAGATCCAGACCTGCCCCCGCCTGTTGCATCCGCCAAACTCAGTCAGCAGGAAATCTGCGCGCTGACGGGTGTCAAGCCCACTGCGGACAGTCCTGCCCGCGTCAAAGAATGGTTTCTCACCGGCACAGAACCGTCCACGAATGCCGAAAGCTATTTTCAACCTGATCTCGACGGCAAGAAACATCTCGTACTGCCAGCTGTCTTTGATGTCTGGTGTCACAGCAGCCACAACTACCTCGGGGCCACTGCCAGCATTTCAGACCGGCTGCGTATCGTTTTGCCACGCGCTGGAGCCAGTTTCGTTCTTGATCCGCACCTCTCTGGCGAACGTCAGCGGATCGAGCTGCGCGCCGCAGGAGCCAGCGGCATGTTGCATTGGAAGCTCGACGGCCAAACCTATGCAACATGCCAGCCAGATGTGACTGTTACGTGGCCACTCACTCCTGGCACGCATGAACTCGAAGTAACCGACGGCAAAACCACCAGCGCTGTCAATTTCACCGTCGAGAGGTGATTAGTGTTTTTTTAAATTTTAGTGACCAAATTCGTTTTTAGTCGGTTCGACTTTTTCGTCGCTCACACTCTATTAAACCGGGATCATGCAATAGAACACGAGAGGGGGAGCTGTAGAGCTTGGTAGAGCAAGGGATTGACGAGTGTGCAAGAGTCACCGTGATGGTGAACCTGCCCATTGAATATTCTGACAAGCCTGTGACGCCTTTTGGCGGCAGGACCAGACGCTGGCTGCTATATTGGGTTATGAGAGCCTGCCCAGCCAAAGCACCTACAGCCGCTTCTTTGGCAAGTTCTCCCAAGCACGCAACACAGCGGTGTTCCCGCCATTGCAGAGGTGGTTTTTTGAGCAGATCCGTTTGGGGCCGGTGACGGTGGACTTTGACAGCACGGTCATCACCCGCGAGGGCGGCCAGGAAGGATCGGCCAAAGGTTACAACCCCAACCGCCGAGGGCGCAACTCGCATCACCCGCTCATGGCCTTCATCAGCCAGACGCGCATGGTGGCCAATGCGTGGCTGCGTCCGGGCAACACGGCGGCGTGCTCCAACTGCGTGGAGTTTATGCGCGAGACTTTTGATGAGGCGCTCCGGGGTGTGAAGGTGGGGCTG
>JAPLUN010000106.1 GCA_026397715.1 Verrucomicrobiota bacterium
GCTCTACCGCAAACTGCATTTGGGGCATCATCTGCATCCGAATGATCCTGAGCACGATCCAAATCTGTTCGGTGGCAAGTTGGAGCGCATCTGGGCGAAGTTTCCCATGGGGAAGCAGAAGTTTGCACGTTGCTTCTACCTCATGTTTTTCTGGCCGCCGTTTGTGCTGAGAAACCTGCTGGACCTGTTTCTGTCCCTGACGGCGGGAACGCATGGTGCGGCGGGTGGTACGGCTGCTGCGAAAAGCCACGTGCCACTGCTGGGACGGGTCTGGTTCATCCTCTCTTCCTTGGTGCTGCTGGCCTGCTTATGGTCGGGCGTGCGGAGCTGGCCCGCGCTCAGCATTTTAACGGCGGTGGCACTGCTGGTCTGGGCATGCCTGCCAGCGCAGGCTTTCACCGACGTGGGCGGCATGTCCGCAGGGGAGCTGAAACGTGCCGCAGTGCAAAAGCTCAGCTTCAACGCGGTGCTCCTGCTGATGCTGGGAGGGCTGTGTCAGGAGTTCGGTGGCGGGGTCCTTGTCGGTTTTGTGGTGCTGTGGATCTGCCCGCTGATCTATGTGTTTCCGTATTTGATGCTCCTGCGGGAGATCTACCAGCATGCCAATGCCGGGAAGGAAGACCTGGACAACTCGCGCATCATGCATGTGGACCTCTTCACTCGGTGGGCGCTGCTGGGCTATGGCAATGACCTCCACCTGGTCCATCATTTGTATCCCAACATACCACACGACCGTCTGGCAGAAGTCCATGACGCTCTGCTGCAGCAGTCCGTCCTTTATGCTGCCCAGGTGGCGGAAAGCTATGGCGTTCTCAAAGCGCCGTCCGGCAGACACAGCATTCTGGATCTTCTGGCGAGGTGAGTGCTGCAAAGTTATGGCGCCACGCTTCAGGTGGCGGCCGGTGGCAGAAAGCCGACACTTGAGAGGTGCTGGAGGTAAAGGCTCATGCGGGCATGATCAACGGACGGGCAGGTGATTCCGGTGCCTTGCAGATCCTGCAGCGCATTGTGGCAGAATTCGGCCGACTGCTCCTGAACCAGATTGGAAAGCACCTGGCGTGGAATGAAGAGCTGGTACACGGCGACGGGGTTTTGCTGCACTCCCAGGCCGCCGTCAGAAAGCTCAGTTTCCCATTGAGCCTCCGGCACGATGCGAACCGGGTATCCGCAGGCGCGGGTGAGTTCGAGCACCTCGCGGAAGAGTCCGGCCCCACACCAGCCGCGAGGCAGGTTTTGAGGAACATCCAGATGATGTTGTCGGCGGGGCAGATGCCGGTGCGGTCATCTCCCACGAGCAGGCCCGGACGGTAGATGTGCAATGGGATGCCGTGCGCGCGGGCCTGCACAAACAACTGCTCCGAAACCCAGCGGCTCTGGCTGTAGCCCACAAGGAGTTTGTCATGGAGCGGGAGCGGCGAATCTTCGCGCAGCGGCTGTTCAGCGGTGGGTTCGCCTGCGGCCAGCACGCTGGCGCTGGAGAGGTAGTGCACGGGCTTGAGCCTGCACTGGGCGGCCAGACGGATGATCTCCACCGAGCCGCTCACATTGATCGTCCGGAGCTGCGCATAGGCGGCGATGTGGTTGATGTGCGCCGCAGTGTGATAAATGCTGTCCACCGTGGTGGCGAGTTCATCAAAGGCGGCGGGCTCAAGACCAAGCAATGGCAGCGCGAGGTCTCCCAGAACCGGGACAATTCGGGTGCGGAACGGCTCCTCCCAGCAGTCGTGTTTCTTCAAATGGGCTTCGACCTGCTGCGCGGCGTCGGCAGTGTCAGAAGCTCCAATGAGGCAGTACACAGTGGCGTGGGTCTGCTGCAGTAGATCGCGCAGCAGGTAGGCTCCGAGGAACTCCAGGGCTCCCGTAAGGAAGAGGCACTGCGGCTGCTGGATCTGTGCTGCCGAGACATGACCCGTGGCGAAAGGAATGTTCCACCGGGCAAGGTCGGCATCCTGCACCATGTCATTCTCAGCAGGGACGAGTGCCGCAGATTCCGGTGCGGCTGCTGCAGCCTCGGCTTTGCCGCCGGTCATCATGTTGAGCAGAATATCGGCGAGTTTTTGCACCGTCGGCGCACCGCCCATGAGCTGCCCGGTGGGGATGGCGATCCCGGTCTGACTTTCAATCTGATGGATGAGCTCGACCGCCATGAGCGAGTCGATGCCGATCTCATTGAGCGGACGTTTGGAGTCAATCTTGCCGGGAGTGGTGCGGAGGATCTTGGCCACCTGCTCGCGCAAAAAGGTGTCCAAAATGCCCGGCTGGTCCGCAGGCGCGGCGCCAAGCACGGCTTCGCGCAGCCAGTTGGAATCGTCTGACTGATGTTGCCTGAGCGCATCTTCCGTGGTCAGCAGCGCATAGCGTGGAGTTGTGATGATGGCTGGCGTGACGGAGGCCCACTTGGACCAGTCAATACGCGAGACCATCATCTGGCCGATGGCTGCCTGCTGCATGAGACGGCCCAGGATGGGCAGGCTCTCCGCAGGCGTGATCCCAGACCAGCCGATGCGGGCAAAGTGCTCCTCCAGTTTCTTGTGCCGCGCCACGTAGCCGACACCCGCCATGACACCCCAGTTGATCGTGAGGCCCGGCAGGCCCTGCATGCGCCGGTGATTGGCCAGGGCATCCAGGAAGGCG
>JAPLUN010000490.1 GCA_026397715.1 Verrucomicrobiota bacterium
CAGTACGCGATTGATGCCTGCGGCGGCGATGGGAGCATCTGCGGGGTTGCCGGGGATGTTTGCTTCATCGACTTGGACGCAGTCGCATTGCAAGTCGGCTGCTTGGGCGGCCAGGGCGTCGGCGATGGCCATGTTGAGCGCGGCGAAGTCGTTGTAGTGCGTGTCCAACAATGTGCGGGCCAGCATGTATGGGCTGGTGAGGGTGAACTTGAAAGGGCCACCGGCCACTTTGCCCGCGCGGGCGCAGTCCTCGGCCAGATTGAGGACGCCTTCAGTGATGGGGCCGCGCACGACGGCGGCAGGTTTGCTGCGGAAGGCCATTTCATGCTTGGCACGAAATGCGACAGCATCGGCACGCCCCACGCGGCTGTCGATGCCGCCCAGTTTGTGGACGAAGTACTCGATCATGCCGTTGGTGTCGGGATGATTCACATCGAAGCGATACAGTTCGCCATCTGTCGGCAGATCAATGCCCGCTTGGCGCTGCGTGTCGAACACCACGCGCGTGGCATCAAGGACGGCGGCTTCGCTGGGCAGCGCGCTGAGCCATTCGGGGACAGGGTAGGAGCCGACGGTGGTGGTCTGGATGGTGGCCATGCGGCAGACTAGTCAGCATCCTCCGGCCTTGGAAGGCATGAGTGCCAAATTCCAAAGGCAGGCAGGCATCCAACAAGCTTACCTGGCGGACTTTGGACCTTTGCCACGCACGCTCATTTTGAAGGGGACGCCGGGGGCGCTCCATTCGTCACGGATGACTTTCTCCAGATAGCGCATGTAACTGTCCGTGAGTTTTGAGGCGCGGTTGGCGAAGAGAACGAAATGAGGCACGGGAATGGCGAAACCTTCGGCCTCATTGACCTGGGTGGCATAGAGAAGCTTGAAGCTGTGCGTGCTGCGGCCCAGAGCGCCGGGGGTGTTCTCGATGGCGTTGGCGAGCAGGCGGTTCAGCGCGCCGGTGCCAATGCGGTTCTGTGAGCCGCTGCGCACTTTTTCGATCTGCACGAAAAGTTTGCCGATGTGGTCCTTGTTCTTCGCCGAGATGGCGACGAGCGGGGCGTAGTTCAGGAAGAAGAACTCGCGGCGCATCAGTTCGTCCAGATGTTCGATGCGGTCCTTCTGATTGCCATCCGGATGAAACAGATCCCACTTGTTCATGACGAGGATGCAGGGCTTGCGCTCTTCCAAGATGATCTGGGCGATCTTGCGGTCCTGCATTTTCGCACCTGCGGCACAGTCGATGACGAGCAGGCAAAGGTCAGCACGCTTGATGCTCTGCAGGCTACGATCCACGCTGGAGATTTCGACGACCGTATCCAGATTCGCACGGCGGCGGATGCCGGCGGTGTCGATGAGCTGATAGTGCTTGCCGTTCCAGCTGGCTTTGATGTCGAGGGCATCACGCGTGGTGCCGGGCACGTCGCTGACGATGGCACGCTCCGAGCCCAGAATGGCATTTACGAGTGAGGATTTGCCAGCGTTCGGGCGGCCCACGATGGCGAGCTTCAACGGACGCGTGTTTTGATGCGAAATGGCATCCTCCGTTTCGCTGGATTCCTTCAGGTCGAGGCGCTCGGAGACGAGTGCGACGAGTTCGTCGATGCCCAAGCCATGGGCGGCGCTGACCTCCAGGGTGTCAGGGAAGCCGAATTTGGAGAACTCGCTGGCGTTCAGCTTGCGCTTGGGGGAATCGGCCTTGTTGCAGACGAGGATGACCGGCTTGTTGGTGCGGCGCAGTTCGCGGGCGAGGCTTTGATCAATCGTGGTGATGCCATCGACGACATCGACGACGAACAGCAGCAGATCCGCCACATCCAGGGCGATGGAGGCCTCGATCTGCACCTGATCCGTCAAAACGTCTTCGGTGCTGGCACCGATGCCGCCTGTGTCCATGATCTCAAACCATGCCGGACCCCGGCGGCACTGCGCCGTGATGCGGTCCCGTGTCACACCGGCCTGATCGTGGACGATGGAGATGGTTTTCCCGGCAAGGCGGTTAAAGAGTGCGGATTTCCCCACATTGGGGCGTCCGACGATGGCAACGGTTTTGAGCATTGTTCAGAGAGCACGGTGAGCCCCCCGAGTCAATCATGTCCAGCGGCCTGCAACTGCTTGACACCGTCGGCCAGGTTGAGAAAACCCGAGAGGGCGGTGAAAGTGGCGGCAAAGATCGTGGGCCAGATGAGCCACTCGGGCTTGAGATCGAGCAGGATCCACAAAATGGCCGCCATTTGGGCAAAAGTGGCCGTTTTGCCGGTCCAGTGGGTGTGGATTTGGAATTTGCCGGCAAAGTGGTCGATCAGGAAGGCCCCGCCAATGGAAAGCAGGTCGCGGCCGATGACCAGGATCGGGAACCACAGGGGAAAATGCTGGCGCCAGGAGGTGAAACTCAGCAGGATGATGGCGGCGAGCATGAGCAGTTTGTCCGCGAGGGGGTCCATGATGGCCCCGAATCGGGTGCGCTGATTGAACCGGCGGGCGATCCAGCCGTCGACGGCGTCACTGATCGAGGCGATGCCGAAGACCGCAGCCGCCCACTGGCGCAGGGCTTCATTGGGGTGCTCGCCACGGGCGCTGTCGCCATAGTAGATCACCAGCCCGATGAAGACCGGAATCAGCAGGATGCGGAAAATGGTGATCTGATTGGCGAGGTTCACGCTGCCACGTTCGCGTTTCACGGTTCACGGTTCAAGAGTTGAATCATGAAGTTTGATCGCTTTAGAGTGCGGCATGTCGCAAATCGAGCCAGTCGATCTTTTGAACGCCTACTGTGAGGGCGCCTTCCCCATGGGGGAGGACGATGGCTCCATCTCATGGTACCGGCCCAAGATGCGCGGCATCCTGCCGGTGGCGGACTTTCATGTGCCGCGCCGGTTTGAGCGCTACCTGAAGCAGCACCCGTTTGAGGTGCGCTGGAACACCTCCTTTGGCGATGTGATCCGGGGCTGCGCCGACCGTGAAAGCACCTGGATCACGGATGCCATCATGGACACATATGAGGAGCTTCACCGCATTGGTTTTGCGCATTGCGTGGAGGTCTGGCGGGACGGCAAGCTGCGTGGCGGCGTCTATGGCGTGAGCATCGGCGGGGCGTTTTTCGGGGAATCGATGTTCAGCCGTGAGCCGCAGGCCTCGAAGGTGGCGCTGACGCACCTGCAATGGCGGCTGCATGAGCGCGGATTCCTGCTCCACGACACGCAGTGGACGACGCCGCATCTTGCGATGTTTGGCGGGCACGAAATCCCCTGCGCGCAGTATTTGGAACTGCTGCAGCGGGCGATTTCGCGCAAGGCGACGTTTATGTGAGCTGGAATCAGCTCTCGAAATACGTGTAGCCGCGCAGACCTGCCTCGAAGCTTTCCATGATCTCGCGGCGCTCGGTGGCGGTGATGCGCTTGGAAACAACGGCGCTTTCTGCGAGGTTGCGGAAACGGGTGAGCATGTCCTTGGGATCGTACTCGACGTAGGTGAGCACTTCCGCGACGCTGTCGCCTTCGAGTTCGCGGCTGTATTTTACCTTGCCGTTTTCCACGCGCACGCTGACGACATTGGTGTCGCCGAGGAGATTGTGAAGATCGCCGAGGGTTTCCTGGTACGCGCCGACGAGGAAGATGCCGAGCATGTACTCGTGGCCCTTCTCGATCTGCGGATCGTGCAGCGGGAGGGTGGAGTTGATGCCGTGGGAGTGGGCAAACTTGTCGATTTTGCCGTCGCTGTCGCAGGTGATGTCGGAGAGCACGGCATTGCGCGTGGGCTTTTCCTTGAGGCGGTGAATCGGCATGACCGGGAAGATCTGGTCGATGGCCCAAAGGTCAGGCAGGCTCTGGAAGACGCTGAAGTTGCCGTAGTAGAAATCGGTCATGATCGTGTCGAGACGATCCATCTGGCTGCCATCGTGGTCGCAACTTTCCTTCATGCTGGCCACCCAGGTGAGGATGTCCCAGTAGAGCTCCTCGCCGTGCGCACGTTCGCGCAGGTTGACCTTGCCGTAGTTGAACTCACTGCGGAGCTTGTCGCGGTAGTAGATGGCGTCGTTGTAGATCTCCTGCAGGCGA
>JAPLUN010000539.1 GCA_026397715.1 Verrucomicrobiota bacterium
GGCTGGCCGCTGAGGTCGATGCCGCTGTCGGTTTTGAATTCGTTGACGATCCAAGTGATGAGGGTGTTGTCCCAGTCGTCACCACCGAGGTGGGTGTCGCCGTCCGTGGCGAGCACTTCGAAGACGCCGTCGCCGATTTCCAGGACGGAGATGTCGAAGGTACCACCGCCAAGGTCATACACGGCGACTTTTTCGTCCGATTTGCTGTCGAGGCCATAGGCCAGGGCGGCTGCGGTCGGTTCATTGATGATGCGGCGCACGTTGAGGCCGGCGATTTCGCCTGCGGCCTTGGTGGCGTTGCGCTGGCTGTCGTTGAAGTAAGCGGGGACGGTGATGACGGCTTCGGTGATCGTTTCGCCGAGCTTGGCTTCCGCGTCGGCCTTCAGCTTGGCCAGGATCATCGCACTGACTTCCTGGGGGCTGTAGACTTTCGTTTCGCCGCCGACTTCGACCTGCACGTGGGCATCGCCATTGGCAGCGGCCACGATCTTGTAGGGCATGCGCTTGTCAGCTTCGGTGAGTTCCGCGAACTTGCGGCCCATGAGACGCTTCACGGAGAAGACGGTGTTACGGGGATTCGTCACGGCCTGGCGCTTGGCAGCCTGACCGACGACGCGTTCGCCACTCTTGGTGAAGGCGACGATGGAAGGCGTCGTGCGTGCGCCTTCGCTGTTTTCGAGCACCGTTGCTTTGCCGCCTTCAAGGACGGCCATGCAGGAGTTGGTGGTGCCGAGGTCAATGCCGAGGATTTTGCTCATGATTTTGGGGTTGGGGGGAAAGTGATACTGAGGGTTTTGGTGCTTCTTACTTGGCTAGATGTGTGCCAAGTGGGGTTTTGGAGTCGCAATCGACTGATCAAGAGCGACTTAGATGGTAAGTGGGTCGAGAGACAATGAGTCAATTATTGTGCCAAACTGTGCCAAAGTGCCAAAGCGTGGCACAATTGGGCTGGCATTTGGCACAATTGGGGCAGCTGGCGGGGACGAGTGTCTCAGTGACCACGCCAGTTTTCAATCAACCAGCATCACGTCGTAGGAGCGCAAGAACAGGTCGTGCTCTTTGGACTTCCTGATCAAAATCGCTTCGGCGTCCACCAGAATGCGTTTGTTACCCTGTGGGGTTTTGCGAACGATCTGGATTTTGGGGAGAGGCTTCTTGGAGGTGTTCCCGCCTGCCCACTGGAGAAAGCCGCTTACAGTGAGATCACCTTTCTGCGGCAATTCGTATTTCCCTGCCTTGGCGACATTTCCGAACACACAAATCACCTCTTCGTCAAAGCACCCTCTCACCAACTCCTTTGAATCCGGCTCTGTAGAATCCAAAGTCACCAACACCGTGGCAGTCAGGAAAAAAGCCTTTTCGAGTTCCCTTTTTATACTAACAGCCACTTCCGCACAAGTCAGGCCTCCAGCTTTGACCAGCCCCACGTAAGGAGCCTGAATTTCGCCCGATACCGCAATGACCTGCTGGAGCTTATCGCGTTTGTCCTCAAGAATGCGGATGCCGATCGTCCAGCCCGGCCGTAGCTTGATGTTGTTGTCCAGTTCATCCATGGATGGAAAGCCGCAGGTAAGTCTGTCGAGGGCAACCACAACTGTGGGAGTTCGAGGCTCGGAGAAATAGGTGAAGGGTGGTAGGCTGTGACCTGGCAAGGCAACCAGTTTCTGGCGGATGAGCATTGCCAGCTTCCGGCAGGTCAAGCCCTCCGCCTTGACGGCCCCCACATAGCGAAACTCGATCATTCCGTTTTCTGGCACCCTGCGTTGCTCGGCGTCACGCCGATCCTCGAGCACGCGCACCGAAACAGTGTCCCCGGGCACAAAAATGTGGCGGTCGTCCAGCACATCCATCGATGAGGCGAACTTCACCAGCACGACCTGCGGTCCCCCGAAGTAATCCCGTTCCAGTTGCCGTCCGATATTGAAGGCCAGCGTCCGGCAGGTCAGCCCTGCGGCCGGCATCGGCTTCAATAACACGAGGTTCTTAACATCACCATTGTTGCTGACGGTGATGATCTCAGGTTCCTTGCTGGCCTTGATCACATGGATGCTCAGCAAATCCCCCGCCTTGATAATTCGCTTGTTATCCAAGCTGTGCATCGCGCTGGCATCCGGCAACTCCCCGCCACGAAGCAGAGAGGCAGCCAGAAACAGTAGCAGGAAGACGGCGAAACGGTGGCCCATGAGATTTGTCCGCATGATACCCAGGTTCTAGGCCCAATGGCAAGCTCACGGACCTTGTGAAAAGTTTCACAATCTGATTGCCGCCCCTGCGCAGGGGGCGTAATTCTCACGGTCCCAAAATCCCTCTGACTCCCATGGTCGCTCCCGCTGATACCTCCGTTGCTGCTTACGACTCGAAAGTCGAAGGCAATATCATCTTCACCAAGATGGACGCCGCCATCAACTGGATGCGCAAGAACTCCATGTGGCCGATGCCGATGGGCCTTGCCTGCTGCGCCATCGAAATGATGGCCGCTGCCTGCAGTCGCTACGACTTGAGCCGCTTCGGTGCGGAAGTGATGCGTTTCTCCCCCCGTCAGGCCGATGTGATGATCGTGGCCGGCACCGTGACTTACAAGATGGCCCTCGCGGTGAAGCGCGTGTGGGACCAGATGCCAGAGCCGAAGTGGTGCATCGCCATGGGCGCCTGCGCCTCCAGCGGCGGCATGTATCGCAGCTACGCGGTGCTCCAGGGCATCGACCAGCTCATTCCGGTGGACGTTTACATCTCCGGCTGCCCTCCGCGCCCCGAAGCCTTGCTTGAAGGCATGATGCGTCTGCAGCGCAAGATCGAAACCGAGCACTCCTTCACCGAGCAGAAGAAGGAACTCCTGGCCGAACTCACCGCTTAATTTTTTACGACCATGACTGCCGCCCAAATGGTTGAAGCCTTGAAGCAGAAATTCGGTGATGCCGTGCTGGAAACGAAAGAGTTTCGTGGCGAACACACGCTCGTCATCAAACTCGTCAACACGAAGCCGCTGCTCGCGTACTGCCGCGATGAGCTGAATTTCGACTACCTCGTCGATATCTCCAGCCTTGACTACATGGGCAAGGAGCCGCGCTTTGAGATGGTGTATGAACTCTATGGATACGGCCACCTGCAGCACCTGCGTGTGCGCGCCGCTGTGGCTGAGGACGTGGAAGTCCCCACCGTCAGCGACATCTGGCCCACCGCCAACTGGCATGAGCGCGAGGTGTACGACATGATGGGCATCAAGTTCAGCGGCCATCCCGACATGCGCCGCATCCTCATGTGGGCAGGCTATCCGTTCCACCCGCTGCGCAAAGACTTCCCGCTCGAAGGCAAGCCCAGCGACATGCCCGACGTCGGCTTCACCAAGACCGCACCGATGGCGGACGGTCCCTTCGTCACCAGTGCTGGCACTGGCGACACCGTGACGCGCGAGCCGCGCTCCCGCAGGCCCACGGAGTAGTTCGGACTGCCGGACCGTAGGTTGGGTGTGTTTGGCGCATCGCGCTTTCCCATGCCCCATCACTCTCTCCGCCAAACCGCCCGACTGCGAGGACGTTCGCAGGCTCCAGCGTTGGCGGAGTGCTCATGGACGGGCGGGCTGTCGCCACGCCCATCCTACAGCCGGACATGCGCTGCGCGCGACACAACCTGCGCGCTCATTCGTGGACATTTCCGTTCCTTCGCGTTTTAATACAAATCTTCCGCAGCCGCGTTCATCCCCTGTGACGATGCTGTGCGATAGAGCCGCACCACCTCACTCGTTCCATTTCTTTCCCATGACACGCACTCATCTCACCACCGTACTCGGTCTGGCACTGGCCACGACTGCCTTCTCTGCTGAATCCACCGATTGGGGCACCTTCCGGGGTCCTTCCGGCAATGGCATCGTCCCCGCCCTGGCCAATGCCAAATGGAGCCTCAAGCAGGTCTGGAAATCCCCCACCAATCTCGGCTTCAGCTCCTTTGCTGAAGCAGGCGGCAAGGTGTACACGCTCGTCACGGGTGAAACCGACGGCAACAGCGGTGAAACCATCGTCTGCCTCGATGAAAAGACCGGCAAGCAACTGTGGAGCAAGCCGCTCAGCATCGTTCCCAAATACACCGGCGGCGGTGACTCCGGCACGCCTGACAACAAAGGCGGCGACGGCTCCCGCTCCACCCCTGTGGTCAATGCTGGCAAAGTGTACGTCATCGACTCCATGCTCGGTGTCTTCTGCTTCGACGCCGCCACGGGCAAGGAAGTCTGGAAGCACGACGTGATGAAGGACAATGCCGGCGTGCAGATCAAATGGGAAAACGCCGCTTCTCCCGTGATCGACGGAGACGTGCTGCTCCTCGCGGGCGGTGGTGCAGGCCAGGCGCTCATCGGCCTGAACAAGAACACCGGCAAGATCGTGTGGAAGGGTGAAGACGACAAGATGACCCACGCCACCCCTGTGCTGGCCAACATTCTCGGTGTGCATCAGGCCATCTTCTTCACGCAGACCGGCCTCGTCTCCGTTGATCCTCAAAAAGGCAGCGTGATCTGGCGCGCCCCCTTCCCTTACAAAGTGAGCACCGCCGCCTCCCCGGTGGTGTTTGAAGACATCGTGTACTGCTCCGCTGGTTATGGCGTGGGTGCCGGTGCGTTCAAGATCAGCAAGAGCGGCGGCAAGCTGGAAGCGACCCAGATCTGGCGTCGTGAAAACCAGTGCTTCAACCACTGGAGCACCCCGGTCGTCAAAGACGGCTACCTCTACGGCATGTTCAGCTTCAAGGAATACGGCGCCGGCCCTCTGGCCTGCGTGGACATCCGCACGGGTGAAGACAAATGGGCGGAAAAAGGCTTCGGCCCCGGCCAGGTCATCCTCGCTGGAGACAAGATCATCGCCACCAGCGACAAGGGCGAAATCGTCGTCGTCGAGGCCAAGCAGGACAAGTACAAGGAAGTGGCCCGTAAAGACGTGCTCGATGGCAAGGTCTGGAGCTACCCGATCCTCGCCAATGGCAAAATCTTCGCCCGCAGCACGACTGAAGGCGTGTGCCTGGATGTGAACTGATCTGGCCCCTGCAACCCGTCTTAAAATTCGAAGCCCGGAGTTCAAACCTCCGGGCTTCTTTTTGGGTCTGATCTCACTTTCAAGGCTGCGTTCCCGGTGGGGCGCCGCTCGATCGTAGGTTGGGTGTGTTTGGCGTCGAGGGTGCTCGGATGCTCCACCGCACGCTTCGCCAAACCGCCCGACTGCGAGGGTGTTCGTACGCCATGGAGTTTGCCGTACGCTCGCAGACGGGCGGGCTGTCGCCACACCCATCCCACGGCTTCAAAGCTCCGGGCTTCTTTTTGTCCGGGGTCCGTGCACCCTTGACGCATCGGCGGCTCTAACCGACTCTCAGGGCTCTCTTGACGGCATGAAGTGGCAGCAACGTGTGATCCAAGCCTGGCAAAAGGCGCGTGAACTCCCCTATTTGGGACGGGGGTCGTTTGCCGTGGCCATCACCCTGCTGATCATCTCCATGCTGATGGGCTGGCACCGCACGCATCCGGATGACGCGGTGGATGCCGCGCTGCAGCAGGCGCAGGTGGCGCAGATGGATGTGCCGCAGGGCATCCTGATTCTTTCAAGAGTGCTGCCTTATCTCAATCTCTGGGTCCGGCTGGGCATCCCGGTGCTGCTGATCGTGATCTGGCGCCGCTGGGGCGATCTGCGCCGCCTGATGCTGCCGGTCAGCATCGCCTCCGTTTCCATGGCCGTGTGGTCCATCGCGAGTGATCTGGTCGATTACATCGCGCATTCGCACATGACGGAAATGGGCGAACCGCCGGAGCCGGTGGCCTTTGCCTTCAAGCTGGTGTTAATCGCGCTGGTGTTTCTGTCGGTTCCCTTTGCCCTGCAATACTACCGGCGCATCGGCATCCTGGAGCGCTACACCCTGCGCACCTTCCTGCATCCGCTGGTGTTCTGCTTTGTGTCCTTCTTCACCCTGTGGATCATCATGGATCTGCTGGATAATTTGAAGGAATTTCAGGAATCCAAAATCGGCGTGGTACGGGTGATCACCTTTTATCTGGGGATGCTCCCTTCGGTGTACACGCAGATCCTGCCGGTGGCGCTGCTGCTGGCGGTGCTCTATTCCCTCACCCGCATGTCGAAGGCCAACGAGCTCATCTCCATGCTGGGCACAGGCCAGAGCCTGACCCGGGTGCTGCGCCCGATTTTTGTCACCAGTGTTTACGCCTGCCTGCTCAACATGGCGGCCAGCTACTACTGGGCGCCGCGTGCCGAGGGCAATCGTGAGGCCGTTTTCAGCGGCATGAAAGTGCATGCGGCGGACTCCATCATGGCCTTCGGCATCATGTTTCATGATGAGCAGAGCCACCGCACCTGGTATGTGGCCACCTTCCCCTTTTCCCTGCGCAGCGGGCACGAGCGCATGCACGGGGTGCAAATCCGCGAGGAAGACAAACAGGGGCGGCTTTCGCGCACGATCATCGCACCCACGGTGGGCTGGTCGCCCCGCGCCGGCTGGCGCTTTTATGACGGCAAGGAGCTGATCTATCAAAACGGCAGCCTCGCATCCATCAAGCCGTTTCCCGTGGACAAGGACGGTCAAAGCGTCCTGGAAGTGCCGGAAATCGAGGAGACGCCCTGGAGCCTCGTGAGCTATGCGCTGCGGCCTGATTTCATGAGCGTACCGGAGCTGGTCTCCTACCTGAGCGCCCATTCGAAAGCGGCGGATGACAAGCTCGCGCCCTTTCGCACGCACTTCTGGCAGCGCTTCGCCATGCCCTGGCAGGCCATGGCCTTGGTGCTCGTGGCCGCGCCGCTGGGTGTGGCCTACTCACGCCGGGGTTCGGTGGGTGGCATCGCGGGCAGCGTGTTCATCTTCTTCATCTACATGTTCATGAACAATCTCTGTCTCAATCTGGGCAAAGGCGGGCACCTGCCGCCCTGGCTCACCGTGTGGATTCCACATCTGCTGTTTGGCACCCTTGGCCTCGTCCTGTTCCATTACCGCTCGCAGAACCGCGACCTGCCAACGTTCAAACTGCGTCTTACCAAGCTCAAGCCCACGATCGCCCGCCCGCGCAATCGCAGTGGTGGTACCGCGTTGCCCAACGCCCCTGCCGCTTGAAATTTTGAACCAGAAACTTAAAAATCGCTGATGCAGCAAAATTGGTCCATTCGCAGCCGTGCACACACCTGCGCCGTCACTGGCCGTCAGTTTGAGGACGGCGAGAGCTTCCACACGACCATCTACTTCGATCCCGAGGAAAACGGCTACGTGAGGCGTGACGTCTGCGCCGAGGCGTGGGCGCAGGAGATGGAGCAGCGCAAGCCCGTGGCCGCCTGGAAGACGATCTATTCCAGAGTCCTCGCCGAGGCGAAGCCCGAGATCACCCCCAAGGAAGGTGCACAGGCCCTGCTGCAGCGCTTCATCGAAGAAGGAGATCCGCGCACCGAAAACGCGCGCTACATCCTCGCCCTCATGCTCGAGCGGAAACGCCAGCTCCACCAGACCGCCGAGAAGGAAGTGGATGGCGCCAAGATGCTCTTCTACGAAAACAGGAAGACCGGTGAGATCTTCATCGTGCGCGATCCCGAACTGAAGCTCAGCGAAATGGCTGACATGCAGGACGAAGTGGCCACCCTCCTGGCCTTCGGTGGCCCTGCCGCCGACGCAGCGAAAGCTGTGGGCGTGACGCTCACCGTGGACGGTGTGGTTCCGAAGCCGGATGCCGAGGTACCGAAGGATTCTGAAGACGCTGCTGCTACCGCAGAAGCTGCTGACACCGAACCCAAGGCTGAGACAGCGCCCGAAGACGAACAAGCTGACGCAGAAATCGAGGCTGAGGCTGAGGCCGACGTCGAGGTGGAATCCGAGGTTGAAATTGAAATCGAGATGGAGTCCGAGTCCGAATCTGAGGCAGTTTCAGAGTCCGCTGGTGAGCCGGAAGGCGAAGCTGAGGTGGAATGAGCGGGGATTAAAGCCCCAGCTCTTCACGCACCTGCACATCGTTGATCAGTTTGTCGTAGGCAGCTTTGGCGGCGCCGGCGGCCTTGTTGGCTTTGCTGACCAGATCCACGTAGCGTGCTCCAGAGCGGACCGGATTGAGCAACGCGCCGCGAATCACTTCGCCGTAGGCCATGAGATTGTCCACATAAGGCCAGACACGGGCGTCCAGCCGTGGGCGCAGGTTGCGCAGCCTGAACAGGCTGTTGCCCAGCTCATCGCCTTTCAGGCTGGAGATGGTGCTGTCTACGTCATGGTCAATGGAAGAGACGATGGCGTCGGCGCTGCCTTGCGCCGCCTCGATGGAGCCGCCGATGGAAAGCGAGCGCGGTCCGCGGCCCTGCAGGTACAGCAGCAGGTATTTGGCGGAGTAGCAGTTGGGCGCTGCGGTCAGGAGGGCCTGCAGGCGCTGTGCCGCATGCGGAGTGCGCAGCAGCGGCACGATCTGGCGCGGATCCTTCATCATCACCGTGCGCATGCTGTCAAAGTCGGTGAGGGCATTTTGCAGGGCTGGCGGCCGTTCGGTGCTGGCCAGCAGCAGGGCATCTTCGAAGGTCGTGATGCCAAAGACGGTGATGCCCACCAGCGGCGCCGGACCTTCCAGCACCAAAAGATCCATCACTGACTTTTCGTTCTTCACCGGCACACCCATGAGTTTGCAGGAGCCTTTGGTCGCGCCACGAATCTTCGCCTGCACTCCACCGATGGGCTGCACGCTGCCGTCTGCGTTCATGTCACCCGTTACCGCAAAAGCAGGGTCCCATTTCTTGCCGGTGAGCGCGGCTTCCAGCAGCAGGGCGCAGGCCACGGCGGCGGAGGGGCCGTCCTTGCCGATGTACTTGTCTTCAAAGCCGATCTCCAGCGAGTGGCCCACCGGCCAGCCACCGTGGCGCAGCTGGGAGAATTTGCTGACCTCATTGAGCGCCTTGCTCATGCTATCGCCGACATCTTGATTGAACTTGAGCGTGGAAGGAGACTCACCCAGCGAGGGCAGCGCGGTGAGGTTCATGCGCGTGACCTGCCCGGCCTCGCCGCCCGAGGAGAGCTGGGAGATCAGCAGGCCGTTCACCTGATTGATGCGTGATTTGAAGGTCACGCCGGCGGCGGGAGTCCCCACGAAGGATGATGTGCTGCTGGTAGATGCGTTCGTGGCTGCAACGGTTTTGCGCACTGCATCCGCTTTCACTCCATTCACATCTGCCAGACTCAGCACTTCGGTCAGGCGTCGGCCTGCCGCCGGAGAACTCGACAGCTCAGGCCCTCCAGGTCGGGTTCCGGCGGACTGAACAGAAGCGACATCGACGGACTCAAAAGACACCATTCCGGCCTGCTTCGGCAGGGTGGCCGGAGATAGGCCACTCCAGGCGACTTGTACCAAAACGGGCTTGGAGAGATAAGATGCGAAATCCTTGGGAAATTCCCCGGAATACACGCATTGGCTGAACCAGCACCCGCTGGTGCACAGCAGAACTTCGCCAGCATGCAGTTTGCACTCTGAAAAAACGCAGGCGCTGAAGCTGGCGGTCGTGTTGGCACCGTCCTGGGCTGTCGCATTCAGATCCGAGGAAATGAAGCGGCTGTTTTTGGCCGTCAGGCCCATGGCCACCGGAGACTCCACGGAGGAATAGCTGAGGGTGGAATCAGTGATCAATACTGCCGGTGCTGGAGAGCCTGTGCCGTTGTAACCGGTGTTGGCGGAAAAATACACCTGCATCAGCGCGCAGTTTTCAAAGCGGATCTCGCCACCAGGCTGGCAGATCACACACACCTGGTTCAGACAGCAGTCACGGAAAACCAACCTGCCGCCCGCCCCGACTTCAAACACTGTCGATGTGATCTTCGTGCCCTTTTCAAAAGTCAGTTCCAGGGAGGAGGCCCTGCTCGGCAGCAGTCCGGGGCTGATGACGACCTTCTCTTCGGGAAGGGAATAAATGCGGGAATCCGTCACCGTCTCACTGCTTTGCAGTCGCAGCTCGCTGGCCGGTTGACGGTACCAGGCGGGCACCATGGCTCCAAACACCGGGGCCGATGCAAACACCACACAGAGGAAGTAAAATTTCCAAATCATCTTGCGAAGAAATACCGGGAAACAGGCTGCATGGTCAATAAGAGAATCAACTCGGAATCACACAGTGGTGCAAAGCACGTGTCATTCCATTTCTGCCCCTTCTTATTTGACGGCACGGCCTACAGCCCCAGCTCTTCACGCACCTGCACATCGTTGATCAGTTTGTCGTAGGCGGCCTTGGCGGCACCAGCGGCCTTGTTGGCTTTGCCGACCAGATCCACGTAGCGTGCTCCAGAGCGCACCGGATTGAGCAATGCGCCGCGAATCACTTCGCCGT
>JAPLUN010000623.1 GCA_026397715.1 Verrucomicrobiota bacterium
GGCCTGTGCCAGCACTCGGCGAGACAAACTCGCCGCACATTTCCTCTCACTTATCCAGTTTGCTGCTGTCATCGACTGGCTTCAATATGGACGTTGAGGGGTTTTCAAACACCGCCTAAAGTAGTCCCCTCGCTCCGCGAGAGGTACACAGTGCATCCGCAAGCTCCACATCGTGGTAACATGCCAGTGTTCCATGTTCGCGGTCGCGCTCAGCTCATCTCGTCGGAGCGAGATGGCTACTTTGCTCCGCGCTACCACACCAGCGCGTCGAGAAAGAACGTGGCCACCATGCCCAGCGCCACGATCAGGCGCAGCACAAGGCCCACGCCGGTACCCAGCAGCGAACCCCAGGCCGATTTCGCCGCAGGCTGCAGCCGCTTCTTGGCAAAGATCAGCTCAAAGGAAACGCCGCCGATCAGCGGACCCAGCACCAGACCAAAGGGGATGAAGAACATGCCCACGATGCCTCCGATGAACACACCGGCGATGCCCCAGCGGCTCGCGCCAAACCAGCGTGCACCCATCGCACCACTGACGAAATCAACGACATAAGACAGCACAAGTCCGAGTGATAAAATCACGAAGCCCCAGGTACTCATGCCGGATTCAGGACGCAGCACGGTGTGCAAAATGCCTGCCGCAAAAATCAGCAGCGGCCCTGGCAGAAACGGCACCACCGAACCGATGATGCCCACGAGAAGCAGGCAGATCGTCAGCGACCACACGCCCCACATCTGCCACGGCATGGTGGTAAAAAAGTGGACCGTGGTATGCCAGGCGCTGGTGAACCACTCAGTCATCGCGCCATTGGGTTTTGGATTCAACCGGCTGCCGCACGCTCTTCGGCCAGTTCAGTCCGGCACGCGGCCAACCGAGATAAATGAGGCCCACGCAGCGATCTTCCGCGCCAATTTGCAGATACTCGGAAAACTCACACGTGCCCAGCAGGGGAGGGGATGACCAGTAGCACCCCAAGCCAGCCGCAGTGGCGGAGAGCTGCAAATTTTGCAACGCACAGGCCACTGCCTCGATCTCTTCCACTTCGGGAATCTTTGCGCCACCGCGCCGCTCCATGACGCACGCGATCACCACCGGTGAGAGCAACGGGTTCTCGCTCATCTTCTTCATCTTGTCTTCGCGGAACTCGTTCGCTGGCGTCGTCTCGCGATAAACACGCTGCATCGTCTCCGCGAGTCGCGCACGACCCGCGCCTTGATGCACGATGAATTTCCACGGCTCCGTCAATCCATGAGTCGGCGCCCATGTTGCATCTTCGAGCAACTGCGTGAGCAACGCGCGCTCCACACTCCGCGTCGCATCCATGTCCACCGGCTTGATGGAACGACGGTGGCGGATGAGCGCGCTGAGTTGGGAATGCGTGGCGATATCAGACATGAGCACGCGATCCTTACACCATCGGCAGCAGTTTGCTCAAGCTTTGAAGCATCGGGTTTGTTGCTATGAATTGGAAGCTATGAGCGGTTCCTTCATCACTGCGCAAGGCGCTCCATGAGCCCGCTGTGCTTTTCGAAAACTTGATTCACCAGCTCCTTGAATTCTACCTGAGGCTTTGGCTCGGACATTTGGGCAGCAGCATTACGAATATGCTCGGCCACAATTCTCTTCTCCTGTTCCGGCAGGGAATCGTAGAGTTCCATCACATCGCTCGCAGTCATGACAGCACGGAACTTTTACACCATCGGCAGCAGTTTGCTCAAGGTCAATGTCACCAAGAGTCCAATGATCGAGTCCGCCGTGAGCTGCAGGCTCCAGGTGCGCAGAGTTTCCTTCTCGGTCATGCCGCTCAGGCGGTTCACCACCCAGAAGCCGCTGTCGTTCATCCAGGAGCAGAACATCGCGCCGAAGCCGATGGCGGTGAAGAGATAGACGGGATGACAGCCGAGCTGCGTGCCGACCAACATAGGGGCCATGATGGAAGATGTGGTGAGCATCGCCACCGTGGCGGAACCTTGTGCCACACGAACGACGGCGGCCACGATCCAGCCCAGCAGCACGAGATTGAGGCTGTATCCCTGCGCCAGCACCTTCACCGCATCGCCCACACCCGCGCTGCGCAGAGCCAGACCAAAGGCACCGCCGGCACTCGTGATCAAGATGATCATCCCTGCGGTTTCCAGCGGCGGACCCACAAGCTCCTCCACTTTCTTCAAGCCAAAGCCGCGCTGCTTGGCGAGCACCCAAAGTGAGATGGCCGCACCAATGAACAACGCGATGTTCTTGTGCCCGATGAAGTCCACCCAGGCACGCACAGCCGTGAAGCTCTGATCGCCCCCGAAGAAATTCACCAGCGCCACACCCCAGCCTGCGCCGGTAGCAGCCCCTTTGTGCGCGAGTTCAAACACCGTCGTCAGACTGATCAAGATGATCGGCAGCAGCACCGGTGTCATGCTCCAGAAGAAGCTCGGCAACTCGCTCTCCGGCTTCGCGCTCTCGCTTTGCAGATCATCCAGCGAAACACCGCCTGTGGCACGCAGCGGCACATCGGTACGACGGTTCAGCCACTTGCTGAACATGAAACCAAACACGCAGGTGATGGCACCAATCATCATGCCACCGATGATGGATTCACCCACGTTCAGATGCAGATCATCCACCACAGCCACCGGGCCCGGATGCGGCACCGTCATGGAGTGCGTCACTGTGCCGCCACAGCAGATCGCCATCAGGTAGAGCGTGTAATCCTTCCCCGTACGCATGCGCAACGCCATTGCCAGCGGCACCATCAGCATGAACATCGTGTCGAAAAAGATCGGCGCACTCAGGATGAACGTGCTCCACAGCAGAGCCCAGCCCGCATGCTTTTCGCCAAAGAACGCCAGGAAGCGGCGCACCACCTTGTCCGCGCTGCCGCTTTCCATCAGGCACATGCCAATGATCGCCGCCAGCGCGATCGAGATCGCGATGTCACGCGCCGTGTCGCCCAAGCCTTTGGACACCATCTCCACCACACCGACCATGGAGGACATCGTTTTCACTTTGCCGTCCTTCTGCACGATGTCCCACGAGTCCTTGTTGGCGAGCAACCCCGCCAGCATGGCCGCCAGGATCAACGCCACAAACGCATGCATGCGGAGCGCGCTGATAGCGATGATGATGAAAGCGACGCTGATAGCGAGAACGACGAAGGGCCAGTAGCTGGCCGAAGTTGCGGCAAGGAGAAACATGGCCGCGATGCTGGAGGGAGGCGGCGGACACGTCAAGACATTCGACAGTGGACTTCCCGCCTGACTCCGCTTCTTTCAGCCGCGCATGAAACCAGCCTATCTCCGCCTGCTCTTTGTCCTGCTCGTCATCGTGGCGGGAGCGTTCGGCGTTTCGCGGCTGGATTTCGATGTGGATCCGCTCAGCCTGCTGCCGCAGGAGCTGCCAGGACTGCAGGGCACACGCCTGCTGCGCGAGCAGAAGCGCAATCTGCTGCTCATCGCCGTGCAGGCCGATGATCCTGCAATGGTCGAGGTCACTGCCGATGCCCTTGCCGAACACCTGGCCGCCAAGCCTGAGCTCTGTGCCAGCGTGCGCAGCAAATCCCTGCTGCAATCCGATCCCGCGATCATCGCCGAAGTCGTCGCCTATCTCTGGCTCAATGCGCCGCCACAGGAAGTGGCGAAGCTTATCTCTTCACTTGATCCCGCTTCGCTCACAGCCCTGCTCGCCAAATCCAAGGAGGCCGCAGCTTCTTCTCTGGATCTGCAAAACGCCACGCTCAGCGGTTACGATCCGCTCGGCCTCGCACGCGGTGCGTTGGCGCTCATGAGCGGGGGAGGGGACATGAGCAGCCTGATGAGCGATGAATTCAGCAGCGCCGATGGCACACTGCGCCTGCTGTTTGTCACACCACCGGGCCAGGCGCTTGCTGATTATCGTGCGGCCAATGCGTGGCTCACGCAGATCAAGAAGGCGGTGCGCGAGGAATGGCTGCCGCAGCAAAAAGAACTCGCGGGCGTAAAGATCGGCTTCACGGGAGACCCGGCGTTTCAGGCCGAAATCGCCACCGGCATGGAAGGAGACATGCGGCAGTCCATCGGTGCCGTCACCTTCATCGTCGGCTTTCTTTTCTGGCTGCTGCACCGCAGTGTGAAGCCGCTGCTATGGCTGCTGCTCGCCATTCTCTGCGCCAACCTGCTCACGCTTGGCACAGCGGGTGCGATCTATGGCTCTCTCAATGTGATGTCGATGGGCTTCGCGGCCATCCTCACGGGATTGATTGAGGACTTTGGCGTCTACGGCCTGCACGTGTCACGCGAGCATCCTGGCGAGCGATTTGGCAGCATCTGCCGACGTGCGCTGCCCAGCGTCACGTGGTCCGCCGTCAGCATTGCCGGCATCTTTGCCATGCTGGGCCTCAGCCAGCTTCCCGGTGTCGCGCAGCTCGGTGTGTTGTCGGCGCTCGGAGTGTTGATCGGCGCAGCGGTCATGATCTTTGGCTTTCTGCCGCTGGGCATGACCACGGGCAAACTGGAGGAGCATCATGGCAGCATTCGCCTAGCCATGAGAATGCAGGGCATCATGGTATGGCTCGTGTTGATCGCTCTCATCGCCGCCACTGCGGTGGTGGGTTGGAAGGGCCTGCCGAAGATGGATTTCGGCTCTGCCGTACTGCGTCCTGACAAGAGCGAGGCCTTCGACGTTCTGGAAGACATTGAGCAACGCATGCTGAACACCAGCAACGAGCCGGGGCGCAACGTGCCAGTCGTCTTCGCAGCCGCCGATGCCACCGCCCTGCGCCAGAGCATCCTCACTGCCCAGAAGACGCTCAATAGCGACCAAGTCGAAGCTCAGCTGCTACCGCTTGCCTTGGTTCCCGATGCAGACGCGCAAAAGGCGAATCTTGCAGCGCTGCAATCCCTCGCCGCACGAGAAGACGCATTCAAAGAAGCCGTCGATGCCGCCGGATTCACCGACGTCGCCTATGCTCTGACGCAGAATGTCTTCAAGCAGCTGCGTGAATGGGCCGCAGCCAAAACAGCGCTGCCGCTCTGGCCCAAGGCCATCGTGCTCGAAAATCTCGGCGGCATTGTCTCCCAGCACGACAAGCACGGTTTGATGGCGATGGGTTCCATACGCCTCGCACCGGGGCGATCCCTGGAGAACGCGCCCGTCTTGCATGAATTGGAAAAAATACCGGGTGCTCATCCCGCCGGCTGGGCCTTTCTGCGCACTTCGCTGGAACCCTTGCTGAAACGAGAAATCCTGCACGTATGTGTGCCCACCGTCGTCATCGCCTGCCTCCTGTTTCTGCTCGTGTTTCATGGCTGGCGTGAGAGAGCCTTCGCCTTCGTCACCCTCGCAGCCAGTGGTTGGATTCTCCTCGGAGGCATGTCCGCCTGGGGGCTGACCTGGAACCTGATGAGCGTCGGGGCCATTCCCCTCTGTCTGGGTCTGGGTCTCGATTTCACCATCCATGTCATGCATTCCCTGCGTGAACCCGGCATGACCCGCGAACGTGTCGCCTCGCTGGGCCGTTCGCTCGCCTACTGCGGTCTAAGCACCGGCTTGGGTTTCGGCGCCTTGGCCGTAGGCAGCAATCGCGGACTCATCACCCTCGGCATGACCGCCATGATCGGCGTGCTCACCGTGCTGATCACCGCCGCTTTCGCCCTGCCATGGGTCTGGTTCCGGCGGAAAGTCTGAACCCGTGGGCGCGCTTTCTACCCTGACTTTCCCCACCCCTGATTTTTCACTGGCGCAAACGCTCCTCCCGAGTACTATGCTCGACTCTCGGTAGAGATGGTGGCCGTAGTTCAACGGTAGAGCCCCAGATTGTGATTCTGGTTGTTGCGGGTTCGAGTCCCGTCGGTCACCCCACTTTTTTCATGGAGTGCTGCCGGACTTCCGGCTACAAAAGAGCACACATGCAACCGCTGGAACAAGTCATAGGCCACACCTTTCGCGACCCCGCGTTGCTCCAGCTCGCGCTCACGCACGGAAGCGTCGGTTATGAAAACCAGCGCGTTCACTCAGACAATCAGCGCCTCGAATTCCTCGGCGATGCCGTCCTGCAGCTCGCTCTGTCACATCTGCTCTTTCAGCGCCTCCCCCAGGCCGACGAGGGCGTGCTGACCCAGGCACGCGCCCAGCTTGTCTCCACCAAGGCGCTGGCACGCATCTCCCGTCGCATCGGACTCGGTTCCTACCTGCACCTGGGGCGGGGGGAAGAAGCCAATGGCGGCCGGGACCGCGAATCCACCCTGGCCGATGCCCTCGAAGCCGTCGCAGGTGCCATCCACCTCGATTCCGGAACCGACGCCGCCCATCAATTTGCCGCGCGGCTCTTTGCCGAAGATCTGGAAGCACTGAATAGAGGCCAGCTGGATGCCAATCCCAAGGGACAGCTTCAGGAACTCATTCAAGCAGTGGGCGTGGAGCCGCCGGTCTATGAGATCGTCGGTTCTGAGGGGCCGGATCACGCAAAAAACTTCATCGCCATCGTCTCCTGGCGGGGCACCCAGCTCGGGCGTGGCACCGGTCGCAGCAAAAAGGACGCCGAAGTGGTGGCAGCCCAGGCCGCGCTCGACAATCCAGCGCTCCAAGAATTGCTGCGAACAACTCGTGTACAACTGGACCAACAAATCCGCAGGTCATGAGAGTAAAGGTCAACAGTCCCGGTTGTTCGAGTTCGCTCACAATTCCTGCCGGATCCGTTCACACCTCGTCTGCCCGTGGAACCCTTGTGTTTCCAAAGGGGAACCCACTTGTTGCGCTTGTTCGCAGTACTTACGGATATGAGTAATTTAACAAACTAGCTAACCCCAATCATAAGAGCTGGGAACAACTCAGCTTTTGATGCCTCTTCAAGCCTTATGGACCCTTCAAACATCCAGAAAGTATTTGAGGCCCAGCGTCAAAATCGCTGGCACATCGCTCAGAGCACAGCAGAGCAGCGTATCACCAAGCTCAAGCATCTCAGAGAGGCCTTAATCGCAAGACGGCATGAGATTGTGGCAGCAATGCAGAATGACTTTGGCAAATGTCAGGCCGAAGTTGAGATTTCCGAAATCGCCCCCGTGACGGATGAAATCGCGTTTGTCTGTGCTCGACTGAAACGCTGGATGAAGCCCCGGCGTGTGGCGGCTCATCTCTTCACGCTGGGGTCGCGCAGTGAGGTGCGCTATGAAGCCAAAGGTCAGGTGCTCATTTTAGCGCCATGGAATTATCCCGTGCATTTGTTCCTGCTGCCCCTCGTGGGTGCCATTGCTGCAGGCAATGTGGTGATGATGTCAGCCTCAGACCGCACACCCCATACGGAAGCGGTTCTGACACAACTCATCAACGAAACCTTCCCTTCCAATGAAGTCGCTGCATTCACGGGTGGTGTGTCGGCAGCGGAAGCCTTGATGGAATCTCCCTTTGATCATGTCTTCTTCACCGGCAGCCCGGCAGTCGGCAAAAAGGTCATGGCCAAAGCTGCGCAACATTTGGCAACAGTTACACTGGAGCTCGGTGGCAAATCACCTGCAGTATTGGATGCGAGTTCCGACATTCCCAAAGCAGCTCTTGCGATCGCGTTTGGCAAATTCCTCAATGCCGGTCAGACCTGCATCTGTCCTGATCATGTCTGGGTGCCACGTGCTCTGCGTGAGGAGTTCGTATCGGCAATCAGCGCACGAATACGTGAGTTTTATGGCAATACGCCAGAGGAGCGCCGGACCTCGTCTGACTTTGCACGAGTCGTGGATGCACGCGGCTGGCAGCGCATGAATCATTTGCTTGATGCCTCTATCGCAGCCGGGGCACATGCTGTCATCGGTGGTGAAACAGACGAGGCCACTCGCTACGTGGCACCCACGGTTTTGAGCGGCGTCACATCATCCATGCTCATCATGCAGGAGGAAATCTTTGGCCCCGTGCTGCCGGTGCTTGTCTATGATTCACTGGATGAGGTGCTCTCCTACATTCAGTCAGGAGGCAAACCGCTGGCCTTGTACGCTTTTGGTCGGGATGAGGCTTTCATTCAACGCATGCTCTGCGAAACCAGCGCCGGCGGCACGGTCATCAACAACACCTTGCTGCACATTGTAAACTCACATCTGCCCTTCGGTGGCGCAGGCCAGAGCGGCCAGGGCAGCTATCATGGTCATCACAGCTTCCTCACGTTTTCTCATGAACGCGCTGTGGTGCATCAGGGCGGCTTTATCGCATCCTTGGTGCCTCTGCCGCATCCGCCCTATTCCAAGATGAAAGCCATCGAAAAAATGGTGCTGAAAAAGAAGACGGGGCTTGGGCCCAGCGGCCAGTGAGAACGAGCTACTTCAGCGGCCAGAACACCGGCACCATGGCCAGGATGACGATCAGCATCACAAGGGTCAGACCACCTCCCACTTTGATGAAGTCTGCGAAGCGGTATTTCCCAGGGCCATAGACGAGGATGCAGCTGGGCTCAAACGGCGTGAGCATGGAGGCGGAGGCGCTGAGCATGACACCGATGGCGAAGGCGCGCTGATTGGCACCCATGCTGGCAGCGGCCTGCAAGGCCACCGGCAGCACGACGAGTGCCGCTGCGG
Source organism: Verrucomicrobiota bacterium (assembly GCA_026397715.1). Lineage (GTDB taxonomy): Bacteria > Verrucomicrobiota > Verrucomicrobiia > Verrucomicrobiales > Verrucomicrobiaceae > Prosthecobacter. Next base: position 8,523 of record JAPLUN010000623.1, read on the forward strand.
CGTTGGACATTGGCTGGGTGAGCAGGATCGTCAGCAGGCAGAATCCGGCGAAAACCGCAAAGACCCCCCAGGGCTGAAGCCAGCCGGTGATGAAATTGGCGATCATGCTGGAGGCACCAGAGACCTGCATGGCCTCTCCAAAGGCCATCATGCCGCCGATCAGGATGAGCAAGCGCCAGTCGATGTTGGCATAGGCGCTCTCCAGTTTGATGCAGCGGGAAAGGACGGCCATGATGGCAACGATGACAAAGGCGATCGTGTCAGGCACCCAGCCGATGCTGCTCACGATCACAGCCAGAATAAACGCTACCAGCAACCTCAGGCCGCGCTGGCGCATCTCTGAGCTGAACTGATGCTGCGTGATGACAATCATGTCATTGCCCTCTTCGAAGACGCGGAAACGATCCCCTGGCCCCTGCAGCAGCAGCACATCACCAGCCCGCAGTTTCTCATCCGCCATGTGATGCATCAGCGCACGATCACCACGCATCAGAGCCAGCACCGAAAGACCAGTGCGCTGGCGGAAGTTGTTGTCGCGCAAGGACCGGCCGACAAAGCCGGAGCGCGGAGTGAGCACGACTTCGGCGATCTGCGCATCACGCATGTCCACGCCGGAGCTGCGCAGCGTGACGTCTTCGAGAATGTCGAGGCCTTCGATCTTCTTCACCCGGATCAGATTTTCCACCTTGCCGGCCACGAGAACGACATCGCCTTCCTCGAAGCGGAGGTTGGGTCCCGCGTCTAGAGGCTGGTCGGCCCGGCGGATCTTCATGACTTGAAAGTCCATCGCGGAGAAATCCGAATCAAAGGCGGCCTGGCCGATGAGAGGCGAGCCGGGCAGCACCATGACCTCGGCCAGATAGTCACGCATGGCATCACCGGCAACAGCCGCAGCCTTGTCGCGTTCAGGCACCAGGTGCGTACCAATAAAGACCATGTAAACGATGCCGGTCAGCATCAGCACCAGACCGATTCCGGTGAATTCAAACATGCGCAGCGGCTCCAAACCCAGCTTGGTGATCGCACCGCTCACGGCGACGTTCGTGGAGGTGCCGATCAGTGTGCAGGTGCCGCCCATCAGCGAGGCAAAAGCCAGTGGCATCAGGAGGCGTGAGGGCGGGATGCGCAGCTTGCGCGCGAGACCCATCACCGGACCCACAAACACGGCGGTGACGGTGGTGTTGTTCATGAAGGCGGAGACACCGCCCACCACGGCCATCATGAAACCCATGAGCCGCTTCGGCTGGGTGCCGAAGGTCTGCGCCAGCACACCGCCCATCATGTCCAGCACGCCGGTCTCACGCAGCGCGGCACCGATCACAAAAATCGCCGCCAGCAGGATGATCACCCGATCTCCAAATCCGGCAAAGGCGCGGTCAGCCTTCAAAATGCCGCACATGACCAGCACGCACAGCATCGACAAAGTGACGAGATCCACGGAAATTTTTTCCGTGGCAAAGGCGATGACGGCTACGACGAGCAGTCCGATGACGATCCATGCTTCCATTAGGACGCACCAGTGGCGCAGGGACATACACTGCTCAAGGAGCAAGCCGCGCAAACCGTGGCAGCCTGCCGTTTTTGTGGAGGCAATCCGCCCTCCCCCATACCATTCAGACATTAGGCAGCAGGGCGCTTGAGGCGCAGAATCTGGATGCTTGAGATCAGAATCATGCCGCAGAACACCAGACGAAGGCAGCTGTATAGAAACCCTTCGTCGATTTCTGCCTCATCATGCAGCACTTCCATCAAATAGTCTCCGATATGATAAGTGGCGGCGAGGCTGGCGAGAATTAGCAAATAGCAGGCGGCTTTGAGCGCCCTGGCTCCGCCGACTAAATAGCCGCCAATAGCAAAACTGGCCGAGCAAAACACGCTGATGGCGAGCTCGAGCTGGCCCAGACCGAATTTTAAATAGAAGGGCAGCAAGGTAAAAACCCCATAGATGCTCCAGAGGACCATCAGGATAGCCGGAAGCAGCAACCGGTTCTGCCATGCCCCCAGCTTGGCCTGCCAGCGCTTCTTTTCATTCAGTGCGGCATACTGGGCCTCGAGCGTGGTGATCTGCTCGTTGGTCAGCACCTTGCCCTTGATGCGGTGACTCCAGCAGGAAGTGCAGAACTCGTCCTTAAAATCCGCGAGTTTTCCGCAATGCGCACATTTTTGCCGTGGAATCATGCGCCCATTTCAAGGCGCTTGATAAAGAGTCAAGCAACGGTCTGTCATCGAGACTGGAAAACCCGGGGCATTTTCACCTCCGCTGCTTTCCACTCTTGCCATCCAGCGTCTGTCTCCATACTCTCCGCCCCACTATGAGCGAAAAAACACCTGTGAACTGGGAAAAGCTGGAGGCGAAGCCGGAATTCCGCGCATTGCTGGCCCGCAAGTCACGATTCATCATCCCGGCGACGATCTTCTTCCTGATCTACTACCTCGCCTTGCCGATCCTGGTGGGCTACTGCCCTGAACTGATGAAGAAGAAGGTCTGGGGTGAAGTGAACATCGCCTACGTCTTTGCGCTCTCGCAGTTCTTCATGGCCTGGATCATGGCCTTCCTCTACGTGCGCGTCGCCGCCAAGTGGGACAAAGCCGCCGCCGCTGTGATTCACGGTCAGGAATGAGCCATGCGCCGCCGTTGAACCTTCCGTCTTAAATTCGTCTCCTTTCCTTCTCGATGAACATTCCTCTGATCATGTTTCTGGCCTTCGTGGGCCTCACGCTTCTCATCACCTTTTGGGCTGCCAAAAAAAATACGGGTGCCAGCGCCTACTTCGCCGCAGGGCGCAGCATCACTGGCTGGCAGAATGGTCTTGCCGTCGCCGGCGACTACATGAGTGCCGCCTCCTTCCTCGGCATCTCCGGAATGATCTGCTTCTACGGCTACGATGGCTTCATGTACTCCGTGGGCTTCCTGGTCGCCTACATCACCGTGCTGCTCGTCGTCGCGGAGCCGCTGCGCAACGCCGGCAAATACACCATGGCCGATCTGCTGGCCTACCGTCTCAAGCCTCGTCCTGTGCGTGCGCTGGCATCCCTGAGCACCCTGACCGTTTCCACCTTCTACATGATCGCGCAGATGGTCGGTGCGGGCGTGATCATCCAGCGCCTCATCGGTCTGCCCTTTGCACCTGCAGTCATCGGCGTCGGCATGCTGATGCTCGTCTATGTCGTCTTTGGTGGCATGCTGGCCACGACGTGGGTGCAGATCATCAAGGCTCTGCTGCTCATCGCAGGTGCCCTGCTTCTCAGCTATCTGGTCCTCCAGTATCACCACTTCAGCTTCACCGAATTCTTCAACGCCGTCTCAAAAGCTGACTACGCAGGTACTTCAGAGCCCAAGAACCTCATGGAGCCCGGCCTCAAGTTCGGCGTCGCCGTGGCTGGTCCGTGGGGACCGCTGGATCTCATTTCACTCGGCCTCGGCCTCGTGCTGGGCACCGCTGGTCTGCCACACATCTTGGTGCGCTTCTACACCGTGCCAGATGCCAAGACCGCCCGCTCCAGCGTTGTCTGGGCCATGGCCATCATCGGCCTGTTCTACATCATGACGACCTTCTTCGGCTTCGGTGCCGCCACCATCCTCAAGAAAGCGCTCATCACCACGGCTGCCGGTAAACCGGACACCAACATGGTCGCGCCGATCCTTGCTCAGGTGCTCGGCGGCGAATTCTTCTTCGCCTTCATCAGCGCCGTCGCCTTTGCCACCATCCTCGCCGTTGTCGCCGGTCTCACGATGAGCGCCAGCGCCAGTTTTGCGCATGACTTCTACTCCAACGTCCTCCATCACGGCAAAACCAACCGCCCGGGCATGGAAGTGAAAGTCGCACGCATCACCGCCTTCTGCGTGGGTGCAGTCAGCATCAGCATCGCCATCTATCTCGGCCCCAGCGTGAACGCAGCCTTCCTCGTCGGCCTGGCCTTTGCCGTCGCCGCCAGCGCGAATCTGCCCGTCATCATCTTCAGCGTCTTCTGGAAGCGCTTCAACACCACGGGCGCAGTGGCCGGCCTCAGCGTCGGACTTGCCTCTTCCATCATCCTCATTCTGCTCAGCCCGAACGGAGTCTTCGGCAAGGAAGGCGCCATCTTCCCCCTCGAAAACCCCGGCATCGTCAGCATCCCGATCGGCTTCATCGCCGCCTGGCTCGGCACCATTCTCACGGCACGTGATCCTGAAGCCGAAGCCAAGTTCGCCGAACTCACCGTTCGCGCCCACACCGGCCTCGGTGCGGAAAAGGCGACCTCCCATTGATCTGAAAGTGATGCGGGCACTGATGTGCCCGCACTCATCTCAGCATGCAGGCAGTTACGCCTGCATCACGTGCAGCACGGACAGGGCTGCACGAAATGCCCTGGCGAGATTTCCTTGAGCGTGAGGTCCATGCCCACGCTCTGCTCCCACTTCGGATGCTTCATGCGGTGACCGAAGGCGCAGCCGGCGGGCGGATTGATCGGCGAAGGCACATCACCGCGCAGGAGTTGCCGTGCACGGCGCTGAGTCGGGTCGGCGATGGGGATCGCATCCAGCAGCGCCTTGGTATAGGCGTGCTGCGGGTTTTGATAGAGCTCGGTGGCCGGCGCGAGTTCGACGATCTTGCCGAGGTACATCACCGCCACGCGGTCGCTCATGTGTTTCACCACGTTGAGGCCATGGGCGATGAACAAGTAGCTCAGACCCATATCGCGTTGCAACTCGAGCAGGAGATTGAGCACCTGGCTTTGCACTGAGACATCGAGCGCGGAGACAGGCTCGTCACAGACAATGAGCTTGGGATTCAACGCGATCGCACGCGCGATGCCAATGCGCTGTCGCTGACCGCCGCTGAATTCGAAGGAGTAACGAAACATGGCATCCGCCGGCAAACCGACGCGCTTGAGCAGTTCCACGGACCATTCAGCCCGTTCTGCGCGAGTCCCCATCTTCTGAATGATGAAGGGTTCCTCCAAGATCTGCCCGATGGTATGCCGTGGATTGAGCGACTCGGCGGGATCCTGGAAGATCATCTGCATTTCACGGCGCTGGCTGCGCAGCGCACTTTGCGACTGCGCCGAGATATCGTGGCCGTTGAAAACTACATTGCCGGAGGTGGGCTTGAGCAGGCGCACCACGGAGCGGGCTACCGTGGACTTTCCACAGCCGCTCTCACCGACGAGGCCCAGCGTTTCCCCTGCTTTCAGCTCGAAGCTCACGCCATCCACAGCCTTGCACACAGCTTGGGTGGTGTAAAACACACCGCCACGCACCGGGAAGTGCATCTTAAGATTTTGAACGGAGAGAAGGCTCATGACGCGGAGATTTGAGTGGCAAAGCACGCGCAAGCTTCCACGCCATGGCCGCTGCCGCATTCTTTCCAGGGCTGGCGGGTGTTTAAAACATCGGTGCTGTGCGGGTTCGGGCAGCGCGAGGCAAAGCGGCAGCCTGCGGGCATGTCTCTGAGGCTGGGAACCATGCCCGGGATGACGGGCAGCGTCGTCTTGGGCGGATGATCAAGCTTCGGCAGGCAGCGGATGAGACCCTGCGTGTAGGGATGCTGCGGTTTGGCGAAAATCGGATACACCGGGCCGCGTTCGACGATGCGACCCGCATACATGACGGCGACGTCGTCGCAGGTTTCAGCGATCACGCC